>JAACFA010000007.1 GCA_009937625.1 Gammaproteobacteria bacterium | reverse complement strand
CGGGATGCATCTGACCGACCTGTCTTACCAGCTGGGGATGCCTGCGGCGACCGTGCATCGCTTGCTCAGCACCTTCGAGGAACTCGATTTTGTCGAGCAGGACCCCGACGAGGGTTCGTGGTTTATCGGCCTGAAGGCCTTTACTGTCGGGAATGCTTTTCTAAAGCGCCGCGATTTCGTCGCCAGCGCAAGGCCTTACATGCATGCGCTGGTCGAGGAGTGCGGTGAAACGGTGAACCTGGGCGTCATCGACGATGGCCAGGTGGTATTTATCAGCCAGGTCGAATCGCGGGAAGTGATGCGCATGATCGTCAGGCTCGGCAGCCGTTCGCCGATTCATGCGTCCGGGGTTGGTAAGGCGATGCTGGCAAACATGCCGCAGCAGCGGGTGACGCGCATACTGCAGCAACGCGGGCTGGCCAGGTACACCGATCGCACCATCGATAACCCTGCCATGCTGCGCGATGAACTCGAGCAGGTCAGGCAACAGGGGTACGCACTCGATGACGAGGAACATGCGGTCGGATTACGCTGCGTGGCGGCGCCGATTTTTGACGAAAACGGCCAGGCGCTGGCGGCGATTTCACTGTCCGGTCCGAAAGCGCGCATCGTCGACAGTCGCCTGGGCGAAATGGGTAACGCCGTCCGCCAGACCGCCGCCGAGATTACGCGCGAGCTGGGCGGGCGTACCCCCGCTGTAGGGATCTGACCCGACAGGAACTGGAGCTGAATTGAAACAGAAAAACTGTATCGATCTGGCAACCGCTAAGACGGTTGCGGCAGCGGCGCAGCAGTCTGCCGACGAGAACGGCTGGGACATGGTGATCGCGATCGTCGACGACGGCGGTCACCTGATGTACCTGCAGCGCGAACGGGCCCAGCTCGGCAGCATCGATGTCGCGGTGAAGAAGGCGAAGGCCGCGTTATTGTTTCGACGGCCGACCAGCGTGTTTGCCGATCGCGTCAACAACGGGCAGCCAGGTTACCTGGAAATGCCGGGAATCATGCCGCTGGAAGGTGGTGAACCGCTTACCTACGAGGGCGAGATTGTCGGCGCCATCGGGATTAGCGGGGCGAAAGCGAATGAAGACGGTATTGTCGCGCGCGCGGGCGCTGCGGCCATGCCCTGAATTTTTGTAACTGGAGAACTTAACGACATGTCATCCCAACCCAATCTTGATTACCAATCCGAAGAGGAATTCGAAATTTTCCCACAACTCGAAATCCCCGATACGCTGGCGGCCGGCCCCGGGCCGGGCAACACCGATCCACGCGTACTCGAGCGCTTCGCCGCGGCCGGTGTCGCGGATCACATGCAGGCCGACGTGGTGCGCGGAATGAAGGAGGCCAAGTTCATGTTGCGCGAAGTGTTCGGCACCAGCAATTTGTACACCTATGCCGTATGCGGCACCGGCTGGAGCGCACTGGACACCGCGTTCATGCCGATTCTCAAGGGTGATAAGGTAGTCTGTTTCGTCAACGGCACCTTCAGCGGTATCGATGACCTGAGCGTGCGCCTGCACGTCGCCAGCAATGAGGAACTGGCTGCCAACCCGCTCGACCCGAAGCCGGAAAACGTCGTCACCGTCAACGTACCGCACGGCCAGTCGGTGACCGGTGATATCGTCGAGGCCGCGCTGGCGGAGCACAAGCCGATGTGGGCCGTGATGGCGCACTGGGAAACCGGTAGCGGTCGTATCAACGATTTGCAGGGCTTTAACGACGCCTGCGCGAAGCACGACGTCATGGGCATCATCGACTGTGTTTCGAGCCTGGGTATCACCGATTTCAATATCGACGACTACCCGGCGGTAACCACCTGGGCTTCCTGTCCGCAGAAAGGAATCCTCGGCCTGCCGGTGACCTATGCGCCGATCAGCTTCAACGACAAGGTCATCGACCTGATCAAGCAGCGCGGCTGCCCGAGCTACCTGCATAATCCGATTCTCGACGCGCGTCACTGGTGTATCAACGACGGCCAGGATGTGGAGGCGGCGGCCTATCACCGCACGCATTCCGGCTACGCGGTGGCTTCGTTCCACGAGGCGCTGCGACTGTTGCTGCAGCACGGCCGTGCGCAAAAGGCGGCCGACTACGCGTTTTACGAGAAAGGTCTGCGTAATGCGGTCGAATCGATGGGTTGCGAAGTGACTTCGAACATGACCAGCCTGGTGGTATGTAACCTGCCCGCAGATCTGGCCGGTAAGGAAAAGGAGCTGGTCGGCAACTGCCGCGCGCGCGGTTTCGCCATCTGGCCGACGCTGTCCGAGCCGACCCAGGTCCGGATCGGGATTCTGAACCAGCTGACCCCCGCTGCGATCACGGACATCGTCGGCCGTTTCGCCGATGCGATGATCGAAATGGGCGCGCCGGTCGACAAGGATGAAATCCTGGGCGATTTGAGCAGCTATCTCGCCAGTCGTTAATCAAAGCGTAACAGAGGGCGGAGCTAGCTATTAACCTCCGCCCTCTTCAGCTTTCGCCAAATCTCTTGGCTCTCCTTTTGATATCAGACGATACAGGGCCTTGACCCTTTCGAAGCGGCCTTGACGTTCTTTCAGCGGGTGCCCCACCAGCCGCGCCTCCGGGACGCGCAGCTGAATCTCGGCCGCCAGTTCGCGGATAACGCCATGGCGGGCCCTGACCGAAACCCACAGCAGGTTCAGCGGGGTATTCAAGTCCGCGAACACGACATCATCGTGTCGGCCCAGCAGCGAATGCAGGGCGGCCATCCGGTCGTTGAGATTTAACTCCGACAGGTTCCTCAAGCCCGGTATCAACATCATGAAATCGCACAGGAACTTGCCGTTTTCGTCGTGGGTCGGCAAGCGTTTGTAAAGCGGCTCACGGTTGGGTTCCAGCTGCCGGGTCCGCGCAAGATCGGGTTTCAGCTGGATAGTCTTCACGGCGGCTCGGAACCCGTCGCTCAGAAAGCCATGCCGCGCGCGCTGACCGGCCACAGGCACTCGACCCTGTCGTTGCGAATCCCGACATACCAGTCGTGCAGGTTGCAGGTCGGATCACAGTGACCCGGAATCAATTTCAGTTTGTCGTTCAGTCGCAGGCGATTATGCGGGTCGGCCAATACGCCATGTTCGTCCGATATCGACGTGTACTCGATATCGTCTCGACCGTAAACCACGGGCAGGCCCGAATCAGCCGATAACACCTTGAGGCCGGCGTCGCATACCGCTTCCAGCTCGCGCGTCTTGGACATGATCGAGGTCCAGACGAACAGGCTGTTGTTGAATTCCGAAATACGTTCGCCGCTTTGATCGAGCACCCGCTGGTAATCGGCGTCCATGAATATGTAGGACCCACACTGCATTTCGTTATAGATTCCGGAAGCGGCCTCGAACTGATAGGACCCGGTCCCGGCCCCGGCGACGATCTCGCAAGACAGGCCAGCGTCTGCCAACCGATCGATCGTATCGCGGGTCTGCTCGATCGCGCTTGCGAGCGTCTGTCGGCGTTCGTCGAAATTGCGGATATGCTGTGCCGCACCCTGGTAGGCCTGCAGCCCGGCAAATTTGAGGCCGCTGCTGGCGTCTATTTTAGCCGCAATGGCGACGACGGCGGCACCGGGTTCGACGCCGCAGCGTCCGGCGCCGCAATCGATTTCGACCAGGCATTCAATCGTCGCGCCATGCCGTCGCGCGGCCGCAGCCAGGACCTCGACGTTGGTCGGATCATCGACGCAAACCAGCAGCCGGGCGTCCAGCGCGAGCCGCGCCAGGCGGTCGATTTTGCCGGGGTCGGTTACCTGGTTCGACACCAGCACGTCGCCGATTCCGCCGGCGACCATAACTTCTGCCTCGGCGACTTTTTGACAACAGATGCCGCAGGCGCCGCCCTGCTCGATCTGGTAGCGAGCGATATCGACCGACTTGTGGGTCTTGGCGTGCGCGCGCAGGCGCACGCTGGCCGCCTGCAGGCGCGCGCGCAGCGTGGCGACGTTGGCCTCGAAGGCGTCGAGATCGACGATCAGCGCCGGCGTGCACACTTCGGCCAGCGTCATACCGACCGCGGCGGGGATATTCAGACCGACGATGGGTTTATCAAAAAGGTCATTCATCGTTATGCGCAAACCGGGCCTTCAGGATTTGCACCCGGGACAATTTTTGAGATCGACGTTGCCGCCGGTAATAATCACGCCGATGCGCTGCCCCCGGAACAGCTCCCTGTTTTTCAGGATGACCGCCAGCGGCACTGCCGAAGATGGCTCGATGATAATTTTCATACGCTCCCAGGTCAGGTACATCGCGTCCAGTATTTCGCTTTCGCTGGCGAGCAGAATATCAGTTACGTAGTTCGAAACGAAATGCCAGGTGCGGGGCTTGAGGTTGGTTTTGAGACCATCCGCCACCGATTGCTGCGCATCCTTCTCGACGATTTCCCCTTTGTTGAACGACTGGTAGGCATCGTCGGCGTTGGCGGGTTCGGCCGCGTAAATCCTGGTTTCCGGGGCCACCTGGGAGAGGCTCAAACAGGTGCCGGAGATCAGGCCGCCGCCGCCGATGGGCGCAACCACGCCATCGAGTTTGCCCGCATCTTCATGCATTTCCAGCGCACAAGTGGCCTGCCCGGCGATGACGCGGGCATCGTCGTAGGGATGCACCGCATCGGCGCCGCTGTCTGCGACCACCTGCGCCAGCGCCGCCTCGCGCGCCGCCTGCGTCGGCTCGCACTCGATTATTCTGCCGCCGTAACTTCGTACCGCGGCTTTCTTGGCGGCGGGCGCGTTATGCGGCATCACCACGGTCGCCTCGATGCCACGACGCATCGCGGCGTAACTGAGCGCGCCGGCATGATTACCGGAGGAATGTGTGGCAACGCCTTTCGCCGCCTCGGCATCGGACAGGCCGAACACGGCATTCACGGCGCCGCGCGCCTTGAACGCGCCCACCTTCTGCAGGTTTTCGCACTTGAAAAAAAGTTCAGCGCCGCATAGCTGGTCGAGGTAACTCGAGGTCAGTAATGGGGTGCGGTGAACATAAGGTTCGATACGAGCCTGTGCCGCACTAACGTCGTCGAAATCCGGAATTTCCATTCTGCCAACCTCATCGCTACGATAATCGTCGCCAGGAGAAAGGTTGCCCGAATGCACCCCGATAATCTAGACAATTTTGATATTCGAAATGCCGACGCAAAATCGATCGTCGGCGATGATACGGCTATCGATTTCGAGCTTCAGGTACGAGGCGTAAGATCGAACTAACGACAAGTCGAACGCCTCGTCCACCGGGGTTTCGATCTCGATGCGGCAGCGTTCGCGCTCGTCCTGCACCCGGATGCGAATTTCCGCCTCGGCCGGGCAGTGCAATGTTGCATCGAATATCAGGTTAGATAGCAGGTGCTCCATCCACTTGGCGTCTAGCAGCAGGCTCGGTAGTTTTTCCCTGGGTAACCTCAGCACGATCTCCTTCTCCGCGGCTATGCTTTTGAGTGGCGATACGACTCGTTGCAGCAGGTCGGCAAGTTTGACTTCGCTGATGACCAGTTCGATGTCACCGTTGTCATTGCCGCACAGATGGAGCAGGTTGCCGATCAGGTCATCGAAGTAGCGCTGGGGTTTGCCGCTGCGTTGGCATTCGACGATGGGTATTTTGTGATTTGCCTTACGTCGCACCAGTTCCTGGATGCGGGCATGCAGCTCGTCGAACGAGAAGGGTTTTACCAGGTAGTCGTCGGCGCCCTGGATCAGGGCTGTGACGCGGTCGTGAATCTGGTCTCGTGCGGACAGGATCAGGATTTCGACGTCGCGGTTCAATTCACGAATTTCGTGCGGCACCAGCAGGCTGGAATCCTTGGGCAGCATCAGGTCCAGGATGATGATGTCGTAGTCCCGCCGGGACGCAAAGTCGATCGCTCGGGTGCTATCGGCAACCACGTCGACCGCATAGCCCAGCGCGCGCAGGCCGGCGCCCAGGGAAGTGTTAAGCCTGGCCGAATCTTCAATCACGAGAACTCTCATGACTTCGTTTGTAGCGAACCAGTCTGAAGATTGACTTAAGATCGACCAGTGATCAGACAGATAATTTTACCCGGTAAGATATGAATCAACGGGCAAGCGGCAATATTGATTTCGATGCGTCATGCAGCATCAGTCTAGTATCACGGCAGCGACCGAACACTACATGATCGGATTTCAGGTGGTACCGGCAAGAACGATGAATACTCGACAAATGTATCGTGGCTACAAATAACCTGTCGCTTTAATCACTGCCGAGCGCAGTCGTTAAATTTCGCTCAACCTTTTACGCGATCCCACCACGGTCCTACACTGCTACCCCTTTGCTCGCAAGACGCGCAGATCCGCAAACAATCGCAGCATCTCGGGATTGTCGATAAAGGAAATATTGTAGGGATGCTCGCACACGATCTTATCGAAGCCTGTGCTCGCCGGCATCGCCTCGACCAGTCCCGCGATCTTGCCCCAGAGCAGCAGCGTAACGCGATGCGGGCATCGTTGCGCAATCAGAACCAACAACTGTTCCAGGAAATCCGTCCAGTATCTCGCTTCGACGGCGGGCTTGCGCTGCGGGTGTAAAACCGGGGTTGCATTCAGCATCAGGAATCCGGCGTGTTCCAGGTTGTCGAACAGCTCGGGCAGCGTCTTGATCAATGGGCGCTTGTCCAGCCTGGCGATTGCGTCCTGGGTAATTTTACCGTCGGCGTCACGCTGCAGGTGCCCTTCGGCCAGTAACGCGGTTTTGACTATATTGCGTAACGAAGTGGCGCGATTGACCGCCTTGCTCAGGCCCCTGTCGCTCCAAAGTTCGCCGACCGCGGCATCGTAGAATGCGATGCCGTTGGCCGATTCGGCACGCGGGTAGGGCGATTCACCGATCAGCAGGTAACGCACGGCAGCACGATCGCGCCGGAACGCCGCCAGCAGGCGGTCGCTGCCGGGCAGCCAATTGCCGTCGTGCAACAGGGATTCGACGTAATCCGGTTGCAGTTCGGAGAGCGCGTTCTGCAGGATTTCCCGCCACTCGTGATGTACCCCGGAACGATCGATCAGGGTGGAGGCGTCAGTCATCAATCAGGGCATCAATGCGTATGCGAGCAATCTTTTCAACCTCGCCGAGCGCGGTATCGAATTCATTGCTTTTGCTGTTGGCGAGCCGTCGCTCCATGGCCGCGATGATTTGATGCTTGTCGAGCCCGGTCACCGCGATGATGAACGGGAATTCGAATCTGTTGCGGTAGGCCTGGTTTAACGTCTGGATATTGCGCAACTCGTCGGCGCTGCATTGGTCGAGCCCGGCGCCAGCCTGTTCGCGCTGCGAGGCATCGGTCAGGCTGCCGGTCTTGGCTTCCTTGCCGGCGAGCTCCGGATGACTGCAGAGCAATGCCATGCGCTGCAGCTCGGGCGCCTGGCGCATCGCGTCTACCATTGCCCGGTGCAGTGCGTTGCGGTCGGCAAACGGGCGCTGGTCGTAAACCAGTTCGGCCACCCAGGGTGAATGCTCGAAGATGGCGGCCAGCAGGCTGACGAAGTCCTCTTCGCCGCGGTTGTTGATATCGTCGATGCTCAAACCCATGGACGAATTATGCGGTTTGTGGCGGATGCATGTCTATCCAGTGGCGCGCGATATCGATACGGCGGCAGATCCATACGCGTTCGTGCGCCTGCACGTGATCGAGAAAGCGCTGCAGTGCGCGGAAACGTCCCGGGCGACCAACCAGGCGGCAGTGCAACCCGACCGACATCATCTTCGGTGTCTCTTCACCCTCGGAATAAAGCACGTCGAAGCTGTCGCGCAGGTACTGGTAAAACTGCTCGCCGCTGTTAAATCCCTGTGTGGTGGCGAAGCGCATATCGTTGGTATCGAGCGTGTAGGGTACGACCAGGTGCATCTTCGCGTCGCCATCGCCGGTGTTAACCCGAGTCCACAACGGCAGATCGTCGCCATAGTAGTCGGAGTCGTACAGCAGGGAACCCTGTTCGACTACGAGGCGTCGCGTGTTGGGGCTGTCGCGGCCAGTGTACCAGCCCTGTGGCGATATCCCGCATAGGTTTTCGACGATTTCGAGCGCCAGCTGCATATGTTCGCGCTCGACCGTCTCGGGCACTTCCTGGTAGTGAATCCAGCGCAGTCCGTGGCAGGCGATCTCGTGGCCCAGGCCGACCAGCTCGGTGGCCAGGTCCGGATTACGCTGCAGCGCCATCGCCACCGCGAATACAGTCAGCGGCAGGCCGCGCGCGTCGAACTCACGCAGCAGTCGCCAGACTCCTGCGCGGGAGCCGTATTCGTAAATCGATTCCATACTCATGTGACGCGCGGCGTAACTCGGTGCGCCGATAATCTCAGACAGGAATTGCTCCGACCCGGCGTCACCATGCAGCACGTTGTTTTCACCGCCTTCCTCGTAGTTGAGCACGAACTGCAGCGCAATGCGGGCGTTTCCCGGCCACTGCACGTGGGGTGGACTGGCGCCATAACCGATCATGTCGCGCGGATAGTCGTTCATGCGGGCGCCCGTTCGGCCGCTGGTCGCAGCAGCGTTTCCAGATCCGCCTGTGGCGCTTTCGGTTTGTCGCGGATCTTGCTTTCGATATGCATCAGGTGCTGGTTCATGATCTTGATCGCATTTTTGACGTTACGCTGTTCGATTGCGTCGATAATTGCCGCGTGTTCCTGGTTGCGGCAGCGATTTTGCTCATCGTCGCCGAGATGCGTCAGGATTACTAGCGGCGTGCGCCGGATGATGTCATTGAGGTACTCTTCGAGCACGCTGTTGCCCGCCAGCGCCGCCAGCTGACGATGAAAATCGACCGAGAGCGCCAGCGCCAGTTCCGAATCCCCGCGCTGGTAAGCCCTTTGCTCGCTCCCGAGCAGTTTCCTGAGCTGTCTGACGGTTTTGTCGTCGACGCGCGCGATCAGCGTTTCGAGGATAGCCGACTCGATTACGCGGCGCGTGGCGAACAGATCCTGGCCTTCCTTGACCGAGGGTTGCGCCACCCTGGCGCCGCGGTTGGGAGTCTGGTCGACCAGGCGCGAATGCGCCAGCCGGGTCAGCACCTTGCGTATCAGGCCGCGTTTCACGCCGAACAGGTTGGCCAGCTGCACTTCCTTGAGTTTGGTGCCTGGCGGCAGGCGATGGTCGAGCACCGCCTGTTCGATCTGGCGCAGTACTTCGTCTTCGCTGGGATTGTTCCTGCCTGGGTTATCGATTTGCGCGGCCATACCTGCTGTTGCTCGATTCGGATGGCTGGAGAGTGTAGCATGATAATAAAATTGTTAACAATATTTTATGAAAGTGTTGACAATTTTTACGATTAATGCGATTTTAGCGCATCGACAATGAGGGGTGTTGCCAATGGGGAGGTTAACTACACACGTGCTCGATACCGCGCAGGGCTGTCCTGCCGGCGGTGTCGCAATCGCGTTGTTCAGCGTTCAGCCCGAGCACAGACTGATCGCCGAAGCGATTACCAACGCCGATGGACGGCTCGATGCCCCGATCCTCGAAGGTGAAAATCTCATGCCCGGTGTCTACGAACTGGTGTTCCAGATCGGTGACTATTTTCGCGGCCAGTTCAATGATTTGCCCGAGCCGCTGTTCGTGGACAAGGTGCCGCTGCGTTTCGGTATTGCCGCGGCTGATCAGCACTACCACGTGCCGCTGCTGGTCTCGCCCTGGAGCTACTCGACCTACCGGGGCTCCTGATGGATTCGATTCGATTCATTCTCGACGGTGCCGTGACCGAGGTCGACGAGGTCGAACCGACGCGCACGGTGCTGCAATACCTGCGCGAGGATCTACGCCGGGTCGGCAGCAAGGAAGGCTGTGCCGAGGGTGATTGCGGCGCCTGCACCGTGGTCGTCGCGGAGCTCGATGGCGAGGGTTTGCGTTATCGTGCGATCAATGCCTGTATCCAGTTTTTGCCGACGCTCGACGGTAAGGCCCTGTTTACCGTCGAATCTTTAAAAGCCGCCGACGGTACGCTGCATCCAGTACAGCAAAGCCTGGTCGATTATCACGGTTCACAGTGCGGTTTCTGTACCCCGGGTTTCGTCATGTCGATGTTCGCGCTCTACCTCGAAAACAGGTCGCCGGGGCGTGCCGAGATCGACGATGCGCTATCGGGCAACCTGTGCCGCTGCACCGGTTACCGCCCGATCGTCGATGCCTGCCTGCACATGCACGAATACCCGGCGCCGGACGACAACGAGAAGCGGTTGATCGCACAGCTGCGTGGGCTGGATCGAAAGCAGGGCCTGTCGCTGGTCCACGGCTTATCGAATTATCATGCGCCGCTGACGCTCGACGAGCTGGCCAATTTGTACCAGCAGCACCCGGATGCCCGAATCCTCGCCGGTGGCACCGACGTCGGGCTCTGGGTTACCAAGCAATTGCAGGAACTACCGACGATTATTTACCTCGGCAATGTCGCCGAGTTGCGGCAGGTCAGGGCCGCTACCGATGCCATCGAGATCGGCGCCGCGGTAACCTTGACTGACGCCTTCGCGGCGCTGCAGCCGCATTACCCCGAGTTCGACGAAATGTTTCGCCGTTTCGCCTCGGTACCGGTGCGTAATGCCGGTACGCTGGTCGGCAATATCGCCAATGGCTCGCCAATCGGTGACTCGATGCCGGCGTTGATCGCGATCGATGCCCGTGTCAGGTTGCGTTGTGGCCAGGATAGCCGCGAGCTGGCGTTAGAAGAACTTTATCTCGATTACATGCAAAACGCGCTGCGGCCGGGAGAATTTGTAGAGGCAGTTGTAATACCCTCGCCGAGGGCTGATGTACAACTGCGTTGCTATAAACTCAGCAAGCGCTTCGACCAGGATATCTCGGCGGTTTGCGCGGTCTTTGCGCTGCGTCTCGACGGTGACGAGGTGGCTGATGTGCGCATTGCCCTCGGCGGCATGGCGGCAATCCCGAAACGAGCCCGGCAAACCGAAGATTACCTGCGCGGTGAGCCGTGGAACGAATTCACGCTGGTCACAGCCGGGCAGAAGCTCGCCGCCGATTTTACGCCGCTGTCGGATATGCGTGCCAGCGCCGACTATCGTGGTCGAGTGACCGCCAACCTGCTGCATCGTTTTTACCTCGAAACACGCAGCAACGAGCCGCTGGCGCCGACTGCGGTTAACGTATTTGCGGTGAACGAGTGATGGAAGATCGCGTTAAACAACAGGCGCGCGAGACGGCTCCCGGAACCGCGGTACCGCATGAATCGGCGGCGCTGCACGTCGCCGGCGAGGCGACTTACGTCGACGATATTCCCGAGCTGGCCGGTACCTGTTTTATCGCACTGGGGTTGAGCGACCAGGCGCATGCAGACATCAAGGCGCTGGATCTCGACGCGGTCAGGGCGGCGCCGGGTGTGGTCGCTGTCATCACCGCCGCCGATATTCCCGGCGCCAACGATTGCGGACCCATCGTCGCCGACGATCCGATCCTGGCTGACGGTTTGGTGCAATACGTAGGCCAACCGGTGTTCGCGGTGGTCGCCGATTCGCAGACGGCGGCGCGCAAGGCGGCAAGACTCGCCAGCATCGACTACGCGCCACGACCCGCGGTGCTCGATATCGGCAGCGGCAAACAGCAACAATCCTGGGTGCTACCGCCGATGCAGTTACGCCGCGGCGATGCCAAACTGGCGATGACACAGGCGCAATACAGGATGAAGGGCGAGTTCGAGGTCGGCGGGCAGGAGCAGTTTTACCTGGAAGGCCAGATATCCTACGTCGCGCCGAAAGAAGACGGCTGCTTTCATCTCTGGTGCTCGACCCAGCACCCGACCGAAATGCAGCACGTGGTCGCGCATGCACTGGGCATCGATTTCAACCAGGTGGTGGTCGAAATGCGGCGCATGGGCGGCGGTTTCGGTGGCAAGGAATCGCAGTCCGCTATCTTCGCCTGTATCGCCGCGGTCGCTGCCTGCCGGCTGCGCCGCCCGATCAAGCTGCGACTCGACCGTGATGACGACATGATGGTTACCGGCAAGCGCCACGGCTTTCAGTTCGACTACGAGGTCGGTTACGACGACGACGGTATGATTCGCGGCGCCAGAATCGACATGGCCGCGCAGGCCGGCTTCTCGGCCGACCTGACCGGGCCCGTGGTGACCCGCGCGGTATGCCATTTCGATAATGCCTATTACCTCGCCGACGTCGCCATCGACGCCTATAGTGTCAAAACCAATACCCAGTCGAACACCGCCTTTCGCGGTTTCGGCGGCCCGCAGGGCGCGTTCGCGATCGAGTACATCATCGACAACATCGCACGCGAACTCGGCAAGGATCCGCAGGAAGTGCGCAAGCTCAATTTCTACGACAATGATTTCCGCAACACCACGCCCTACGGTCAAATCGTCGAAGATAACGTCATCCAGGAACTGGTGACCGAGCTCGAGCAGACTAGCGAATACAGCGCCCGGCGCGCGGCGGTGGCGGCCTTCAATCGCAACAGCCCGGTTCTACGTAAGGGCCTCGCGCTTACCCCGGTCAAGTTCGGTATTTCATTCAATGTGGTTCACTTCAACCAGGCCGGGGCGCTGGTGCACGTCTATACCGACGGCAGCGTGTTGGTCAACCATGGCGGTACCGAAATGGGCCAGGGTCTGCACACCAAGGTATCGCAGGTGGTGGCGCTGGAGCTTGGGCTGGATATTGCGCAGGTGCGCGCAACCGCGAACGATACCAGCAAGGTCGCCAATACTTCGGCTACCGCGGCTTCCACCGGTAGCGATCTCAACGGCAAGGCGGCGCAGGACGCGGCACGCCAGATCCGTGAGCGCCTGGCCGGTTTCGCCGCGGAGCGTTATGGCGGCTGTGCCGCCGAGGTGGTGTTCGAGAATGGAATGGTTCATTGCGGCGGCAGCACAGTCAGCTTTCCCGAACTCGTGCTGCAGGCCTATGAAAACCGGGTTCAGCTCTGGTCCGACGGATTTTACAAGACCCCGGGATTGAACTGGGACCGCGACCAGATGCAGGGCAGCCCGTTTTATTACTTCGCCTACGGCGCCGCCGTGTCGGAAGTCATCATCGATACGCTAACCGGCGAGTTCAAGCTGCTGCGGGCCGATATCCTGCACGACGCGGGCAATTCGATAAATCCGGCGATCGACATCGGTCAGGTCGAGGGGGCCTTTATTCAGGGCATGGGCTGGCTTACCAGCGAGGAACTGTGCTGGAACGAGCAGGGCCGCCTGACCACGCACGCGCCGTCGACCTACAAGATTCCGACCATCACCGACTGCCCGACACGTTTCGATACCCGGCTCTACCAGAATCAGAACGTGAAGGATACGATCCTGCGTTCCAAGGCCGTCGGCGAACCGCCGCTGCTGCTGCCGTTCTCGGTATTTTTTGCGATTCGCGACGCGATCGCGAGCCTGGCTGACAATCGCATCAATCCGCCGTTGCGCGCGCCGGCAACACCCGAAGCCATCCTCGATGCGATCGAAGCGCTGCGCGCGGAAGTGGCGTGAGCGACTGGTCACGAATTTTGAGCCGATTGCGCCGTGAGCAGACCCCGGTGATGCTGGTCAGCGTCGATTCGATTGTCGGTTCGACCCCGCGTGAGGCCGGCGCGAAGATGCTGATAACCGCCGAGCAGCAGTACGGCACCATCGGCGGCGGCAACCTCGAATACCAGGCCTGCCGTATCGCACGCGATCAGCTCGAGCTCGGCGAAGCTGGTGGCCTGCAGCGGTTTCCGCTGGGCGCCGGGCTGGGTCAGTGCTGCGGCGGGCTGGCCAACCTGATGTTTGAGCGACTCGACCCGGACAGCGACTGGAGCCGGGCCGAACTCGACGAAAACCCGATCGAGCTTTACCTGTTCGGCGCCGGGCATGTCGGCCGGGCACTGGTGCGTGCGCTCGCGGACCTGCCGGTCGAGATTCACTGGATCGATACCCGCGACGATATGCTGCCCGAAAATCCGACTGCGGGGGTTGACGCGATTTGTACCGATAGCCCCGAGGCCGAGATCGATGCAGCGCCGGCCGGCGCATACTTTCTCGTCATGACCCACGATCACGCGCTCGATCAGCGTCTTTGCGAGCAGATTCTGAAACGCGACGACTTCAGTTATTTCGGTTTGATCGGCTCACAATCGAAGCGGCGCAACTTCGAGGCGCGCATGCGGCGTCGCGGCGTCGACCCGGGCCGGTTTGCCGACATGACCTGCCCGATCGGCGTCAACGGCATCAACGGCAAGCAGCCAGCGCAGATCGCGATTTCGGTTGCCGCCGAAATCCTGCAGGTATACGATCGGGCGCAAAACGAAAACCAGAAAGATAATAAAATAGTTGCCGCAATGAGGGGAGAGTCATGACATCCGAATCGGGTGGCAGCGAAGCGTTGAGGCTAGAGCTGCAAGGGATCACCAAGATTTATCCATCGGTTATTGCCAACGAAGACGTTTCGCTGTCAGTGAAAAAGGGCGAGATTCACGCGGTGCTGGGTGAAAACGGCGCCGGTAAGTCAACGCTGATGAAAATGATATATGGCGTTACCAAACCCGATGCCGGCGAAATGAAATGGGAAGGTCAGGTCGTGCATGTCGAGAATCCGGCGCACGCCAGGAGCCTCGGCATCGGCATGGTGTTCCAGCATTTTTCACTGTTCGAAACCCTCAACGTGGTCGAAAATGTCGCGCTGGGCCTGCCCGGCAACCCCGACCTGAATCAACTTGCCGAGCAAATCATCGAGGTATCCAACCGCTACGGCCTGCCGGTCGATCCGCAACGCCTGGTGCATGCGTTGTCGGTCGGTGAACGCCAGCGAGTCGAGATCGTCCGCTGCCTGCTGCAAAACCCGAAGCTGTTGATCATGGACGAGCCGACTTCGGTATTGACGCCGCAGGCGGTGCGTAAACTGTTCGATACCCTGCGCCAACTCGCTGAAGAGGGCTGCAGTATTCTCTATATCAGCCACAAGCTCGATGAAATCCAGGAGCTGTGCCATGTCGCCACGGTTCTGCGTGACGGCAAGGTTACCGGTGATTGTATTCCGTCCGAGGAAACCCCGAGATCGATGGCCAGCCTGATGATCGGCAAGGAACTGCCGGTACCCGAGCATAATGCGCCGGTTGAGCTGGGCGAGGCACGCCTGCAGTTGAACCGGCTCAGCAGGAAATCGGACGATCCCTTCGGCACCAATTTACGGGATATCGAGCTTGAAGTCCGTTCCGGTGAAATCCTCGGTATTGCCGGCGTATCGGGCAATGGCCAGCAGGAATTGCTGTACGCACTCTCGGGCGAAGAACTGGTGGATGACGCCGATTCGATCGTTATCTGCGGCAAGGCTTCGGGCAGGGATAACCCGGATCGGCGCCGGGTCGGCGGCCTCGGCTTCGTGCCCGAGGAGCGCCTCGGCCGCGGCGCGGTGCCGCGTATGTCGCTGACCGAAAACGCGCTGCTGACCGCGCATCACGCGGGCATGCTCAAGAATGGCATGATCCAGTTCGACAAGATCGCCGAATTCGCGCGCAAATGCATCGACGGCTTCAACGTCAAGTGCGGCGGCGAAGAGCACGCCGCCAATTCGCTCTCCGGCGGTAACCTGCAAAAGTTCATCATGGGCCGCGAAATCCTGCTGACGCCGAAGATGCTGGTGGTGGCGCAGCCGACCTGGGGCGTCGACGTCGGTGCCGCCGCGTTCATTCGCCAGGAATTGATCGATTTGCGTAATGAGGGCACCGCGATCCTGGTGATTTCGGAAGAACTCGAAGAACTGTTCGAAATTTCCGACCGCATCGCGGTAATTGCCAATGGCCGCATGTCACCGGCGAAGAACCTGGCAGACACCAATATCGATGAAATCGGGGTCTGGATGAGCGGCATGTGGGATCAGGCCGCTCCGGCAGAGGAGGTACAGACTAATGCTTAGGCTGGAACGGCGTCCCGAAGCCTCGCATTTGATGTCTTATGCATCGCCGGCGATCGCGATCGTATTGATGTTGATCGGCGGCCTGTTTTTATTTGCGTTCCTCGGTAAAAATCCGATCGAGGGTTTCAAGGTGTTTTTCATCAACCCGATCAGTGACCTGTGGGGTGTATCGGAACTGTTACTCAAGGCGACGCCGCTGATGCTGATTGCCGTCGGGCTCGCGATCGGTTTCCGCGCCAACGTCTGGAACATCGGCGCCGAGGGCCAGCTGATTGTCGGCGGTATCGCCGCCAGCGCGGTTGCGCTGTACTTCCAGGAATCCGAGGGTGCGCATGTACTGATCCTGATGATCATCGCCGGGTGCATCGGCGGCATGTTATGGGCGGCGATACCGGCGTTTTTGAAAACCCGATTCAATACCAATGAAATCCTGGTGTCGCTGATGCTGGTTTACGTGTCGCAATTACTGGTGTCCTGGCTGGTGCACGGCCCGATGATGGATCCGGACGGCTTCAATTTTCCGCAATCGGCGATGTTCGAGGATTCGGCCCTGTTGCCGTTGTTGTTCGACGATGGCAGCCGGGTCAACCTGGCATTTGTGTTCGCGATCGGGGCGTTGTTGGCAGGTTATATTTTCATGTTCCGCAGTTTCGCCGGATTCCAGATGCAGGTAGCGGGATTCGCCAAGGACGCCGCCCGCTACGCCGGATTTTCTGCCAGGCGCATGATCTGGATCGGGCTGCTCGCTGGCGGCGCGATGGCCGGGCTCGCCGGCATGGCCGAAGTCTCGGGCCCGATGGGGCAGATCACCGATCAAATATCGAGTAACTACGGTTTCGCGGCGATCATCGTCGCCTTCGTCGCGCGCCTCAACCCGGTAGGCATATTCTTCGCCAGTCTGTTGATGGCGTTGCTTTACCTCGGCGGCGAGCAGGCGCAGCAATACATGAACCTGCCGTCGTCCATTTCCCTCGTGTTCCAGGGCATGTTGTTACTGTTCCTGCTCGGCTCGGACGTATTTATCAATTATCGCCTGCGCTGGAACAGGGAGGTAACGGCCTGATGGAAAGCTCAATTTTAAGCTCGATACTGTTTGCGACTATCGTCGCCGGCACACCTCTGATCATCGTTGCACTGGGCCAGTTGATCGCCGAAAAATCCGGGGTGCTGAACCTGGGTGCTGAGGGCATGATGTCGATGGGTGCGATCGCCGGCTTCGCGATCAGCTTCGAAACCGGCAGCGTCTGGTTGGGCGTGCTGGGCGGCATGGCCGCGGGCGCACTGATGTCGTACCTGTTTGCCGTCGTGGTACTGACGCTGATGGGCAACCAGGTCGCCACCGGTCTGGCGCTGTCGATACTCGGCGTCGGACTGTCGGCATTCATCGGCAAGCCCTACGAATCAGAAATTTTGCCCACAATCGAAGCGATCCGTATTCCGCTGCTGGCCGATATTCCGATTATCGGCGAGCCGCTGTTCGCGCAGCAATCGCTGGTCTATTTTTCATGGGCGCTGTTCGGTGCCATCGTCTGGTTCCTGTATCGCAGCCGGCCCGGCCTGGTGTTGCGCGCCGTTGGCGAATCGCCCTCGTCGGCGCATTCTATCGGCTACCCGGTGATTCGTATTCGTTACATGGCGACCATCTTCGGCGGCGCCATGGCGGGTATCGGCGGCGCTTTCCTGTCAGTGTTTTATACACCGTTGTGGGTCGAGGGCATGGTCGCCGGGCGCGGCTGGATTGCGATTGCGCTGGTTGTTTTTGCGACCTGGCGGCCGTTCCGGGTCATGGTCGGCGCCTATTTGTTCGGCGGTGTCATGGTAGCGCAGTTATTCGTGCAGGGCTCTGGGCTTGAAATCAATATTCCGTCGCAATTCCTGTCGTCGCTGCCGTACCTCGCGACCATTATTGTGCTGGTAATCATTTCGCGCGACCAGAACACGGTGCGCCTGAACGCGCCGGTATCGCTGGGACAGCCATACCGGCCCGATGCCTGATGTCTTAAGCAGGCGTTAATCAATGAATCTTTATAAAAGGGTTGTAAAACCCGTAAACACCAACCTAAATGAAAAATCCCGGGAGGGTTCTGAAATGGCACTAACAAAGATAATTAAGAAACTGGCGATCGTGGCGCTGCTCGGCGCGATGAGCGGCGCCGGCATGGCGGCCGACAACGTCGGCTTCGTCTACGTAAGTCCGATCGGCGATGCCGGCTGGACCTACCAGCATGACCTGGGGCGTTTGCAGCTGGAAAAAGAAACCGGTGTCACCACCAGTTACGTCGAAAATGTGCCCGAGGGGCCAGATGCCGAGCGCGTTATTCGTGAAATGGCGAAGCGCGGTGACAAGGTTGTCTTCGCCACCAGTTTCGGTTTCATGAACTATGCGCTCAAGGTATCCAAGACTTTTCGCAAGACCGCCTTCGTGCACGCCACCGGCTACAAGATGGGCAAGAACATGGGCCTGGTCAACGCACGTTTTTACGAGGGTCGCTACCTGACCGGCGTGATCGCGGGTGAAATGACCGGGTCCAACGTTCTCGGGTATGTCGCGGCCTTCCCGATTCCCGAGGTCATGCAGGGTATCAACGCGTTCATCCAGGGCGCCCGTAGCGTCAACCCGAAAGCCGAATTGCGCGTCATCTGGGTGAACTCCTGGTTCGATCCGGGCAAGGAGCGTCAGGCCGCGTTGACCCTGCTGTCGCAGGAAGCCGACGTGATCACCCATCACACCGATTCGACCGCGGTCGTGCAGGCGGCCGAGGATCAGGGTAAGTATGCGTTCGGCTATCACTCGGATATGAGCAAGTACGGTCCCAAGGCGCACCTGACCGCGACCACTCACCTGTGGGGCGATTACTACGTCAAGACCGTCAAGGAAGTCCAGGCCGGTACCTGGAAGCCGACCAGCGTCTGGGGTGGATACAAGGAGGGCATGATCGCGCTGGCGCCGCTGAACAAGGCCATTCCGGCCGAGCTGCAGGGCCGCATCCGCGAAATGGAAAAACAGTTGACCGCCGGTACGATGCATCCGTTCGCGGGCCCGGTGGTTGACCAGAGCGGGAAGACTATCGTCCCCGAGGGTCAGAACATGACCGACGAGCAGCTCAATGCGATGAATTACTACCTGCAGGGTAGCCATGCAGGCGCATGGCTACCCGGTTGTTTGAATCGTATCCCATGGAAGCATATCTCTTAGACTGGATTAACCTGCTGCTGCGCTGGTTGCACCTTATCGCCGGCGTGGCCTGGATCGGCGCGTCGTTTTATTTCGTCATGCTCGACAGCTCGTTGAGTAATCCGGCGCGTGAACAGGATAAAAAACGCGGCGTTACCGGTGAACTGTGGGCGGTACACGGCGGCGGTGTCTACCAGAGCCAGAAGTTCCTGCTCGGCCCGGTCGGAGAGCCGCTGGCCGAAAAGCTGCACTGGTCGAAATGGGAAGCCTATACCACCTGGTTGTCGGGGATGGGCCTGCTGATCGTGGTCTACTGGTTCGGCGCCGGAACCTACCTGATCGATGCCCAGGTCGTGGCGTTGTCGCCCGCGGGCGGCATCGCAATCAGCGCCGGCGTTATCGTTGTCGGCTGGATTGTCTATAACCTGCTATGCCAGGTTATGAAGGGCAGGGACTCGGCACTTGCGGCCATGCTTTTTGCGCTGGTCTGCCTCGTCTCCTGGGGATTGTTCCAGTTACTCAGCGCCCGCGCCGCCTACCTGCATACGGGCGCGATGATGGGCAGCATCATGGCCGCCAACGTGTTCTTCCATATCATTCCCGGGCAAAAGAAGGTGGTTGCGCAGATGCGTGCCGGCGAAACGCCAGACGCCGAGCCCGGCATCATAGGTAAACAGCGTTCGGTACATAACACTTATTTCACGCTGCCGGTGCTGTTCATCATGATCAGCAATCATTACCCGATGACTTATAGTCACGACCAAGGATGGCTGGTGTTGATTTTTATTATGCTCGCCGGGGTTTTGATCCGGCAGTTTTTCGTGCTTCGCCATAGTGGGAATGCGAGCCCGGCGCTGCCGGCGGTGGCGGTAATCCTGCTGTTGTCGATGGTCTGGTACCTGAGTCCGAAAGCCGTCGACAGCGCCGGCAGCGCAGCCGTCAGCGAGGTGCAGATTACACAGATCATGAATAGCCGCTGCGTCGCCTGCCATGCCTCCAGCCCGACCCAGCCCGGTTTCGCCGAGGCGCCGCTGGGACTTGTTTTTGAAACGCCGGCGCAGATTGCACAGAATGCGGCGCGCATCGCGACCACGGTGCAATCGAAATACATGCCGATCGGGAACCTGACCGGCATGACCGACCAGGAGCGTGCCGTGGTCGCGACCTGGTACGCCCAGCAGCAATAGCCCGTCGTGTCGGTCGTGCCCTCGCCGCTGGATAACAACTCGTGCGATACCGCGATTCGCGCGAGTTTTCTCCATTTCAATGCCGATCCCGAGCGGCGTGGCGACGCCTGCGAATACCTCGAAGACGGCTTGATGATGTTGAAGCAGGGCCGTATCCAGATGCTGGCAAACGCCGCCGACTGGATCGATTATCTGCCCGACGGTTCGGCGCTGTACGACTACAGCGGACGGCTGGTGATGCCCGGCTTCATCGATACCCACACCCATTACCCGCAAACCGAAATGATTGCGAGCCATGGACTGCAGTTACTCGACTGGTTGCAGCAGTACACCTTTCCGACCGAGGAGAAATTTGCCGAACGCGACCATGCCGACAGAATCGCCGAGTTTTTCTGCGAGCAGATGCTGGCCAACGGCACTACCACCAGCGCCGTGTTCGCGACCGTGCATCCGCAGTCGGTGGACGCTATCTTCGAGCAGGCGCAGCAGCGCGATCTGTGCCTGATTGCGGGTAAGGTAATGATGGACCGTAACGCGCCGCCGGCGCTTTGCGACAGTGTCGAGTCCAGTTACCGCGATAGCAGCGAACTGATCAGACGCTGGCATCTACAGGGACGCAATCTTTATGCGGTAACCCCGCGTTTCGCGCCCTGCTCAAGCCCTGAGCAACTCGAGGTTTGCGCGCAATTGCTGAGTGAGAATCCGGGCCTCTACCTGCAGTCGCACGTGGCGGAAAATCGCGACGAGGTCGACTGGGTCGCCAGGCTTTTTCCGGACAGTCGCAGTTACCTAGACGTTTATGACAGCCACGGCCTGCTCGGGCCGCGTTCGATTTACGGGCACTGTATCCACCTCGATCAGCAGGATCGTGAGCGCATGGCCGCGAGTGGTGCCGCGATTGCATTTTGCCCGACTTCGAACCTGTTTCTCGGTAGCGGCCTGTTTAACCTGGAAGACGCCAGCAGGCAGGATATTCGCCTGGGCCTGGCCACCGACGTCGGTGCCGGTACCAGTTTCAGCATGCTGCGGACGCTGGCCGAAGCCTACAAGGTATGCCAGCTCGGCGGCCAGCGGCTTACCCCGTTGAAAGCCTTTTACCTGGTGACGCTGGGCGCCGCCGAGTCACTCTATCTCGATCATCGAATCGGAAATTTTGCGCGCGGCAAGGAAGCTGATTTCGTCGTGCTCGACCTGGCTGCCACCGAACTGATGCAGTGCCGCATGGACAATGCATCAAGCCTTGAAGAGCGGCTGTTTGCGCTGATGATGCTGGGTGACGACCGCTGCGTCCAGGCCACCCATGTCATGGGCAAACGCCAATACTCGAGACCCAACTAATGCCACCCACCATAATTATGGGTCAGTGTAAAAACTATCTCTGTTCCGTTTTACCGGGCTTTAATAGAGTTTTTACTCTGACCCGGAATTATTTGCGAGGTGGGGGATGAGCTTGCTGTTGATCGATAATGCCGAGGTGCTGGTCACCATGGATGGCGAAAGGCGCGAGATTGAAAACGGGGCCATAGTCATACGTAATAATGTAATTGAGCAGCTTGGCAGTAGTGACGAAGTTCATGCCTGCCTGTCTGCAGATAGGCTGAAACCGGATCGTCGTATCGATGCCAGCGGCTGCGTTATCGTGCCGGGACTTGTCAACTGTCATCATCACCTCTACCAGACGCTGACCCGCAGTATCGGCACCGCCCAGGGCAAGTCGCTGTTCGACTGGCTGCAGACGCTCTACCCGATCTGGGGAGAGATGGATGCCGTGGCGGTTTACGTCAGTGCAAAACTCGGGCTCGCGGAATTGCTACTATCCGGCGCCACCACGGTAGCCGATCATCTTTACCTGTTTCCCAACGACGCCCGGCTGGATGATGAAATTCGTGCCGCGCGCGAGCTCGGGGTGCGCTTCCATCCGACCCGCGGCAGCATGAGCCTGGGACAGAGCCAGGGCGGCCTGCCGCCGGATAACGTTTGCGAGGACGAGAGCGATATCCTGACCGATTGCGAACGCGTGATAAACGAGTTTCACGATCCCGAACCTTTTTCCATGCTGCGCATCGGGCTCGCGCCCTGTTCGCCGTTCAGCGTAACTCCGGAGTTGATGCGTAAAACTGCCGAGCTGGCACGACGCCACCCCGGAGTCAGGCTGCATACGCATCTCGCCGAAACCATCGACGAAAACCGTTTCTGCGAGCAGCAGTTCGGTCAGCGTCCCTTGCCCTATATCGAGAGCCTGGGCTGGACCGGCGACGACGTCTGGTTTGCCCACATGGTGCATCCCGACGCCGACGAAATCGTCAAACTCGCTGTCACCAACAGCGGCGTCTGTCACTGCCCCAGCAGCAACATGATCCTGGCGTCGGGCATCGCGCCGGTGCGCGCGATGTCCGATGCCGGGGTAAGGCTCGGGCTCGGCGTCGACGGCTCGGCCAGTAACGACGGTAACCATTTGCTCGGCGAAGCGCGCCAGGCGATGCTATTGCAGCGAGTGGGTTGGCCGGGCTTCGAATCCAGCGCCGATCGTTTTTCGGCGCGCGAAGCGCTGGCGCTCGCCACGCGCGGCGGTGCCGCGGTGCTCGGGCGTGACGATATCGGCAGCCTCGAGGTCGGCAAGGCTGCGGATCTGGTCGCCTACCGCGTCGACGATATCCAGCACGCCGGCGCTGGCGGCGACCGGGTTGCGGCGCTGCTCACCTGTGCCCCCACGGGCGCCTGGCTGTCGTTGATCGACGGCAAAATCATTATCGATCGGGGGGAGATCCTCGGTCTGGATCTCGACTCCCTGGTGCAACAACACAATCAACAGGCGCAGCGACTGTTAAAGCAGGCTGCTGCCAAAGGAAACTATCATGACTGAAACAACCCCCGATTTTGTCAACCACTGGATCGATCTGGCGCAGCCCCGGCTGGGCGCTGAAATCGTTTCCTGCAGCGACGATTTTTTTGCCGAATGCGGCCGCATGCTGAAGTCCGAGGCGCCAGTGTTCATCGACGGTAAATTCGACGATAACGGCAAGTGGATGGACGGCTGGGAGACGCGTCGCCGGCGCAACGGCGGCTACGATAACGCCATTGTCAAACTCGGTCTCCCGGGCGAAATCATGGGTATCGATATCGATACCACGCACTTCACCGGCAACTATCCGCCGGCGGCCTCGCTCGAAGCCTGTAGCAGCAACGCTGCTCCGGACGATTCGACGCAATGGACGACCCTGATCGAATCAACCAGCCTGCGCGGCGACAGTCATCACTATTTCAGCATCGATAGCGCTGACAGTTACACCCACGTGCGTCTCAATATTTACCCGGATGGCGGGGTAGCGCGCCTGCGAATTTACGGCCGGGTAGTCTGCGACGCCGCTGCGCTCGACAAATCGAAGCCGCATAATCTCGCCGCGGTCGAACTCGGCGCGCGTGCCATCGCCTGGAACGACGCTCATTATGGCGCGGTCGCCAACCTGCTCAATCCCGGGCGCGGCGTCAACATGGGCGACGGTTGGGAAACCCGGCGCCGGCGTGAGCCTGGCAACGACTGGTGCATCATCGAACTGGGGCAAGTCGGCGAAATCGGCGAGGTGTTGATCGATACCGCGCACTTCAAGGGTAACTACCCGGACCGCTGTTCCCTGCAGGCGGCGCGGGTTAGCGCCGGTACGGTCGACTCGATCATCACGCAGAGCCAGTTCTGGCAGGAATTGCTACCGCCGCAAAAGCTGGAGATGGACAGCGAGCACGGTTTCAGGGACGAGGTGCAGCCACTCGGCCGGGTTAGCCATGTGCGTGTCAACATATTCCCCGACGGTGGGCTCAGCCGCGTCCGTTTACTCGGCAAGATCGATGGCTAGGACACTCCAGGTAGAACCTTTGACGCGAGCAGCGTTTGCGCCTTTCGGCGACGTCATCGAATTCGACGGCAACGAATCCTACCCGATCAACAACGGCATGGCCGATCGTTACCACGCACTCGCCAATGTCGAGCTGGGCGGCACAGACGCGCGCGCCGTCGTCAGTCTCGTCGCCAGCAAAAAGTTTGAGCTGCCGCGCAAGGTCGACCACATGGAGTATCATCCCTACGGCAGCCAGGCCTTCATCCCGCTCGACGACTCGCCGTTCATCGTTGTCGTCAGCAAAGCCGGCGCAACCCCGGAAGTCGACGACCTGCATGCCTTCATCACCAACGGACAGCAAGGTATCAACTATCACGCCGGCACCTGGCACCACGTATTGCTGACGCCTTACGCCGCAATGCGCTTCATCTGCGTCGACCGCGACTCCCCCGACGACAACTGTGTTGACTGCCACATCCCCGCAGCCGAACAACCCCTGCTGACGTTCCCGTAATCGAGCCAGGTTCATCGGTTGCCTCGATACATGAGTCCGGCCCGCGGGCTACCCGCTTAGTCGCGTGGGGCCGTACCGGGAGCCGTTGGGATCGTTATTCAGGTTGGATATTCGAGCTCTGCTAACTGGTCGAGGTTGGGTGTATGTGACAGAATTGCAGTCTGAATTTTGGAGCGAGGGCTATCGTGGACAAGATTTATATTACGGCGCAGGCGTTACTAGAGGATTCGTTTCGGCTGGCGCACAAGATTTATGAAGACGGATTTCATCCGGAATTTATCGTTGGCATCTGGCGTGGCGGCACACCGGTCGGTATCGCGGTGCAGGAATACTTCGAGTTCAAGGATGTCGAGACCGATCATATTTCGGTGCGCACTTCCTCCTATTACGGAATCAATAAGCAGTCGAAGAAAATCAGGGTGCACGGGCTGCACTACCTGATCGAAAACGCCAACGCGGGCGACCGGCTGTTGATCGTCGATGACGTGTTCGATTCCGGCCGCAGCGTCGATGCGCTGATCAAGGCGATCAGAAAGCAATCGCGGCTCAACGCGCCGTCCGAAATCCGCGTCGCCTGCCCCTGGTACAAGCCGTCCAAGAACAGCGTTAAATTCGAACCGGACTATTTCCTGCATGAAAGCGAGGAATGGCTGGTGTTTCCACACGAGCTGGCCGGCCTCGAAGTCAGTGAAATAGGGTCAGGGAAGAAAGATCTCTCGAATATTCTTGACTTATTCGACTAGTCGGGTTTGTCTATAGGGATGCTCTGTTTTCTGCTTATTCTTGGTCTCGGCGCATTTTGGGCTAACGCAAATCCCACGGTTCTAACCGCTGCCCAGCGAATGGCCATCAGCCTGATTATCGCGGCGCTGCTTTCGATAACGCTTTATTTTCTGTTGCGACAAAAGGAAATTTCTACTCGAACCGAGCAGACGGTTCGTCGAATCGACCTTGCCCGGGACGAGTTTACCGCCAATATCAGTCACGAAATTCGTACCCCGTTGAGCGGGATACTGGGCGTCATGCACCTGCTCAAGCGCACCTCGCTGGACCGCAACCAGGAACGCTATGTCGATACCGCGACCAATTCCGCCAACCTGCTGCTAACTAGCCCCGAGCGTCGATCGGCACATACTCGAGGTCATCGGGCCCGATGTAGTTCGCCGACGGCCGGATGATTTTTCCATCCTGGCGCTGTTCGACCACGTGCGCACCCCAGCCCGAGGTGCGGGAGATAACGAACAGCGGCGTGAACATGTCGGTCGGAACCCCCATCTGGTTGTAGGAAACCGCGGAAAACCAGTCCAGGTTGGGGAACATGTTTTTCAATTCCCACATCACCGATTCGAGACGCGAAGCGACGTCGAACATCAGCATGTCGTCGTTTTCCTCGGACAGGCTTTTGGCGACACGTTTGATGACTTCGTTACGCGGGTCGCTCACGGTGTAGACCGGGTGGCCGAAACCGATCACGATTTCCTTATTGGCGACGCGTTCGCGGATATCGGCCTCGGCTTCATCCGGCGAGCTATAGCGTGACTGGGTTTCGAAGGCGACCTCGTTGGCGCCGCCGTGCCTGGGCCCGCGCAGCGCTCCGATGGCGGCGGTGATGCAGGAGTACATGTCCGAGCCGGTGCCGGCAACCACGCGCCCGGTAAAGGTAGAGGCGTTGAGTTCGTGCTCGGCGTAGAGAATCAGCGACACGTGCATGGCCTTGACCCAGGATTCGCGCGGCGGTTCGCCGTGCAACAGGTGCAGGAAATGCCCGCCGATCGAATCGTCGTCGGTAACCAGTTCGATGCGCTTGCCGTTATGGCTGTAGTGATACCAGTAAACCAGCATCGAACCGAAACAGGCCATCAGGCGATCGACGATGTTGCGCGCAGCTTCGACGTTGTGATCGGCATCCTCGGGCGTCTGGCAGCCGAGCGCCGAGCAGCCGGTGCGCATGACATCCATCGGGTGGGTGCTGGCCGGCAGTTGTTCGAGCACGGTCTTGACCGCCTGCGGAATATCGCGCATCGATTTCAGCTTGTCCTTGTAGGCCGCGAGCTCGGCCCGGGTAGGCAACTTTTCGTGCACGATCAGGTAGGCGATCTCCTCGAATTCGCATTGTTCCGCGACGTCGAGAATGTCATAGCCTCGATAGTGCAGGTCGTTACCGGTCTTGCCGACGGTGCAAATGGCGGTATTGCCGGCCGCGGTGCCGGACAGCGCAACCGACTTTTTGGGTTTGAAGCCTGGTGCGTCACTCATGATGTCTCCTCGCTGAATAGTTTATCTAGGGTTTGTTCGTAATCGTGGTAATCGAGAAAGTCGTACAGCTCCATGCGCGTCTGCATGCTGTCGACTACCTCCTGCTGCGTGCCGTCCTGCAAAATGTGCCGGTATACGTTCAGGGCCGCCAGGCTCGCGGCACGAAACGCGGAAAGCGGATAGAGCGCGAGCTTGACCCCGACCGAGGCCAGCTGTTGGGTGGTGAACAGCGGTGTGGCGCCAAATTCGGTGATGTTGGCCAGCACCGGCACCTGTACCGCGTCGACGAACTGCCGGTATTGTTCGAGCTCGGTCATGGCTTCCGGGAAGATCATGTCGGCGCCGGCGGCAACGCAGGCCTGGGCGCGTTCGATCGCGGCCTGCATGCCCTCTACCGCGAGCGCATCGGTGCGCGCCATGATGACGAAGCTTTCGTCGCTGCGCGCGTCGACTGCGGCCTTGACGCGATCGACCATTTCCGCACTCGAGACGATCGCCTTGTTGGGACGGTGGCCGCAGCGTTTCTGCATCACCTGGTCTTCGATGTGCACGCCGGCGACGTCGGCGCGGATCATTTCCCGGATGCAGCGCGCGATGTTGAATGCACCGCCCCAGCCGACATCGACATCGACCAGCAGCGGCAGATCGCTGGCGTCGGTAATGCGACGCGCATCCTCGAGCACGTCGGCCAGGGTGCTGATGCCGAGATCCGGGGTTCCGAGAGAGCAGGCGGCGACGCCGCCGCCCGACAGGTAAATGGCTCGATGGCCGCATTTTTGCGCCATGATCGCGCTGTAGGCGTTGACCGTGCCGACTACCTGCAGCGGGTTGTTGGCGTCCACGGCCTGGCGCAGTGCGAGACCTGGCGAGTTAATTTGAGTCATGTTGATCCTCGAGTATTTTTCGTACAATTTTCCAGGCGCCGCTGATATGGCGGCGCATGAGTAATTCGGCCAGTTCTTCGTCACGCTGCGCGATTGCGGCGGCGATCTGGCGGTGCTGGCTGAGCGCGGTTTGCGCACGCGACGGAATTTGCCCCGATTGGCGCCGGCACATGCGAATCAGCTGGTAAAGCTCGCCGTTCAGGTTATCCAGGATCCACTGATTCTGGCTGGCGACGGCAATCCGGTAGTGAAAATCGATATCGCCCTCGCGCTGAAAATAGGCCTTGCCCTCGGTTTCGCTGATCGCCGCCTCGTGCTGATCGAGCAGTGTCGAAAGGCTCGCGATCTCGTCGTCTGGCATCAGGCGCGCGGCGAGCCGGGCGGCCATGCCCTCGAGCGCTTCGCGCGCCTCGTAGATGTCCTGCATCATCCTGGTATCCAGGGTGACGACGCGCGAACCGGCGTGCGGGATGCGCACGATCAGCTTTATCTGCTCGAGCCGATGGATTGCCTCGCGCAGCGGCCCGCGGCTGATACCGTACTTCAGCGCCAGGTCGGATTCGACGATCTTGGTGCCCTGTGCCAGCTCACCATCGATGATGTCGGATTTGATGCTGTCGAAGGTGCGGCGCGCCAGGGTTCGCGACTCGAGCGCATTCTCGGTAGTTGAGATGGGAATCGTTCCAGACATAGATTGTCAACAATAAAGATCAATATTCGCAAAATTTGATCGAAATATGGCGATAAAATAGATTATTGTCAACAATAATGCTTTCGGGCGAGGCCGCTGCCCGATTCTGATCGCGCCCTGAAGCAGTATTTATGCGGGATTAGAGATTTAATTTTCAGGATAAATATATTTAATACTGGTCAAGAGCATTAGCGGCTTTATCCAATAATGGGTATAGTTATCGGCTCGTATGAGTCCAGCCAGTCCGGTCCAGGGCGGATTGGAACCTGTTAAGAAACTAAAAAAAACTCCGGTTAACAGGCCCGACACAGACACTTTGAGGATAACCAATGAGCAACGAAACCGTAACGATTACTGACAACAGCACGGGAAAGGAAGTCACCCTGCCGATTTACACACCAACCGCGGGGCCGAAGGTGATCGATATTGGCCGCCTCTACAAGGAGCTGGGTTATTTCACCTACGACCCCGGATTCATGTCCACGGCCTCCTGCTCCAGCGCGATCACCTTCCTCGACGGCGATGCCGGTGTGCTGCAATACCGCGGTTACCCGATCGATCAGCTGGCCGAGCACAGTTCTTACCTGGAAGTCTGCTTCCTGTTGCTGAACAACCGCCTGCCGCAAAAAGAGGAGCTCGAGTATTTCGAAAGCACGGTTACCAATCACACCATGTTGCACGAAGCGATGATCCGTTTCTTTTCCGGGTTTCGTCGCGATGCGCATCCGATGGCGATCATGGTCGGCTGCGTCGGCGCGCTGGCCGCTTTCTACCACGACCACATGGATATCCATAACGAAGAGCATCGCATGATCACCGCGTATCGCCTGATGGCGAAAATGCCGACCATCGCCGCGATGAGTTATCGCTACGCCAACGGCAAGCCGTTCGTTTATCCGAAAAACAATCTCAACTACACCGAGAACTTTCTTTACATGATGTTCTCGATGCCGTCCGAGGAATATACCCCCGATCCGTTGTTGGCCAAGGCGCTGGACCTGATCATGATTCTGCATGCCGACCACGAGCAGAACGCATCGACCTCGACCGTGCGCCTCGCCGGCAGCTCGGATGCCAACCCGTTTGCGGCGGTGGCCTCTGGCATCGCGGCGCTGTGGGGGCCGGCGCATGGTGGCGCCAACGAAGCCGTGGTGCGCATGCTGATCGACATCAACGAATCCGGCAAGCCGCTGCAGGCCTTCGTCGACCGCGCCAAGGACAAGAACGACCCCTTCCGCTTGATGGGTTTCGGCCACCGCGTCTACAAGAACTACGATCCGCGCGCCAAGCTGATCCGCAAAATCTGTCACCAGCTGCTGAATGACATGGAGGCCAGCGGCGAGCAGCAGAAGCTGCTGGAGACCGCGATGGCGTTAGAGAAGGTGGCCCTCGAGGACGAGTACTTCGTGCAGCGCAACCTGTATCCGAACGTCGATTTTTACTCGGGCATCATCTTCCTCGCGATGGGTATCCCGATGAACATGTTCACCGTCATTTTTGCGATGGCGCGCACCATCGGCTGGATTTCGCAGTGGAACGAAATGATGGCGGATTCCGAGGCCAAGATCGGGCGTCCGCGCCAGCTTTACACCGGCGCGATCGATCTCGACTACGTGCCGATTGAAAAGCGCTGATTCAACCGTATCTAGACCATTGAATAATTGACCGACGAGAACGCCGCAATGCTACAGGCATACCGAGAACACACCGAAGAACGCGCCCGCGAGGGCATCCCGCCGAAACCGCTGGACGCGCGGCAGACCGCGGACCTGGTGGAACTGATCAAGAATCCACCGGCGGGCGAAGCAGACTACCTGCTGGAACTATTGACGCAGCATGTGCCTGCCGGGGTCGACGAGGCCGCCTACGTCAAGGCTGGCTTTCTCGCCGCGATCACCCGGGGCGAAGCGTCGACACCGCTGATCGACGGGGTCAGGGCGGTGGAAATTCTCGGCACCATGCTCGGCGGTTACAACATCGAGCCGCTGATCGCATGCCTCGACGACGACGAGACGGCGCCCGCCGCGGTGGCCGCGCTGTCGCATACGCTGCTGGTGTTCGACGCATTCCATGACGTCGTGGCCAAATCCGAGGCCGGCAATGCCCATGCGCGGCAGGTGCTGGAATCCTGGGCCAACGCCGATTGGTTCACCAGCAAGCCGCCGCTGGCCGACAAGATCTGTCGCCGGCGCAGGACGCCTGGTCTCGCCCCGACATCCCGCTGCACGCCAACGCGATGTTGAAGAATCCGCGCGACGGCCTGACCGACAAGCCGCTCGAGAAAATCGCCGAGCTTAAACAGTTGGGTCACCCGCTGGCTTACGTCGGCGACGTGGTGGGCACCGGCTCGTCGCGTAAATCGGCTACCAACTCGGTGCTGTGGCATATGGGCCAGGATATTCCCTACATCCCGAACAAGCGCAACGGCGGCTACTGCTTCGGCGGCAAGATCGCGCCGATTTTCTTCAACACCATGGAAGACGCGGGTGCGCTGCCGATCGAGATGGACGTTTCGCAAATGAACATGGGCGACGTCATCGACGTCTATCCCTACGAGGGCCGGGTCACGCGTCACGATAGCGACGAGGTGATTGCCAGTTTCGAACTCAGCACCAACGTGCTCAAGGACGAGGTGCGCGCCGATGGCCGCATTCCGCTGATCATCGGGCGCGGCCTGACCGACCGCGCACGCCAGGCGCTGGGATTGAGCGACTCCGACCTGTTCGAAAAACCGCAGGCGGCCGAAGACAGCGGCAAGGGTTACACGCTGGCGCAGAAAATGGTCGGCAAGGCCTGCGGCCTGGACGGCGTGCGCCCCGGCATGTATTGCGAGCCGAAGATGACCACGGTGGGGTCGCAGGACACCACTGGGCCGATGACGCGCGACGAGCTCAAGGACCTCGCCTGTCTCGGCTTTTCGGCCGACCTGGTGATGCAGTCTTTCTGCCACACCGCGCCCTACCCGAAACCGGTCGACGTGGTCACGCATCACACCCTGCCCGATTTCATGCAGAACCGCGGCGGCATTTCGTTGCGCCCGGGCGACGGCGTTATTCACTCGTGGATGAACCGCATGCTGCTGCCCGACACCGTCGGTACCGGCGGCGATTCGCATACCCGCTTCCCGATCGGCATTTCCTTCCCGGCGGGCTCTGGCCTGGTCGCGTTCGCCGCGGCAACCGGCGTCATGCCGCTCGATATGCCGGAATCGGTGCTGGTGCGTTTCAAGGGTGACATGCAGCAGGGCATCACGCTGCGCGACCTGGTCAACGCGATTCCCTATGCCGCGATACAGCGCGGTTTGCTAACGGTCGAAAAGCAGGGCAAGAAAAACGTCTTCTCCGGTCGCGTGCTCGAAATCGAGGGTTTACCGCAGCTAAAGGTCGAGCAGGCGTTCGAACTGTCCGACGCGTCCGCCGAGCGCTCGGCCTCCGGCTGCACCGTCAAACTCGATAAAGAGCCGATCATCGAGTACCTGAATTCGAATATCACCATGTTCAAGTGGATGATCAACGAGGGTTATGGTGACGTACGCACGATTACGCGGCGTATCGACGAGATGCAGAAATGGCTCGATAACCCCGAGCTACTCGAGGCCGATGCCGATGCGGAGTACGCCGAAATCATCGAGATCGATCTGAACCAGATTACCGAGCCGCTGCTCGCCTGTCCGAATGATCCCGACGATATCAAGCCGCTGTCGGCCGTCGCCGGCGACAAAATCGACGAGGTTTTCATCGGCTCCTGCATGACCAACATCGGCCACTTCCGCGCTGCCGGCAAGCTGCTCGAGAAGCTCGAGGAGCCGGTCGTGACCCGCCTGTGGATCGCGCCGCCCACCAAGATGGATGAAGCCCAGCTGACCGCCGAAGGCTACTACAACATTTTCGGACGCAGCGGCGCACGCACCGAGATGCCCGGCTGTTCGCTGTGCATGGGCAACCAGGCGCGGGTAGCGGAAAATTCGACCGTGGTATCGACCTCGACGCGTAATTTCCCCAACCGGCTCGGCAAGGGAGCCAATGTATACCTGGCGTCGGCAGAATTGGCGGCGGTGGCGTCGATCCTCGGCAAAATTCCGACCATGGACGAGTACCTGCAGTATGCCAACGACATCAACACTATGGCCGACGACGTGTACCGCTACCTGAACTTCAACGAAATGGAAAACTACACCGCCGCGGCCGACTCCGCGTTCCCGGTGAAGGTCGCCTAAAAATCGGAAAATCGGGGGACAGGATACTTATTTCCTGATCCCCCTTATTCCGTTCGGGATATAGACCCCCTAGCCCCGATGGGTTTAGTTGATCGAGATCATGTCCGCAGGTGCAAATGCTTTCATGATGCGCTTACAGATTTTTGGCTTTTATCAGGTGTAAAAATGAAAAAATTAGTGTGGCTGGGGCTGCTGGCCTTGCTCAGCGGACCGTTGCGGGCCATCGAGCTGCCCGGAGCGCTGGTTGACGGCGAGTGGCTGGTGGAAAATCGCGACGCGGTCGTGGTGCTCGATGTGCGCAAGGAAGTCGCTACCTTCGCGGAGGGGCACATACCCGGAGCGGTGCTGGTCGACGTCACCAGGATTCGTACCGAACGTGAAATCGAAGGCAAGAAGCTGACCCGTATGCGCCCCGATCCGGCAAGCTTCGAGCAGTTCATGCGAAACCACGGCGTCAACGACGATAGTGTCGTCGTGATCAGTCATCCGGGCGACCAGCCGGGGCAGGTGGCCGGTGCCGCCAGGCTTTACTGGCACCTCAAGTACTTCGGTTTCGACCGCGCGGCACTGCTCGATGGCGGCAACCATGGCTGGGTCGAAGCGCTCGAAGACCTCGATACCGAAATTGCCACGGTAATCCCGGGCAATTACCGCGCTGGAAAGGAGCGGCCAGAAATTCTCGCCACGATGGCGCAGGTCAGGGCGGCAATCGATGACGACTCGGTTTCTGTGATCGATACCCGCGACCTGCGGCAGCACATCGGCCTCAAGAAGAAGGACTATGTCTTCGCCCCGGGACATATCCCGGGTTCCGACCCGATGCCCTACAAGTTCCTGCACCCCGAAAAAGGCAGCACGCGGTTCCTGGAATCGGAAGCTTACACGAGCCTGCTCGATACTTTGCGCATCGATGCCGAGGGTAGTTTGATCGTGTACTGTAACAGTGCCTACGAGGCTTCCAGCACCTGGTTCGTGCTGCACGAACTCCTTGGCCTGGAGGACGTGCGCCTGTATGACGGCTCGCTGCACCAGTGGACGCAGTACGCCTCCAATCCGATGACCACGCGCCTGACCCAATAGTATCGGCGGGAACGGCCGCGTTTTTCGCGTAGCGAAAACGTGGTCTGTCCCCTGTTACCAGGGAAGCGAGAAGGTCTTGACGTTGGTATAGGACTTCATCGCTTCGATAACGCCTTCCTTGTAGCCGAGGCCCGAATCCTTGATGCCGCCGAAGGGCGACATTTCGATGCGGTAGCCCGGCACTTCCCAGATGTTGACCGTGCCGGTTTCCAGCTCGTTGATGAAGCGGATGATATCGTCCATGCGGTTGGTGCAGACGCCGGAAGACAGGCCGAATGCGGTCGAGTTGGCGACCTCGATTGCGTGATCGATATCGCGCACCCGGATGATAGGGATCGGCGGGCCGAAGGTTTCCTCGCGCACCAGCTCGCAATCGTAGGGCACGTGATCGAGCACCGTCGGCGAGTAAACCGCGCCCTGGCGGTCGTTGCCGTAAAGCAGGGTGGCGCCTTTCTCTATCGCATCGTTGACCCGGTTCTGGAACAGGATTGCCGAGGCCTCGTTGATGACGGTGCCGACATCGGTGTCGGGATCCATCGGATCGCCATACTTCAGCTTGGCCGCTTTCTCTGCGACCAGCGCGGCGAACTCGTCGCCGGCCGAGTCGATGCACAGCACGCGCTTGACCGCGGTGCAGCGCTGTCCCGAATTCTTGGTGCCGCCGGCGACGGCCAATTCGGCCGCCTTGTCGAGGTCGGCGTCGTCCATGACGATCAGTGGCGAATTGCCGCCGAGTTCGAGCACGGTGCGCCGATAACCCGCGGTCTCGGCGATATACTTGCCGACCGGCACGCTGCCGGTGAACGAAATCAGGTCGATGTGTTTGTTGGTCAGCATTTCGTCGCCCATGTCTTGCGGCAGCCCGGTAACCACCGACAGCATCTCCGGCGGCAGGCCGGCCTCGTAGATGATGTCGGCCAGAATCAGCGCGGTCAGCGGCGTCTGCTCGGTGGGCTTGGCGACCATGCAGTTATTGGTCGCGATCGCCGGCGCGATCTTGTGCGAGATCATGTTGAGCGGGTGATTGAACGGCGTGATCGCCGAAATCGCGCCCAGCAGCGGATCGCGCTGGGTGAAGATCTTGCGCTGCTTGCCGTGTGGGGTCAGGTCGCAGGAAAATACCTCGCTGTCGTCATTGATGCACAACTGGCCGGCGAGGCTGTAAACGTCGAAGGCGCGCCCGACTTCGTACAGGCTGTCTTTCTTGCTGAGGCCGCACTCGGCGGTGATCAGGTCGGAGATCTCCGCCTTGCGCTCGACGATAATCTCGGCAATCCGCATCAGGATTTTCTGCCGCTCGTAGCGCGTCAGGGTCGCCTTGTAACTGGCGGCGATTTCGAAGGCGCCGGCAATTTGTGCGCGGCTCGCGCGCGGCACGGTGCCGACCACTTCGCCACTGTAAGGATTGAGTACCTCGATGTTGTTACCGGTATCGCCATCGACCAGTTCTCCGGCGATGCGCATTTTTTCGTGTCTGACAGTCATAGCAGATGTTCCATGTGAAGCCGGCTCAGAAGCGGGCGTAGTTGAGCGCGACGTTGAAGGCGTCGTAGTTATGCAGCTGGTGGCCGAGGTCGAGGCCGCTAACCGGTTGGCTGATGATCAGTGGCACCACCTGTTCGGTGACGCCGCCGTGCGAGCGCAGCGGTACGTCGAGCCCCGACAGGTCGTGGCGTTCGGCGGTGGTGCCGATGACGACGTGCTTGCTCGACACCAGGATCAGGTCGCCCATGCGATCCGGGGCTAGCTCGAAGCGTTCGCAACCCTCGCGGTTGGAATATACCGCGTCGATACCGTCGATATCCGCCAGCTGCATTTTCAGCCGATCGACATCGGCATCGTCGGGCAGGTAGACGGTGGCGTAGGACCCCAGCGCACCGTGGTGCACGACGTAAGGGTCGGTAATCGGCAGGATTACGCGCGCCGCGCCCGGCGACAGCAGCCGGTCCATCTCGTCCTGCAGGTAAATAATGTTGGGTTCGCCGGCGGCGTCGTGCTTGGCGTTCATGCCGTGATCGGCGGTCAACGCGATCACCGCGCCGAGCGCGTCGAGCTGCGCCCAGTAACTGTCCATCATCGCGTAGAAAGAATTCGCGCCGTCGCTTCCGGGTGCGAACTTGTGCTGGATATAGTCGGTGGTGGAAAGATACATCAGGTCGGGGCGCGCCGACTCCATCAGCTTGACGCCGGCCGCGAAGATAAACTCGGACAGCTCCGCGCTGTATACCGAAGGCACCTCCATGCCGACCATATCGAGCACGTTATCGATGCCGTTTTCCTCGAGGCTGACCTGGTCCGCTTTTTCCGATGAAAAACAGATTGCGCCATCGGTACCGAAATCGAGTTCGTTGCCCAGCAGCCGGCGCAGCTTGTCTTTCGCGGTGATGATCGCAATCTTCGCGCCGGCGTCCTGGAACGCCTTGAAGATAGTCGGCGTGCGCAGCAGTGTGGGTTCGTTCATCATGACTTCGCGGTCGTTAGCCTTGTCGTAGTAGAAGTTGCCGCAGATGCCGTGCACCACCGGCGGTACCCCGGTGACGATCGAGATATTGTTCGGATTGGTAAAGCTCGGCACCACGCAGTTGACCCGCAGGTCGCTGCCCTGCTGCTCGACCACCTTCTGCATCCACGGCATGACCCCGGCCGCGATCGCCTGCTCGATATAATCCGGCTCCGAACCATCGATACAAACCACCACGACAGGCCTGCTGGGCCAGTTATAGTCGCGGCCATTGACGCTAACGCTAGATTTTTGCGAGTTCATTTCCAATCCGGTGTATTTAAATCAGGAAGACAATATACAGCTTACCAACCTAAGGTTAAATCGATATTACATATGACATCTATCGGCTCAACCTATATTCACCCTCAAACCGGGTCCGTGACAAATGCTTCTCATTCCCATCGAACAACCAAACAGGTCCTCGGAAATAAAGGCCTGCACCCATCACAAACTGTTTCAGTTTGATACCCCAATCGCAGATGATAATCATCTGTCACCGACCCCTCCGAGATTCCGCAGTCCAGACCGCTATACGAGAGCAACCGGTGAGCCGCCTCACGCCATAAAGGCCGGGCGCTGAACACCGCAGAGCAAAACCCAGTCGTTCGAATTCAGAACACTCACAATAATCGAAAGCCCGCCCGGACAGGCGCGAGGCGGTTCACCGGTTGCCCATTAGGAAGCCAACCGAAACAGGCCCACCCGAATTGCCCCTGAATCCTCCGCATATTCCAGACTCGATCATTCGGCGGCTGCCGGGACACTGTTTTGAATCATCTCGAGGAACGCGTCGGTCACCCGCAGCGAACGCATTTCCCGCAGGCAGACGGCGTACTCGGCGTGCACCAGTTCGGCGTTGCTGACCGGTAGCGCGCGCAGCCTAACGTCGGCGACCAGTTCGTTTTCGGCGACGACCCCGATGCCGAAGCCGGCCGCGACCGCTTCGCGCACGCCTTCGCGGCCGCTGATCTCCATCACGTCGTGCAGCACGTGTCCGGCCTGTGCCACCGCGTCCTCGAAAATCGAGCGCGTGCGCGATCCCTTCTCGCGCAGCACGATGCGTTGCGTCACCAGCTCCTCGATCGTGACCGAGCGCCGCTCGGCCCAGTCGTGATCCTGGCTAACGAATGCCACCAGCCGGTCGGGCGGCAGCGGTATCGAGAACAGGCGCTCGTCCTCCTGGGGGATGTTGGGCATGAACGCGACGTCGCAGCGCCGCGATACGATCCATGTCATCAGTTGCTCCGAATTGCCGTACTGGATCGAAATCTGGATGCCCGGGTAAATTCGCTGAAACTGCGCCAGCAGCGGCGTCGCGATATAGGGTGAATCCGCACCGACGCGCAACAGCCCGGAGGTCAGCGCGCGCGCCGATTGCAATAAATGCTCGATTTCTTCTTCATGTCGAAACATGAGTCGCGTAATACCGAATGCCGATTTGCCGATATCGGTCAACTCGATTCGGCGACCGTGGCGCAGGAACAGCTTGGTACCGTAGCGTTCCTCGAGCTCCTTCACCTGGCCGGACAGCGTCGGTTGCGTGATATTCAGCATTTCCGCGGCGCGGGTAAAGCTGCCGTGCGTGGCAACCGCGTGAAACGAGCGCAAGTGGGCGTGAGATATCGGCATAATCTATCCGAAGCATTAGTTATATCGATTTGATGAATAGTATCGATCGAAGGTATAAATGCAACCAGGCAATCCATCACAAGGGCTAATTCCATGACCGAAGACACCAAACCGCCCGCCAGCTCACCCAGCGGCGACCCCTACCTGCTGACTCCGGGTCCGCTGACCACGTCGCTCAGCGTCAAGCAGGCGATGCTGCACGACTATGGCTCGCGCGACGCAACCTTTATCGACCTGAACGCGCGCATTCTCGAGCGCCTGGTCGGAATCGTCAACGGCGAGGGCGGCTATGTCGCGGTGCCGCTGCAGGGCAGCGGCACCTTCGTGGTCGAGGCCATGATCGGTAACTTCGTTCCGGCCGACGGTAAGCTGCTGATCCTGATCAACGGAGCCTACGGCCAGCGCATCAAGAAAATCTGCGACTACTACGGACGCAACTACATCGTGCAGGAGACGCCCGAGGATGTGCCGGTCAACGGCGTGCAGCTCGACGCCGCGCTCGATAACGACACCAGTATTACCCACGTGGTTGTCGTGCATTGCGAAACCACGTCCGGCATTCTGAATCCGCTGCGCGAAATATCGGAGGTAGTCGCGCGTCACCGTCGCAGCCTGCTGATCGATTCGATGAGCGCTTTCGGCGCGCTGCCGCTCGATGCCGGCGAGATCGAGTTCGACGCGGTGGTCGCTTCCAGCAACAAGTGTCTCGAAGGAGCGCCCGGCATGGGCTTTTGCGTCGCGCGTGAAAGCGCTTTGGAAAAAGCCGAGGGCAATTCGCCGTCGCTGGTGCTGGATCTCTACGATCAGTGGCGCGCGATGCAGAAGAATCGCCAGTGGCGCTTTACCCCGCCGACGCACGTTTTACTGGCCTTCGACCAGGCGCTGACCGAGTACCTGGAAGAGGGTGGCGTCGTCGGGCGTGGCGGACGTTACCGCCAGAATTGCGAGCTGCTGGTTGCCGGCATGCGTGCCATGGGTTTTAAAACCCTGCTAGCGGATGAACTGCAGGCGCCGATTATCGTCACCTTCCACATGCCAACCAATCCCGGGTTCGATTTTGCGAGGTTTTACGATGGGCTAAAGGACCAGGGATATGTCATTTACCCGGGCAAGTTGACCGTCGCCGACAGCTTCCGAATGGGCTGCATCGGCCGTCTCGGCGCGGAGCAGATCGAGGGGGCACTCGAAGCGGTTGCAGGCCTGTTGAACGATTTCGGCATTGATCGAATCGAATCGTAAATCCAGTCGCGCTCAAGGCCATAAAAAAGCGGTTTGAGTCCAATTCGATCTTTCTCAAACCTGCTTCAGGCTTTATTATCTACACTATTAATCCGGGATTACCCCGGATCGTTACCGGGGATTTATAGCCATGTCAGTTGATGTTCCTGAACGTGCCAGTGCCGTCGTCATCGGTGGCGGCGTTATCGGTTCCAGCGTCGCCTACCATCTCGCCAAACTCGGCTGGAGCGACGTCGTGCTGCTCGAGCGCAACCAGTTCGCCTGTGGCACTACCTGGCACGCCGCCGGCCTGGTTGGCACCATGCGCGCCAACGAATCGCAGGCGCGGCTGTGCGAATACTCGATGTCGGTGCTGACCGAGCTCGAGACCGAGACCGGGCAATCGACCGGCTTCAAACAGGTCGGCTCGCTGTCGATCGCGCACAGCGTGGCACGCTTCGAGGAGTTGAAACGGGTCGCGGCGATGAACAACGCCTTCGGCGTCACCCAGGTGGATATCGTTACTCCGGAGGAGATCAAGGCGCTTTACCCCTACCTCGAAACCGGCGACCTGCTCGGCGGTAGCTGGGTGGCGCAGGATGGCACCGCGAGCCCGGTCGACGTGACCCAGTCGTTCGTCAAGGGCGCGCGCGGGCGCGGCGCGCTGTGTCTCGAAGGGGTGCGTGTCACCGGTATCAGCCAGGCCAACGGTCGCGTTACCGGGGTCGTCACCGACCAGGGCGAAATCAGGGCCGACTACGTGGTCAACTGCGGTGGCTTGTGGGGCCGGGAAATCGGGCGCATGGCCGGCGTCAACGTGCCGCTGCACGCCTGCGAACACTACTACGCGCATACCGAAAAGCTCGAAGACCTGCCGAGTAACCTGCCGGTGATGCGCGATCACGACAACTGCGCCTATTACCGGGAGGATGCAGGCAGCCTGCTGATCGGCGCGTTCGAGCCAAACGCGGTGCCCTGGGGACAGAACGGCGTGCCGCTCGATTTCGCTTTCGAGGAGCTCGAAGGGCACCTCGACGACCAGTTCATGCCGGTGCTGGAAAAGGCCATGTACCGCGTGCCGATGCTGCAGGAGTGCGGTTGGCGCAGCTTTTTCTGCGGCCCCGAAAGTTTCACCCCGGACGACCAGTTCCACATGGGCGAGGCGCCCGAACTGAAGAATTTTTACGTCGCCTGCGGGCTCAATTCGGTCGGCATCCAGACCTCGGGCGGGCTCGGCCGCGCGCTGGCCGAATGGATGCACCTGGGACACGCGCCGATGGACCTGTGGGGTAACGACATCCGTCGCATGTTCCCGTTTCAGTCGACGCAACGCTACATCGAGGACCGCGTCACCGAAACCCTTGGCCTGCTTTACGACAATCACTATCCCTATAAGCAGATGGAGACCTCGCGCAACCTGCGGCATTCACCGCTGCATGAAAGGCTGGTCGAGCGCAACGCCTGTTTCGGCGAGGCGGCCGGCTGGGAGCGTCCCAACTGGTTCGCGCCCGACGGCGTCGAACCGAAGTACGAGTACAGCTTTGGCAAGCAGAACTGGTTCGAATACAGCGCCGCCGAGCATCGCGCCGCGCGCGAGAAAGTCGTACTGTTCGACCAGAGTTCGTTTTCCAAGTACCTGGTGCAGGGACGCGATGCGGTCAAGGTGCTGCAGCGCGTTTCCAGCGCCGATATCGATGTTGACCCGGGCCGAATGGTTTATACCCACTGGCTCAACGAGCGCGGCGGCATCGAGGCCGACCTGACCGTAACCCGGCTGGCCGAGGACCGTTTCTGGGTCATCAGCGGAGCGGCGCAAACCGTCAAGGACCTGCACTGGCTCAACCGCCATATCGGCGACGACGAGTTCTGCTGCGTCAGCGATATTACCAACGCCTGGGCGATGCTCGGTGTGATGGGCCCGGGCAGCCGCGGCCTGTTAACCGAAACGCTGAACCATGACATGAGCACCGAGTCGTTCCCGTTCGGCTCGTTTCAGCCGGTCGAACTCGGTATGGCGCGCGCCTACGCGGGCCGCGTATCCTATGTCGGTGAGCTCGGCTGGGAGCTTTACGTGCCGGTCGACCAGGCGCGTCACGGCTTCGATTTCCTATGGAAAAGGGGTCAGAGTCACGGGTTAAGCATGGCCGGCATGCATGCGCTCAACTCCTGCCGCATCGAGAAGAAATTCGTCCACTACGGACATGATATAGCCGACCAGGATACGCCGCTCGAGTGCGGCATGGGTTTCGTCTGCGCCTTCGACAAGAAGATTCCTTTTATCGGCCGCGACGAGGTGCTGAAGCAGAAAGAGACCGGCGGGCACATGTACAAGCGCCTGGTGCAGTTTCTGCTCGAGGATCCGGAAGTGGTGCTCTACCATCACGAGCCGATCCTGCGCGAAGGCGTCATCGTCGGCCACCTGACCTCGGGCGACTACGGGCATACGCTTGGCGCTGCGGTCGGCCTGGGTTATGTCGAAGTCGAGGAAGAGGTTACCAAAGACTACCTCGACTCGGGCAGCTTCTCGATCGACGTTGGCGGCTATCACGTACCGGCAAAGGCTTCCCTGAGCGCGATGTACGACCCGAAAGCCGAGCGCATGCGGGGGTAGCGGCATGCCACTGAAAACCACCTGCATCGGCGCCTACCCCAAACCGGATTTCGTCAAGCTGCCCGACTGGTTCAACAATCCCGACGGGCCCGATACCGCCGAGCCGACGGCATCGTGGGAAAAAGCGATGGCCGAACTCGGGCCGGATGCGCCCGATATCATCGCCAGGGGCGTGGCGCAGGCGATCGCCGACCAGATCGAATGCGGCATCGATATACCGACCGATGGGGAAATCTCGCGCGAAAATTATATTCACTACCATTGCCGCCATCTGCGGGGATTCGATTTTGTTCATTTAACCCGTAAAGCAGTGCGCGGCGGTACCTACGAGGCCGCGTTACCGACGATTGCCGGCCCGATCTCGGTGCGGGACCAGTTCCTGGTTGACGACTGGCAGCGCGCGCAGGCCAACTGCAAGCGCGCGGTCAAGATCACGATGCCCGGACCGATGACGATTTCCGACACCAATCATGACGACTACTACCACGACCCGAAAAAACTCGGGGCCGATATCGCCGACGCGCTGAATCTCGAAGTGCTGGCGCTGGCCGATGCCGGCTGCGTGCACATCCAGATCGACGAACCGCTATTTGCGCGCAAGCCCGAGGCGGCGCTCGATTACGGCTTCGAGAATCTCGATCGTGCCTTCCACGGCTGCCCGAAAAACGTGCAGCGCACCGTGCACATGTGCTGCGGCTACCCGGACAAACTCGACCGCGAGGACTATCCCAAGGCGGACCCGGATTCCTACCAGCAGATCGCGGACGCGATCGAGTATTCCTGTATCGATGCGGTTTCGTTCGAGGATGCACATCGTCACAATGACCTGTCCTTGCTCGAACGCCTGCCCACGACCAAGGTGATCTTCGGCGTGGTCGCAATTGCCAGAAGCGAGATCGAGACGGTCGAATCCATCCGCGAACGTCTGTGCCAGGCGCTCGATCACATTGACCCGCAGCGCCTGATCGTGGCTCCAGACTGCGGCCTCGGCCTGCTCGGCCGCGAGCTTGCGATGGCAAAGCTCAAAAACATGTGCGAAGCGGCTCACTCGCTCTGACTTCCGTTATGTCCGCCAGCGAGCCTGCGGCAAGAAGCCCGCCAAAGCGGGCATCTTGCTATCGCGGTTTCATTATGAGATCCCGGCGCTCCAACTTAGCGCCAGGTAGGGGCACATTCCGGGATGAGGTCTGCGAAACGTAAAACTCAGCTACCCTGCTGCGGTTTCATGTCATCGGCGGAGATGCCGGCCACGGCAACCGGTGCCTTCATCGCGTCGCGGCGGAAAGGCTCGCCCAGTTCCTGGTTCAGCACGACTTCGATAAACGTCGTGACGTTGTCTCCCAGCTGTTCCTTGACGGCGGTTTTCAGCGCCGCGGTGAGGCCTTCCATGGTTTCCGCCTTGATGCCCTTGAGGCCGCAGGCATCGGCTACCTTTGCATATTCCACGCCAACGTTGAGCTCGGTGCCGACGAAGTTATCGTCGTACCACAGGGTGGTGTTGCGCTTTTCGGCGCCCCACTGGTAGTTACGGAAGATGATCATCGTGATCGCCGGCCAGTCGTTGCGGCCGCAGGCGGTCATTTCGTTCATCGCGATACCGAAGGCACCGTCACCGGCGAAACCGATCGCGGGCACGTCGGGGCGTGCGATCTTGGCGCCGAGGATCGACGGCAAACCGTAGCCACAGGGACCGAACAGGCCCGGTGCCAGGTACTTGCGGCCTTCCTCGAAGCTCGGGTAAGCGTTGCCGATGGCGCAGTTGTTGCCGATGTCGGAAGACATCATCGCGTTTTCCGGCATTGCTGCCATGATCGCCTGCCAGGCCTGGCGTGGCGACATGCGACCCGGATCGCGCGCGCGGGCACGCTCGTTCCAGGTGATGCCTTCGTCGGTGTCTTCTTCGTAGATCATTTCGGCCAGCTCGCGCTGCCAGTTGTCCTTGGTCTGCGCGATCAGTTCACGGCGCGCTTCGCGGCCGTCGTCGCCGGCGCTGGCGGACAGCTGCCCCAGGATTTGTTCGGCGACCTGCTTCGCATCGCCCTGGATCGCGACGTCGACCTTCTTGGTAAGACCGATGCGGTTGGCGTTAATGTCTACCTGGATGATTCTGGCGTTCTTCGGCCAGTAGTCGATACCGTAACCGGGCAGCGTCGAAAACGGGTTTAGCCGGGTGCCGAGCGCGAGCACGACGTCGGCCTGGGCGATCAACTCCATCGCTGCCTTGGAGCCGTTGTAACCCAGCGGGCCGGCTGCCAGCGGGTGTGAACCCGGGAACGCGTCGTTGTGCTGGTAGTTGCAGCACACCGGCGCGTCGAGGCGCTCTGCCAGTTGTTTCGAGGCTTCGATCGCGCCGCCGATGACCACGCCGGCGCCGTTCAGGATTACCGGAAATTTGGCTGAAGACAGCAGCGCCGCGGCCTCGGCGATCGCCTGCGCGCCGCCCGGCGAACGCTCCAGGCGTACCGCCTGGGGCAGGTCGATGTCGATCACCTGGGTCCAGTAGTCACGCGGCACGTTGATCTGTGCTGGCGCCGAGCCACGCCAGGCGTTCTCGATGACGCGGTTGAGGACCTCGGCGATCCGGGTCGGGTCGCGCACTTCTTCCTGGTAACAGACGCAGTTCTCGAACATGGCCATCTGCTTGACTTCCTGGAAACCGCCCTGTTCGATGGTCTTGTTGGCCGCCTGCGGGGTCACCAGCAGCAGCGGCGTGTGGTTCCAGTAAGCGGTCATGATCGGGGTTACGAAATTGGTGATACCGGGCCCGTTCTGCGCGATCGCCATCGACATCTTGCCGCTGGCGCGGGTGTAGCCGTCGGCGCTCATGCCGGCGTTGCATTCGTGCGCGCAATCCCAGAACTTGATGCCGGCTTCGGGGAACAGGTCTGAAATCGGCATCATGGCCGAGCCGATTATGCCGAAGGCATGCTCGATGCCGTGCATCTGCAGAACCTTGATGAAGGCTTCTTCGGTAGTCATTTTCATAGCGCTGTCCTCGTTCCGGGGTCTGTGTTTTAAGGGTTGGCTAAAATAAGCCAAACGTCGTTTCGTGGTAGTACCAGTTGCGACCTATTATTAATACCAGTTAGCCGCCACCGGGGTTCCTTGCTTAACTTCGTCATGCCCGCGCAAGCGGCGTTCCGGCATCTTGCGACATTTGCTTTCCGATAAATAGGAGATGCCCGCTTTTGCGGGCATGACGGTTTTACGGGTCTGACGGTGTCAGGAAATCCCGGGTCAGATCATCTCGTGGATCAGGGCAGCGAGCTTCTTGATGCCGGGCTCGATGCGATTGGCGGCTATCGACGAATAGCCGAGGCGAATGAAATTCTGTGGCGGATCGTCCTGCATGAAACAGATGTCACCCGACTCGATCAGGATACCGGCGTTGCGCGCCTTTTCCTTGAGCTGGCGCGTATCGAGGCTGGCGGGACCCTCGACCCAGTAGGAAGTCCCGCCGAACGACGGGATGCGCGATGATTCGGGTAAATGCCGGTTGAGCGCCTTGCCCATGACCTCCCAGCGGTCCTGGTAGGTCTGGCTGAGGCGGTGAATCAGCGAGTCGTGATGCCCCATCGACAGGAACAGCGCGACGATGCGCTGGTTGTTGGCCGGTGGATGCCGCACCATCAGGCGACGCAGCGCCCGTGCCTCTTCGATCAGGGCTTTCGGCCCGACCATGTAGCCGAGGCGCAGCCCGGGCGCCAGCGTTTTCGACAGACTGCCGACATAGATAACGCGGCCGCTGGCGTCGAGGCTTTTCAGCGCCGGCGTCGGTTCGCCGACAAAGTTGATCTCGCTCTCGTAGTCGTCCTCGATAATCAGGAAGTCGTGCTTCTCGGCCCGCTTCAGCAAATGCTCGCGGCGTTCCAGCGGCATCGTGACGGTGGTCGGCGACTGGTGGCTCGGGGTGGTATAGATGAATTCACAGGAATTCAGATCCTTGCCCGGCACTACGCCCCGGTCGTCGACCGCAAGCGGTATCATGCGCGGCGATTTGAGTTCGAAAATGTTGCGCGCGTCCGGGTAGCCCGGATTTTCCATGCCGACACGGGTGCCCTTTTCGATCAGCAGGTCGGCGAGGATGTAAAGCGCCTGTTGCGCACCCATCGTAATCAGGATTTCGTCGCGTGCCGCCCACACCCCGCGGCGCGGCAGGATACGCGCCTGGATCTGCTCGATCAGCAGCGGGTCGTCGATATCGATCCGGTCCGGGGTGACGTCGCGAATATCGCTGACGCTGAGCGCCTGGCGGCAGCACTCGCGCCAGTCCGCCACCGGGAACAGGTCGGGATCGAGTTGTCCGAACAGGAACGGGTAGGGGTACTGCTTCCAGTCCAGCGGTTTGACGATGTTACGCTGCTGCGACGGATGAAACTTGATATGCCGGTTCCAGTCGGGCGGCTGATGCTCGCCGTCGAGATGCACCGGGTCGACGCGCACGCGCCCGGTAACCCTCGTCGATCAGCTGCTGGTAGGCGAGCACCACGGTATTGCGCGCGATGCCGAGATGGCGTGCGAGTTCGCGCGACGACGGCAGCGGCACTTCGAGCGGCAGCTTGTCGTCGAGAATCGCGCTGACGATCATCTCGCGCAGCTGGCGCTGGTAGCTGACCTTGCGGTCCCGCGACAGCCGGAACAGCTGGCTCCACATCATGTTGTCGCTGCGATTTAACATCTTGCCTGGCGTGTGGTCTCATCAATAGGCATAATCTGGCTCTATTGTATCCTGTTCCTTTCAATTTAGCCTCTGATTCCCCCAATCCATTGTGAAGGCAGCCCTGAGCCCGCGGAGAGTGCGATGAAACCCGAGAATATCAATGAAATCGTAGGCAGCGACAGAAACCACCTGTGGCATCACCTGGTACAGCACAAGCCCTGGCAGACTACCGACCCGATGGTCATCGTCGAGGGCAAGGGGTTGCGCGTCAAGGATCATAATGGTCGCGAATACCTCGACGCCGTTTCCGGCGGCGTTTGGACCGTCAACGTTGGTTACGGCCGCGAAAGCATCGCCGACGCGGTGCGCGATCAAATCGTCAAGATGTGTTACTTCGCCAACTCGGCCGGCAATATTCCCGGTGCGCAGTTTGCCGAGAAACTGGTGGACAAGATGCCGGGCCTGTCGCGCGTCTACTACGCTAACTCGGGTTCCGAGGCCAACGAAAAGGGTTTCAAGCTGGTGCGCCAGCTCGCCGCGATGAAGAACGACGGCAAGAAGCACAAGATTCTCTACCGCGACCGCGATTATCACGGCACCACGATTACGACCCTGAGCGCCGGCGGCCAGGCGCAGCGCAAGGACCAGTACGGCCCGTTCACCCCGGGTTTCGTCGAGGTTCCGCACTGTCTCGCCTACCGCGATCCGCGCGGCGAGGACCCGGACTACGGCGTGCAGGCGGCGAAGGACATCGAGAAGGTCATTCTCGCGGAAGATCCCGACACGGTCGGTTCGATCTGCCTCGAGCCGATCACCGCCGGCGGCGGCGTCATTGTGCCGCCCGAGGGATACTGGGAGACCGTGCAGGAAATTTGCAGCAAGTACGGCGTGCTGATCCATATCGATGAAGTGGTCTGCGGCATGGGCCGCACCGGCAAATGGTTCGGTTACCAGCATTTCGACGTCAAGCCCGACATGGTTACGATGGCCAAGGGTGTCGCCAGCGGCTACGCCGCGATCTCGGTGCTGGCCACTACCGAGGACCTGTTCAACGAGTTCCTCGCCGAACCCAGCGACAAGATGCACTATTTCCGCGATATCAGCACCTTCGGCGGCTGTGCCGGCGGACCCGCCGCGGCGCTCGAAAACATGCGCATCATCGAGCAGGAGAACCTGCTCGACAACGTCGTCAAGCAGGGCGATTACTGCCTCGAGCGTCTGCACGAGCTCAAGGACAAGTACCCGATCATCGGCGACGTGCGCGGCAAGGGGCTGTTTCTCGGCGCCGAGCTGGTCAAGGATCGTGAAACCCGCGAACCGCTGGACGAGAACCTGGTTGCCGGGGTTGCGGCCGATTGCCTCAGGCAGGGCGTCATGATCGGTCGCACCAATCGCAGCCTGCCGAAGTACAACAATACCCTGTGCCTGAGCCCGGCATTGATCTGTACCAAAGACGACATCGATGAAATTATCAACTCGATCGATGTTGCGCTGGGCAATCTTGAAATGTAGTCGGCAACGGGGATAATGCCCTGCCCATGAAGCGCGGTATTATCCTCTTTGCGGCACTGTGGGTCGGCCTGTTCTCGGGCGCCGGCAGTGCCGCGGGTCATAAGCCAACGGAGATTTCCATTGGCTACGTAACTCAGTGGCCGAGCCCGGCCCAGTTTGCCCAGGACACGAAAACCTTCGACTTCGCGCTCGGCGTGAGCGTCAACTGGGTGCCGTTCGACAACGGTAACGCGATGAGCACCGCGTTGGCCGAGAAGCGTGTGCAAATTGCCTACTCGCAGGGGCATGTCCCGTTCCTGGTGGGCATCACCGAGGGCCTGGACCTGACCATGGTCGGCATTGCCGGCGTATATCCCGAAAACGATAATTGCATCGTCCCGGACAACGTCGGAATCACGCGCGACAATGCCGCGCTGCTCGCCGGCAGCAAGGTCGCGGTGTCTCCCGGCAGCCTCAGCCACTATCGCATGCTGCGGGTACTGGAGCATCTCGGGATCGACGAATCGCAGGTCGAGATCGTGGCCACTGACGACGGCACCGCAACGGCCAGCGCGCTGCAGCGGGGCGAAGTGGTCATGGCCTGCGCCTCCGGCGGTGTTCTGCGGGCTATCCGCACGCTTGGCAAGCCGTTGCTTTCCGGGGCCGAGCAGGAAGCACTCGGACTCAGGTTGTTCGATGCGATCACGGTGTCTACCGCTTTCATGAACGAGCATCCGGAAATGGTGCAGGCCTTCATGGATGTGGTTGGGGCGGCCAACGAGCAGTGGCAGCTGAATCCCGATCCGATGCGAGCGGCGATCGCGCGCGCGGCACAAATGGACCAGGGGGTCGCCGACCGGGCCCTTTCCGAGTTTAGTTTTCTGTCGATCGAGCAGCAGAAATCGGAAGCCTGGATGGGCGCCGAGGTGGGCGACTACATCAGCGACCTCGCCGACTTTCTTGCGACTCACGGACAGCTCGGCGAGCCGCTGGAAAATTACGATCGTTTCGTAACCACGCGTTTTTTACGATGACAGCCGTTGCGCCGCGCGGTCGGCCAGTCGACGATTGTCAAAGCTGACAGGCTAGAGGCCGATCCTTTGCAAATTACCGCTATCGTCGAACGCCTGGGCGCGGATGATTTTCTGTTCGTCGACTCCGGCCAGGCCATCGAGTTGCTGTCGGCGCTGGCGCGCGCGCCGATCGGTGACGACCAGACCTTCCTCGATAGCTGGGGACATCTCGAGCAGGACCAGTACATGGCCGATGGCGGCAAGTACCGCAAGCGCCGTCACGCGGTCTACGCAATCCAGAACCCGGGCGAGCCGGCACAGCGAATGCCGTATCAGCCGCACTACCAGACCGTCGATTACAATCCGTTGAATGGCGGCGTGGCGCGCTACTTCGCGCCGATTCTGGACGACCTGCACCAAAGCCTGACGCTGGCCGCGCTGCTCGAATTCGGTAACCGGGTGTTCAGCCAGCTCAGCGGCAATCACCAGTGGCATATCGAGCTGCACCAGTTCCGCATCGAGGCGCGCGACGGCCAGCTGGGCAAGCCGACCCCCGAAGGCGTGCATCGCGACGGCGTCGATTTTGTCATCGTCGTCATGATCAAGCGTGTCAACATCGATAGCGGCGCGACCACGATCTTCGATCTCGACAACAACCTGGTGGGCGAATTCATGCTGCGCGAGACCTTCGATATGGTGCTGGTCAACGATCGTCGCGTCTATCACGGCGTCACCCCGATCACCCTGCTCGATCCGGAGTCGGAGGCTTTCCGCGATGTGCTCGTGATCACCTTCAAGGCGCCGGATAACGTCTGACAAAGTTTCCCCGGGGACTGCGGGAATGCGGTTAAGGCAGCAACGGTCGCAAACCAGGCTCTTTGTTCGGGTATACGCGTTCACCGCGGCCCGGGCATGTTTCCACCTGCTTTTGCGGCCGCGGCGACTGTGCTAAATTGGCCCGTCACCCTCGAACGCCGTGCCGCCGTTGACTGAATATCTTACCACCAGGGAACTCGCCGAACTGCTGCGAATCAAGGAGCGCAAGGTCTACGACCTGGTGGCCTCGGGAGCGGTACCCTGTACCCGTGCCACCGGCAAGCTGCTGTTTCCGCGCGACGCAATCGATGACTGGCTGGCGCAGAACGAAACGCATCCTGCCGCTGCGTCGCCGCGTGCCGACGTGCCGCGGCCGCTGGTGATCGTCGGCAGCCATGACCCGCTGCTGGAATGGGCGCTGCGAGCCTCCTGTTGCGGCCTGGCCAGCTATTTCGACAGTAGCCTCGACGGCCTGTCGCGTTTTGCTAATCGCGAGGGCATCGCGGCCGGGCTGCATCTCTACGATGCCCCGAGCGGCAGCTGGAACAACGCGCAGGTCGAGTCGCGTTTTGCCCGTGGCGGTGTCGTGCTGGTGGAGTGGGCAAAGCGTTCGCGCGGCATTATCGTGCCACCAGAGGCGGTGCAGGAGTACGCGGGATTAGGCGACCTGGTCGGCAAGACCATGGTGCCGCGGCAAGCCGAGGCCGGCAGTCAGATCTTGCTCGAGGCGCTGATGCGGGAGCAGCAGGTCGATGCGTCCGGTATCAATTGGTCGCCGCCGACGCGCAGCGAATCCGATGCGGTTATCGAAGTCGTCGAAGGTCGCGCCGCCGCCACCTTCGGCCTCGCTTCGCTGGCCGCCCAGCATCGCCTCGGTTACGTGCCGGTGATCGACGAACGCTACGACATACTGGTCGATCGGCGCGCATGGTTCGAGCCGACCTGGCAGTCGCTACTGCGGTTTTGCCAGACGACCGCGTTTCGCGAGCACGCGGCGGCCCTGGCCGGATACACTATCGACGACCAGTTCCGGGTGCATTTCAACGCGGCAGACCTGGGATAGTCGGCTTACTCGCAGTCTCGCGCTACCTGGCGTTGGGGAAAAACAGTCGTTGACCGTTCATCTGGTAGGCCGCGATCGCTGCCTGTCCGCTGTCCGACAGGATCCAGTCGATAAAGCGCTGTGACGCCTCGCGCTTTACCTGGTCGCATTTTTCCGGGTTGACCATGATGATGCCGTATTGATTGAACAGCGCGTCGTCGCCCTCGAGCTGGATCTCGAAATCCTGCTTGTTCCTGAAGCTGATCCAGGTTGCCCGGTCGGTCATGGTGTAGGCGCCGCTGCCGACCGCGGCGTTGAGCGTCGCGCCCATGCCCGAACCGGTCTCGAGATACCATTTGCCGCTTCCCTGGGTCGGATCGATAGAGGCTTCTTTCCATAGCGCCATCTCTTTTTTGTGTGTGCCCGAGTTATCGCCGCGCGAGGCAAATTTCGACTGGCTGCTGGAGATGCGGGCCAGGACGTCGAGCGCGGACTTGCTCCCGGCGATCGAGGCGGGATCGGCAGGCGGTCCGACGAAAATGAAATCGTTATACATGACGTCATGACGCTCGACACCGTAACCCTCGGAGACAAATTTTTGTTCCGCGGATTTGGCGTGTACCAGCAGCAAGTCGCCGTCGCAGTTGCGGGCGTTTTTCAAAGCCTGCCCGGTTCCGACCGCAACCACGTTGACGGTGATGCCGGTCTCGCGCTTGAACATCGGCAGCAGGTGGTCGTAGAGACCCGAGTTAGCGGTCGACGTCGTGGACTGGACGATAATCGAGGTTTCGGCCGACCAGGCCTGGCCGCCGCCAATAACGGTAAGCGCTGCGGCTACCAGGGTATTTTTGACCAGCTGCTTCACTATTTTCTCCTGTCTTACTGGTTGCGTTGCGATCGACTAAATGACGATCTTGCCGTCGAGATAAGCCCGGGCCTGTGAGCTCGACGGAGAATCGAAAAACGTGCTGGCGGTTTGATACTCGAGCAGACGGCCGCCGTGCATGAAGATGACGTCGTCCGCCAGGCGCCGCGCCTGGCCGATGTCGTGGGTCACCAGGACAATCTTTACCCCGCGCGCGGAAGTTTCCTGCAGCAGGTTTTCGATCTGCAGGGTGGTGGCCGAGTCGAGGCTGGCACAAGGTTCGTCGAGCAGCAGCACTTCGGGCTCGGTCGCGAGCGCGCGTGCCAGCGCCAGCCTTTGCTGCTCACCGCCGGACAGCAACCGCGCGGGTTGACTGCGCTGCCGGTACAGGCCCGCATGCTGCAGTACCTCGTCGCGCCGCTGCCTGGAGCGAGTGCCCGGGTTCAACACGAAATCGATATTCGCCGCCACCGAGCGGCGCATCAGCACCGGCTTTTGAAATACTAGTGCCTGGCGCCGACGTATCGTTTTGTCGAGCCGTTGGTGATGCCAGCGAATCTCCCCGGACACGGGTTCCAGCAAGCCGTGCAGCAGCCGCAAGAACAGGCTTTTGCCGGCGCCGTTGGGCCCCAGGATCCCGGTGATACCCGCGCTATCCACGGTCACGCTGATATCCTTCAGCAAGTCCTCCCGCTCTACCCGGTAGCACAGCGCATCGACCTCCAGGGGCAACAGCGAGGCAGCGGTTTTCGATGACATCGTTAGCGACGCGTCAGGCATAGGAGAGTCGGCGAGCGCTGGCGCGCAGCGCGTAAACCGCCGCGTTCACCGATAGCGCCAGTATCAGCAGGATAAAGCCGAGCGCGAGTGCCAGCGCGAGATTGCCTTTCGACGTTTCGAGCGCGATCGCGGTCGTCATGACGCGGGTCAGGTGATCGATGTTGCCGCCAACGATGATGACCGCGCCGACCTCGGCGATGGCGCGGCCAAAGCCGGCCAGGGTGACCGTCAACAGGCTGTAACGCGAATCCCAGATCAAGGCGCCGATGACCCGGTGGGTCGGAATGCAGAACGAGCGGAACTGTTCGTCGTACTCGCGATGCATATCTTCCAACACCTGGCGCGATAACGCGGCGATAATCGGGGGTATAGAGCAGGTCCATCCAGCCAAACGGCCCCGCGCGGGACAGCGCCATGTAAACCAGCAGGCCGACCACCACCGGCGGCAATCCCATCAGGGCATTCAGCGTGACAGCAATTGCCTGCCGACCCGGAAACCGCGCTACCGCGGTCAATGCGCCAAGCGGAAAACCCACCAGCGCCGAGATCACCACGGCGGTAATGCTGACGCGCAGGGAGAGGCCGATGATTTCGATCAGGTCGGGGTCGGCACCCACGATCAGTGAAAACGCCAGGCCGAATGCGGCCGAGAAGTCCTGCATGATAAATTATGTTAATTCTTGCAAATTTTACGAACATAGTAAGAATTGTCGTAAATAAATCAAGTAATTGGCTTGAATCACACAGGCTTATCATCCGGAGACGCGAGCATTACCTCCAGATAGCCAGCCTGGCAGGCTGCGTCGCTTGATTCGAGGGCGCAGCCTTTTTGCTGCCCGCTGCGTCGCCTTCATCCCTTCGCCCGAGCCTCGTGTCGGCGCCGTCCTTGCGAGCGCTCATGGATGTCGTTTATTCGTAAGAACTGCGGTCGTACTGGGTATATCGTGCGATTCTGAATGTGCGTTAGAGTCGTGGGTCGCGTATACTTCCGCGGCTTTTTCGTAGACAACCAACCGGGAATCATCGTGGAAAGAGAAGCAATGAATTTTGACGTGGTCATCGTCGGCGCCGGGCCGTCGGGCCTGACCATGGGCATTCGCCTCGCGCAGCTGGCGCAGGAACAGGAACGCGAGCTCACTATCTGCATTCTCGAAAAGGGTGCCGAGGTCGGCGCGCATATACTGTCCGGCGCGGTGATCGAACCGCGCACGCTAAGCGAGTTGATCCCCGACTGGAAAGAGAAAGGGGCACCGCTGAACGTGCCGGTGAAATCGGATGCCTTCAGGTTCCTGACCGAGAAGGGTTCGATCTCGATGCCGACCCCGCCGCAGATGCACAACGAGGGCAACTATATTATCAGCCTCGGCAACCTGTGCCGCTGGCTCGCCGAGCAGGCCGAAGAGCTGGGTGTCGAAATCTTTCCGGGCTTCGCCGCGGCCGAAGTGCTGTACGACGACTCGGGCGCGGTGCGCGGTGTCGCCACCGGCGACATGGGTATCGGCAAGGATGGCGAGCCTGGCGACAACTTCGAACCGGGGGTCGAGCTGCTCGGCCGGCAGACGATTTTCGCCGAGGGCTGCCGCGGCTCGCTGACCGGCGAGCTGATGCAGAAGTTCAACCTGCGCGAGGGCGTCGAACCGCAAACCTACGGTAGGTGCACGACGAGGGTGCCACCCTGCACACCATCGGCTGGCCGTTGAAGTCGGACACCTATGGCGGGTCTTTTCTCTACCACAACGAAAACAATCAGGTCGCCGTTGGATTTGTTATCGGGCTGGATTATCGCAATCCACACCTGAGCCCGTTCGAAGAGTTTCAGCGATTCAAGAATCATCCGGCGATCCGGCCGATCTTCGAGGGCGGCACCCGGGTCTCCTACGGCGCGCGTGCCATATCCGAGGGCGGGCTGCAGTCGATTCCGAAGCTGACCTTTCCCGGCGGGCTGCTGGTGGGCGATACCGCGGGCTTCCTCAACGTGCCGAAAATCAAGGGCACCCATACCTCGATGAAATCGGCGATGCTCGCCGCCGAGGCCGTGTTCGAGCTGTTGCCGGTGGAGTACGACGAGGAAAATCCGGGCCCGGCGCTGGAAGCCAGCGGCTACCCTGAAATGCTCAAAAATTCCTGGCTGTGGCAGGAGTTGCACAAGGTGCGCAATATCCGTCCCGGTTTCCAGAAAGGGCTGTGGCTGGGCCTGTTCAACGCCGCGCTCGAATCTTACCTGTTGCGCGGCAAGGCGCCCTGGACCATGGGGCATCACGCCGATCACGAACAGATCGGACACAAGGATGACTATCCAAAAATCGATTATCCCAGGCCGGATGGCGTCGGACGACGACCAGCCGGCGCACCTGCGGTTGCGCGACGACAGCGTGCCGATTGCGCTGAACCTCGCGAAATACGATGCCCCCGAGCAGCGTTACTGCCCGGCCGGAGTATACGAAATCGTCGAGCTCGAGGGCCAGCCCGCGCTACAGATAAACGCCCAGAACTGCGTCCATTGCAAGACCTGCGATATCAAGGATCCGAGCCAGAACATCCACTGGACCGTGCCTGAAGGCGGCGGCGGCCCGACCTATCCCAACATGTGACGAGAGGCGGCTTTAGCCGCCTCTCGTCATCCCGGAAAGTGCGCCAGCACTTATCCGGGATCTTGAAACGGCTGACGCGATAGTATTCGCAGGATAAGGGTGCAGCAGGCAAGGACAAGTACCGGTAATGCTTCGTCAGTGTCTTTATTGCGGGGCTTTGATGACAGGTCTCGTGCAGCACATACCCCGGGGCCTCAGCAAGCGGGCTAAACCCGGGATTGCCGGTTCCGCATAAAAAAAGGGAATAAATCCGGTTAAGAATCTGTCCCCTCTCAATTTGTCTTCTAGGAGAGAATAATGCCACATGTGATTATAGAACACTCTGAAGATGTTGCAGGGCAGGTTGGGATTACCGACCTGGTCGATGCGGCGCACGAAGCTGCCTTTAGCTCGGAACTGTTCCCGGAATACGATATCAAAACGCGCGCGATCGCTTATCGATATCACCGCATGGGCCAGACGCGGGATTCCTTCGTGCACGTCGCCGTGCACCTGCTGGACGGGCGCAGCGACGAACAGAAAACCATGCTCAGCGAGGCGATTCTTGCCAGGATCGAGCCGATGCTACCCGCGGTGGTCAGCGTCGGCGTCGAAATCGTCGATATCCATCGCGCCAGCTACCGCAAGCGCGTGCTCGGATAATCGCGATACTCCCCCCAAGACGGTACGCTCCCGCGAATCGGGCTAGCCCGGGAAAAGTGCGGCGCGCGCGGCTGCGGGGTCGATGTCTCGCAGGTAAACCAGCAAATTCCACGAGTCCGCGATATCGATACTGAGATATTCGTTATCGGGCTCGAGCGCTACCTGGTGGGCGTTGATACAGATGCTGGTACACAGGCGCATGCAGATAAAATCGTATACCAGCTCGATCTCCGCGGGCTGAAGCGGCAGCTCGGTATCGAATCCGCGCAGCAGGCTGGCCGCCTTCGCCAGCGGGTCGGGCTGGCCCAGCATCACGTAGGTCGCCGCGATTACCGGCTCGATCACGAGCCAGGTCTCGATCATGTCGCCGAAATCGATGACGCTGACCACCCGCAGGCCCGACTCGTCCACCAGCACGTTGGCGCGGTTGGCGTCGTTGTGAATTACCGCGCGGCGCAGTTCTTGCTGCCGTGGCAGCACCCGCGCGCGGTAACCTGACTCGAAATAGTCGATCGTTTTGCGCTGCCGGCTGTCCGCCACCAGCGACTTGAACGAGTCGAGCACGTCGAGCGCATTGTCCATGCGCCACAATAAGGATCGTTCCAGCGCCGGGTGCGAGAATGATTCGAGCGCCCGGTCGAGCAGGGCCAGGCGCCGGCCGATATCCTGCAGCAGCTCGGCTTGCAGGTTTCCAACCTGGGACAGCATTTGACCCTCGATGTACGGCATTACGCGGCAGGCATGCTCGATACCCGACTTGCTGCATACGGATTCGACCAGCTTGCCGTTTACCGATTCGCGCGCGGTGGCGATTTCCGGGAAAACACGCGCTACTGCCAGGCGCTCAAACACTTCGTGCTGGCATTCGAGCATCGCGGGGGCTTCCTCCGCGTTGGCAATCTTGAAGACATAGCGGTTACCCTTGTCGCCGATCAGGAAATTCAAATCGCGCTCTCCATCGAGCTGCTTCACCGGGCCGTCCAGTGCAAACAGCCGGCGCGCAATCTCGCCCGCCTCGTTGACATCGAAATCGGGAAGTACGCAGCTATCGGTCATATTTATTGATCTCGGGGTAAAGCGGCGGTGTTGAATTCCAGCCTTTTGTGCGAGCTCACTCCGGCCGGGAATCAGCAAGGGATAGCTATTGTACGCGATGTCGCAAATGATTAACTAGCGGTCGTAGACTGATACTGGCGGTGAATATATAGTCCGCGAAAACACTGGAGTTATACATGTCGTTGCGCCTTGGAATCGACACCGGCGGTACCTTTACCGATGCGGTGCTGGTCGATGACAACAAACAGATAGTCAACGCCGAAAAGAGCCTGACCACGCGCTTTGACCTGAGCCTCGGCATCGGCGACGTCGTCGCCAAACTGCCGGCCGCGTCCCTGGGCGAGGTCACCATGGTATCGCTGTCGACCACGCTGACCACAAACTCGGTGGTGGAAGATCTCGGTGCGCCGGTGTGCGTGCTGTTGCCGGGCTATAGCTCGGAGCAGATCAAGCAGAGCGGCCTGCTCGAAATCCTGCCGGCGCAGTTCGTGGTGCGGCTCGAAGGTGGTTACGATGCGGTCGGTCGCGAGCATCAGCCGCTGGACGAAGGCGCCGCACAGGAAGCGATCGAACGGCTCAAATCACAGGTGTCGGCGTTTGCCATCTCCAGCATGTTCGGCACGCGCAACTCCAGCCATGAAAGCCGTCTCAAGCAAATGGTCACCGAACTCACGGGCATGCCGGTAATCTGCGGCCACGAACTGGCTTCGAGCCTGGGCGCGCCGCGGCGCGCGCTGACCGCGGCCCTGAATGCGCGCATGGTGCCACCGATCAAGGAACTCATCACCTCGGTGCAGAAGATCCTGGCCCACCATAAGATCGATGCACCGCTGATGCTGGTCAAGGGCGACGGTTCGCTGGCGAGCCTCGATAACGCAATCGAGAAACCGATCGGCACCGTGCTTTCCGGGCCGGCGGCCAGCGTAATCGGCGCCTGCCAGTTGTCCGGGCTCGATAACGCGATCGTCGCCGACATGGGCGGCACCACAACAGATATTGCGGTCGTCAGCAACGGCCAGCCGCAGCTCAGCGCCGACGGTGCCAACATCGGCGACTGGAAACCGATGGTCGAGGCAGTGCGCGTCAGCTCGATCGGGCTCGGCGGCGACAGCGAGGTTCGCTTCGGCGGCCACAAGGGACTGTCGGTCGGACCGCGCCGCGTGGTGCCGACCAGCCTGCTGGCCCACCTTTACCCGGAAGTGATTCCTAAACTCGAGGCCCAGCTCGAGGGCATGGCCAGCGCGCGCAGCAACCGTTTCGTGATGCGGCTGGAAAACAACCAGGCCCTGCTGCAGCAGTTGAACAAAGTCGAAATGGAGGCCTGGGAATTGCTGTCCGACAAACCGGTCGAGCTCGACGCCATCGTGCAGGAAAACCGAAACTATGCGCGCGCGCTGGCCAAGTTGAAACGCCTTGGGCTCGCTATTTACAGCGGGTTCACGCCGTCGGACGCGGTTCACGTGCTTGGCATCAACTCGCACTGGGACCGCCATGCGGCGGAACTTTCGGCCCGCATCTGGATGCGGCAGATGCGTTTTCTCTACGGTTACGGTAAATGGGACAGCGACGATATCGAGACCGCCTGCCGCCAGGTATACGACCTGGTAACCGATTCGATCCGGCGCCTGCTGGTCGAGGTCGGCCTTAACGAGTTTGATCTCAGCGGCAAATCGGCCATGGCTAACGGCATTGTCGACACCATCACCCGCATGGTCATCGGCAGCCATGAAAACCGGGGGCGCAAGCCCCTGTTCAACCTGGATTTCGCCAGCGACTACCCGATCGTCGCGGTCGGCGCGCCGGCAGCGAGTTACTACCCGGATGTCGCCGACAGCATGTTCATCGGGCTGCACCTGCCCGAGCATGGCGATGTCGCCAATGCCTTCGGCGCGGTCATGGGCAGCGTGATTCAGCGTGCCCAGGTCACGGTGACGCAACCCCAGCACGGCACCTTCCGCCTGTTCCATGAAGATCAGCCGCAAAACTTCGAATCGTTGGAGGCCGCAAAGCGGGAAGCGAGCGAGATCGCCACCCGGATCGCGCGGCAGAAAGCGCTCGAGGCCGGCGCCATCGACCCGAGCGTGACGCTGGCCTATGACGAGGTTCACGTCAAGGACGACGTCGATGGCGAGCTGTTCCTCGAATCGACCGTGATCGCGACCGCGATCGGGCCGGCCTGCAACTGGCGCTCGGGATCCGCGGCGTGACCCTGGAGCAGCGGCTGCGCGAGTACGGGTTATACCTGCGCGGAATTACGCGCCTGAATCCGGATGAACTGGAAAGCTACGGGTTTCCCGTCGACCGGGCGGCAATCGCGCTGGTGGGTAACATCGGCTCGAGTTACTGGCCGCTGTTCAGCGAGTCGCCCGAGTATGACGATGGTGCCGCGGACCCGCTCGATCGCTGGAGCCGGCGCGTGGCCGAGACCGTCGCAGCCGAATTTTCACTGCAGCCGGTTTATCCCTTCGAGGGTCCGCCCTATTACCCGTTTCAACGCTGGGCGCAACGCGCCGAGGCGCTCGAGCAGTCGCCGATCGGAGTAATGATGCATCCCGAATTCGGCCTCTGGCATTCCTACCGCTTTGCCCTGCTCGGAACCGAATTCGAGGGCGATACGGCAGGGCATGCGGCGGCCTCACCCTGTATCGACTGTAGCGACAAACCCTGCCTGCGACGTTGCCCGGTGGACGCCTTCGACGGCAGCGGCTACGACGTCGAGGCCTGCGCCGGCTACCTGCGTCAAATGCCGCTGGCGGAATGTCACGCACTCGGCTGCCTGGCGCGCTATGCTTGCCCGGTGGCCCCCGGGTTACGCTATGTCCCGGAACAGGGCAGGTTTCACCTGCAGGCTTTTCTCGGTAATCACGGCGAAAACTGATCGCGTTACGGCTCCATTGTGGAGCAGCCGGCTCTAAACAGGGTTAACGCCTTCAAATGATTGAAAAAAGTGCCTTTTTTATCGGTTTCTGTTTCCAGATACTCATCTATACTCATTTCTAGGCCAATCTAAATTTAGCGCAAAAGGTAGCAGGCGGGCTCGCCTGAGAGGTATTACTGCTCCATATGGCAAAAATCGGAAATATTTTATTCAGCCGTACGCTCAACCAGTTTCTTGAATGCGAGGACCTCGATAGCAAGAAGGGTGCCTCATTGGTCGAGAAAATCAGGGGATCGATCAACGATAATCTGGATAAAGTGCTGACGACCATTACCCAGGTCGGCGAGCCGCATAGCGAAGTGCTGAAAAATATCTGTCGTGAATCGGCCGACGGTTTTTCCGAGGCTTATTTTCTCGATGTGTTGTCGCATGACGAAACCGAGTTCCGCGCCGCTGCCAGCGAAATCCTGTCGCAGTCCGGGTCGGGCGACTCGAGCAGGTTGTTCCAGCGTTTACACGAGCCGGGGGCTTCGCTCAACGAAGTCATCGAGGTGCTGGAAGCACGCAAGCACCTGCTGAAACCGGAAGATATTATCAATCACTCGCTCAAACTGGAGTCGGATTACGCGATCCAGCTTTTGAAACTGATCGAAGGCAGTCAGCAGCCGGTCGATTTATCGAATTTGAGTTTCCAGCTGGACAAGATCGAAAGCCCAATTTACAAGATCAACCTGTTGAATTATTTCGGCACTGTCAACGAGCCGAAGATCCCGCTGATCGTCTCCCGCTTCCTGGACGATACCAACAAGGTTGTCGTTCTCGAGGCGCTCAAGACGCTGAACCGGCTGAAGATAGATTTCGATGTCTCGGTACTGTTGCCCTATGCCGAAACCATGAGCGGTGTCGAGCTCGAATACGTGCTCAAGATTATTGCCAAGCAGGCTGACGCCAGCCTGGTGCCGCATCTGTCGGCCTATCTGACGTCGAAGTCGAGCGAGTTGAACGACTTCTTCGCGCGTATCGTAGTGGTCAACTCCGACACCGAGAATTTCGAGAAATTTCTACGCCGCCTGATGCTCGAGGATGACTGGACGCAACAGCAGGCGGTTGCCTGCGTGCAGAAGTTTGCCAATGAGAACATATCCGATGTGGCGCGCGAACTGACCGGTCACGATCAGGAATTCGTGCGCAACAGCGCGCAGGCGCTGGTCATGAACCTGATCGGTGACGAGGATCTCGGAAGAGTCGAGGAATTCGCGTTGAGCGACAACTGGCAGGTGCGGGAGCGCGCGATCCAGTCGCTGGCCAAGTCGTCCAACCGCGGCGCTATCGCGATTCTGAAGAAACAGGTCGAGGCCTACCCCGACGACTTCGTACTGGTGTTGCGCGCGGTCAAACAGCTGGGGTTCGGCAAGGGGCTCGAGATCGCTTTCGACGGGCTCAAGAGCTCGCATGCCAACGTCCAGCGCGCGGCGCTGGAAACTATCGAGGCGATCACCACCGAAAAGCACGCAATCAACGTGCGCGACAATATTCTGTGGAGCCTGCCGATGCTGACCACTGAAATGCGCGAATTCGCCAAGATGCTGATGTCGCAGATTACCCGTGATTTCGACCTGCCCGATATGCAGATAGACGAAAATTCGAATACCAGCACCGGGGCGGTCGATTTGCCGCTGTTCGATGCTACCGGTTCCCTGAGGCCGGTGGAAAATATCTCGCTGCTGGATGCACTGGGTCCCGGCGAGGTGTGGATGGATCGCTATCACATCAAGGAGGAAATCGGGCGCGGCGCGATGGGGCGCGTTATGCTGGTCGAGGACGATATGGTCGACGAGAAACTGGTACTCAAGTTCATGCTGCCCGAGCTAACCATGGACCAGGATTCCACCGAGCGTTTCAAGCGCGAGGTCAAGTACGCCCGCCGGGTAAGCCATCGCAACGTCATTCGCGTGCACGATATCCTGCTCAAGGATCAGGTCTGCGCGATCTCGATGGAGTATTTCAGGAGTCGGGGACTGGAAGCGGTGATAAAAAAGATCAACAGTTTCGAGACCGTCGATGGTCTCAGTATTCTTTACCAGATTGCCAGCGGCATGGCGGCCGCGCACGAAGAGGAAGTGATCCATCGCGACCTGAAGCCGAGTAACATCCTGATCGACGACAAATGGCAGGTCAAGATCGTGGATTTCGGTATCGCCTCGGCTGGCACCCAGTCAGATTCTACGCTGACCCAGACCGGTTCGATTATCGGCAGCCCCGCCTACCTCGCGCCCGAACGCGCCGAGGGCGCCGACGCCGACGAGCGCAGCGATATTTATTCGTTGGGCGTCATCGCCTACTACATGTTCAGCGGCAAGTTGCCCTATGTCGGCAAGCCCATGGAGGTGCTGTCGATGCATCGCGCCGGCGATGCGCCGCCGATCGTCAAGGTCAAAGACGGCGCCTCGCCCGAGGTCTCGCGGCTGATCGTGAAAATGATGGCGGTCGACCCCGGTGCGCGCCCGCAGTCGATGGCCGCGGTGCGCGACGAAGTCAAGGCGCTGCACGACGCGCTGGAACTGCCCGAAGAGATTTCCTGAAATTCCCCGATCCCGTCGAACCGACCCGGGATTAACCTAGCCCCGTGACTGCACCGCGGTCAGCGCGATCAGGTTGTAGACGTCTTCGGTACTGCAGCCGCGCGACAAGTCGTTGGCCGGACGGTTGAGTCCCTGCAGAACCGGACCGATCGCGCTTGCCCCGCCGAATCTCTGGGTCAGCTTGTAACCGATATTGCCGGCGTCGAGATCGGGAAAAATCAGCACGTTGGCGCGGCCGTCGATACGCGAATCTTTGATCTTTTGCGCGGCAATCGCGGGCACGATGGCGGCGTCGAGCTGCACTTCTCCCTCCACCGCGACGCCGGGCATCTGCCGGCGCGCGAGCTCGGTCGCCCGGCGCACCTTGTCCACCAGCGGATGACTGGCGCTGCCGTCGGTGGAAAAGGACAGCATCGCGACACGCGGTTCGTCGTCGATCAACTGGCGTGCCGAGTTCGCCGCCGCGACCGCGATCTCGGCCAGCTGCTCGGCGTCGGGATCGACGATCAGCCCGCAGTCGGAAAAAATCATCGCCTGTTTCGGCTGGTGATGCTCGGCCTCGAACAGCATCAACATGAAACTCGAGACCGAGCTGAACCCGGGCATCACGCCGACGATTTGCAGCGCCGAGCGCACGCGGTCGCCGGTGGTGTAAACCGCGCCGGCAATGGCGCCGTCGGCGTGGTTGGCTTGCAGCATCAGGTCGGCAAAACACAGCGGGTCCCGCGTCTGCCGTTGCGCCTGCTCCTGCGTCATGCCCTTGTGCTTGCGTAATTGCCACAGTGCTTCACTATATCTTTGGTGGTATTGTGAAGCGCTCGGGTCTTCGATTCTAATGTCAGTCAAATCATACCCAGACGCTTCGGCCTGCCGCAGGATGGCGGTGCGATTGCCGACGAGTATGCAATTGGCGATTCCGTCATCGTGGGCACGCTGTGCCGCGGCTATGACGCGCAGGTCTTCGCCCTCGGCGAGCACGATGGTCTGGCGGTGGTCGCGGGCTTTTTCCAGGATGGAATCTAAAAACTGCATGATGGGAATCGAAAAACGGGATAACCAGGGATAGGGAACTGGTGCAGAATGATGCACGTATCGTGTGGGGCTGTCTACGGCAACGGTCAAATGATAGCAGTACCGGGCACGATCTGGGTGAAACTGAATTTGGTATACAATATACCAAATCTCGAATATATTGATTCGCTATTTGCCGCCGTCGGGGTTTTGGGCGGCAAAGACTAACAGGGGCTAGTTAACATGATTATAGGAATACCCGCAGAAATTCATCCCGGGGAAAAGCGCGTTGCCGCGTCTCCCGAAATAGTGGTGAAACTGATCGCGGCCGGATTCGAGGTAATCGTCGAGTCGGGCGCCGGTGCCAATGCAAGCATTAACGACGATGTTTTCAAGGAAGCCGGTGCCGGCATCGCTGCAGATGCCGCTGGCGCCTGGGGCGCGGACCTGGTTATCAAGGTACGCCCGCCCGAGTTCAATTCCGATCTGGGGCGGCATGAAATCGAGTTGATGTCGGAAGGTGCCAGCCTGATCAGTTTCATCTGGCCCGCGCAAAACCAGGATTTGCTGCAGCAATTCGCGGCGCGCAAGGTTACCGTGCTGGCAATGGACAGTATTCCGCGAATTTCGCGCGCGCAGAAACTCGATGCGCTGAGCTCGATGGCAAATATCGGCGGTTACCGCGCCGTGATCGAGGCCGCCAATCACTTCGGCCGTTTCTTTTCGGGGCAGATAACCGCAGCCGGTAAAGTGGACCCTGCCAAGGTGCTGGTCATAGGCGCGGGCGTGGCCGGTTTGGCCGCAATCGGCGCCGCCAAGTCGCTGGGTGCGATCGTGCGCGCCTTCGATACCCGACCCGAGGTCAAAGACCAGATCCTGAGTATGGACGCCGAATTTCTCGAGCTCGATTTCGAGGAAGACGGCACCGGCGAGGGCGGTTACGCCAAGGTCATGAGCAAGGAGTTCATCGAGGCTGAAATGGCGCTGTTCGCGCGCCAGGCCTACGAGGTCGACGTGATTATCACGACGGCGCTGATTCCCGGTAAACCGGCGCCCAAGCTGATTACCAACGGCATGGTAAAAACCATGCGCGCCGGCAGTGTTATCGTCGATCTCGCCGCCGAGCAGGGCGGTAACTGCGAAGCCACGGTGCCGGGAGAGGTGGTCGATAGCCATGGTGTCCATGTCGTCGGTTACACCGACCTGCCAAGCCGGCTGGCGACCCAGTCGAGCCAGCTCTACGGCACCAACGTCTACAACCTGATCATGGAAATGAACCCGGAAAAAGACGGCAATATCGTGGTTGACATGGAAGACGACGTTATCCGCGGCGCAACCGTCGTCAAGCAGGGAGAGATTACCTGGCCGCCACCGCCGATCGCGGTTGGCGCCGAGCGTAAACCGAGCTTCGGCGGGCAGGCAATCAAGCCCGAGGCCGAGCAGGTCAAGGCGCCGGAAGAGGCGACCGGATTCTCCAAAATGACCCAGTTCCTGAAAAGCGCCTGGTTTCCAGTCGCCCTCGCTGGGCTCGCGCTGTTTGGCCTGGGCCAGGTTGCACCGCCGTCTTTCATGGCGCATTTCACCGTGTTCGTGCTGTCATGTTTCATCGGATACATGGTGATCTGGAACGTTAGCCCGACGCTACACACGCCGTTGATGAGCGTAACCAACGCCATCAGCAGTATTATCGTGCTCGGCGCGCTAACGCAGATATCGAGCTCCAGCAGCCTGATTTACATTCTCTCGGGGATCGCGGTGTTCATTACCTGCGTCAACATCGTCGGTGGATTTTCAGTGACGCAACGCATGTTGCAAATGTTCAAGGGGTAGTAAACGATGTCTCCCAGCCTGATTACCGTTTCCTATCTCGGCGCCGCGGCGCTGTTCATCCTCGCACTCGGCGGTCTGAGTACCAACGTTACCGCGCGTCGCGGCAACCTGTTCGGCATCATCGGTATGATTATCGCGGTGGTAGTGACCATTGCGGCATTCGTCACCGCGCACCACGAGGTGCTTATCGGCATCATGATCGTCGGCGGCGTTATCGGCTTTGTCCTGTCGCGCCGGGTGCAGATGACGCAGATGCCGGAACTGGTCGCGATCCTGCACAGCCTGGTCGGGCTCGCCGCGGTATTGATCGGTTTCGCCAATTTCATGGACCCGACGATCCAGTACACCGGGGTCGAGAAAACCATCCATGAAATCGAGGTCTATATCGGTATCGCTATCGGCGCGCTGACCTTTACCGGCTCGGTGGTTGCCTACGGCAAGCTCAGCGGTATGATCGGCGGTCAGCCGATGCTGCTGCCGGCGCGCCACTGGCTCAATCTGGCGATGTTCATAGGCGTGATCGTGATCGCGGTCGAGTTTGTCGGGACGGCTGATCATGACCAGGCCATAATGCTGCTGCTGGCGATGACCGTGATCGCGCTGCTGTTCGGCATACACATGGTGGCCGCGATCGGCGGCGCCGACATGCCGGTGGTCATTTCGATGCTGAACAGCTACTCCGGCTGGGCGGCGGCCGCGACCGGTTTCATGCTGTCCAACGATTTGCTGATCGTCACCGGCGCGCTGGTCGGCAGTAGCGGCGCAATCCTGAGTTACATCATGTGCCGTGCGATGAACCGTCATTTCATCAGCGTTATCGCCGGCGGTTTCGGTACCTCGGGCGGCACTTCCACTGGTGGCGCCAGTATCGAGGGCGAAGTGCAAACCATCGATATCCCGGCGATGGCGGAACTGCTCAACAACGCCAAGGAGATCATGGTGGTGCCGGGTTACGGTATGGCGACCGCGCAGGCGCAGCACGCGATCGCCGAAATCACCAAAACTCTGATCGGCAAAGGCATCAACGTCCGCTTCGGTATTCACCCGGTAGCGGGACGCATGCCGGGTCACATGAACGTGCTGTTGGCGGAAGCCAAGGTGCCCTACGATATCGTGTTCGAAATGGACGAGATCAACGATGACTTTCCCAATATAGATGTCTCCATCGTGGTCGGCGCCAACGATACGGTGAACCCGCTGGCGCAGGAAGATGCCGACAGCCCGATCGCCGGCATGCCGGTGCTGGAGGTCTGGAAAGGCAAGACCACGGTAGTGCTGAAGCGCGGCATGGCCGCCGGCTATGCCGGGGTCGACAACCCGCTGTTCGTCAAGGAAAACACGCGTATGCTGTTCGGCGACGCCAAGGAAACCCTCGACGCGCTGGCGCAGGCCATTTAAGTCTCCCTACTCTTAGCCCGCGGCCTTTCCGGTCGCGGGATTCATGATTTTTTGCGCCATGCTGTTCCATGCTGGCGCGTTCGGACCCGCCGGCGCCGCGACCCGGCGTCTGGACTGACCGGTACTGGTTCACAGTTTTTCCTCTAAATGCCTGAATTTAGGCAAATTTAACTCGTTTGGGTGATTCCCAACGGGCGGCGTTGTTTCACAATCAGGTGCGAACAGGTTTCTCCGGTGCCTTTACCGTTTGCGGTATGGTTGTTCGGCTCAGTGCTTTCAGGTTTCATCGGCACGAGCAGGCGCACCAGGATCCTGTAGTTTATGGATCCGAACTTGAAGCAGCCCCAGGGCTGCTTTTTTTTGTTCCCTGGCCTGCTGCGCGCCGCGATTGAGGCGTTGGAATTTTGTGCGAGACGCTCGCGTACCGGTCTGTACTGCTCGCGCCATCGCGCAAAATTCCGCCTTGCACTCGCTGCGCTCGCGACGGCCAGGGAACAAAAAATATTCTTGGTGGTAAAGAAACTGCGGCGCTCGAGTACATGGAAGTAGGAGTGCGGGTTGCGTCTGGAACGCAAACCGGCGTGCGAACAAAAATCTTCTCTGTTGATTAAGAGGCTGCTGCGAACCGGGCGATGCTTTTTTGATTTATGTGAAACTGTCGGTTGCACCGACGCGGCAGAATTTGTAAATTTCGCGTCATGCTGAATATGCAGTTCGACAAGACGGTAATAGTCAATACCGCCGAGATGGAGTGGGAGGCGAGCCCGATGACGGGGGTATGGCGCAAACCGCTGGCGCGCGAAGCCGCCGAGCATGGGCATACTACCAGCGTCGTGCGCTACGATGCGAATTCACATTTTTCGTCGCATCCGCACCCGAAAGGCGAAGAGATTTTCGTACTCGACGGCGTGTTTTCGGATGAAGAAGGCGACTATCCTGCCGGCACCTATATTCGCAACCCGCCCGGTTCCTCGCACGCTCCCTTCAGTGAGCAGGGTTGCGAGCTGCTGGTCAAGCTCGACCAGTTCGATCCTCTCGACGACATCAGCCTGCGCATCGATACCAATTCGACCGCCTGGCTGCCGGGCGAAAACGACGTCAGGGTGATGCCGCTTTATTACTACGAAACCGAAATGGTTGCCCTCTACAAGTGGCCCGCCGGCGCGCGTTACGATCAACATCAACACTTCGGTGGTGAAGAAGTGTTCGTGTTGTCCGGTACCCTTTTCGACGAGTACGGCGAGTACCCGGCCGGAACCTGGATTCGCTACCCCCATAATAGCGAGCACTACCCATATGTCGAAGCAGAAACCGTCATCTGGATCAAAACCGGCCACCTGCTTCCTTAATTACCCTCGAATCGGGTAAACTTTGGCCCGGATTCATAATCTAAACCTGCGCTGGATGCGCGTTTCATTAAAATTTTTACCGGGCTGAGAGGTTAATTCTTGTCGCAACAGGAAATATTGAATTTAAAGCAGGCGGTAAGCTCCAAGATTATCGGTCAGCAGGGCCTGATCGATCGCTTGTTGATCGCGATTCTTGCGGACGGCCATTTGCTCGTCGAAGGCGCCCCCGGGCTCGCCAAGACGCGTGCGATCAAGGTACTGGGCCAGAGTATCGAGGGTGATTTCCATCGCGTGCAATTCACCCCCGACCTGCTGCCCGCAGACCTGACCGGCACCGAGATTTACCGCCCGCAGGACGGCAGTTTCAAGTTTCAGCGCGGTCCGCTGTTCCATAACCTGATCCTCGCGGATGAAATCAATCGCGCTCCGGCCAAGGTGCAGTCGGCGCTGCTCGAGGCCATGGCCGAGCGCCAGATTACCGTTGGCACCGAGACTTACCCGCTACCGAAAATCTTTCTCGTCATGGCGACGCAAAACCCGCTCGAACAGGAAGGCACCTACCCGCTGCCGGAGGCGCAGCTCGATCGATTTCTGATGCACGTACGCGTCGATTACCCGTCTGGCACGGATGAAAAGTCGATTCTTGCGCTAACCCGCGACGAGGCTCGTTCAAGTTTCGATAGCCGCGCGCCATCGGCCGCTGTGATAAGCCAGCAAAGCCTGCTCGACGCGCGCGACGCGGTGCTCGAGATTCACCTCGACGAAAGCCTCGAGGATTACATTATCGAAATCGTGCTCGCCACGCGCAGCGCTAGCCGCTACGGCGAGGAACTCGGCGGCTGGATTCAGCACGGCGCCAGCCCGCGCGCCACCATGGCGCTGGACCGCTGCGCGCGCGCCTATGCCTGGCTCGACAACCGTGATTTCGTGGTGCCGGAAGATATCCAGCTGATCGCACCAGACGTGCTGCGTCATCGCATCATCCTGAGTTTCGAGGCCGAGGCCGAGGGCAGGACTGCCGATAGCTGTATCGATGAAATCCTGGTACGGGTCGCCGTGCCTTAAGCGGGACAGGTCATGGAAACAGGCGACGATATCGTCCGCGTCAAACAGTCCACCCTGATCGGCCTGAATCGCGACGCGCTCGGCCTGCCGTTGCTGTCGAACTCGGTCAAGGCGCAGATGGCGGGCGGGCACCTGTCGGCCTTGCGCGGTCGCGGCATGGAATACCACGAATCGCGCCCCTACCAGCCGGGCGACGATATTCGAGCCATCGACTGGCGGGTTACCGCACGCAGTGGCGAAACCCATACCAAGATTTACCGCGAGGAGCGCGAGCGCCCGGTGCTGTTATGGCTGGACCTGTCGCGTTCGATGTTTTTCGGCACCCGGACCTGCTTCAAATCGGTGCTGGCGGCGAAACTTTCCGCGCTCCTGGCCTGGAGCAGCGTGCAGCACGGCGACCGCCTCGGCTACCTGGTGTTTTCCGAGCAGCAGCATATCGAGTCGCGCCCGGCGCGCGGCAAGCACACGGTGCTCAATTTCATCCAGCAACTGGTCGCCCATCCCGCCTGGGAGCGAAACGATAGCGTCGAGCGCGATCCGAAAACCGGCCTCAGGGCGCTGATGCGCCTGCGCCAGGTGACGCGCCCGGGCAGCCTGGTCATCCTGTTCAGCGATTTCCGTTTTGTCGACGCGGATTGTCGGGCCCAGCTGGTCCAGCTGGCGCGGCACAACGACGTCGTCATGATTCATACCTATGACCCGTTCGAGCGCAGGCTACCCGATGGCGGCTATTACCGTCTCACCGACGGCGTCGATAACCTGGATATCGATACTTCGAGCGATCGGGTGCGTGCTCGCTATCGGGAACGCTACGACGAGCATCTGCAGGCGCTGGAGCGGCTGTGCCGCGAACTCGGTCTGTTCCTGATCGACATTGCCACCGAAGACGATATGCTGACCGAACTGAAAACCGGCCTCGGGTTGCAGAGCCGATGAACGAGCTCGAATTGCGCGATATCCATCTACCTGACGTCAGCCTGTGGTGGCCACCGGCCCCTGGCTGGTGGCTGCTGGTGCTGCTGCTGGTGCTGCTGACGCTGGCGCTGCCGTGGCTGCGCCGTCGATACCGGCACCAGCCGCTGTCGCGCCTGACGCTGCGCGAGTTCGAGCTGATCCGCGAGGCGCATGCCGACGGGCAGAGCGCCCAGGCCACCGTCAGCCAGGTCGCGTGCCTGTTGCGCCGCGTGCTGATCAGCTACCGCGGACGCGAGCGGCACGCGGCCAGCACCGGCGAGGACTGGCTCGCCGAGCTCGAACAGCTCGCGCCGCGGCACGGTTTCAGCGACGACCAGCTGCGGCTGCTGACGCGCGACCGTTACCGGGCGCAGCTCGACGGCGATGTCGACGGCCTGTTGCAGGCCTGCGAAAAATGGATTCGAAATCTGCCACGGGAACGGAACCATGTTTCAGCTTGAGTGGCCGCTGGCGCTGTTGCTGATACCGTTGCCGGCGTTGGTTTATTACGCCCTGCCGGCGCGAAGCGCGCAACAGCAGGCTGCGCTGCGCGTGCCGGCGCTGGACGATTTTCGGCTCGGGCCGGCGCCGCAGGCCAGCATCAGGCCGCGGCGTTGGCGCCAGTTGTTGAGCCTGCTGGCCTGGCTGCTGCTGGTACTGGCGGCGAGCCGGCCGCAGTGGCTCGGCGAATCGGTTGCGATACCGATCAGCGGGCGCGACCTGATGCTGGCGGTGGACCTGTCCGACAGCATGCGCACCGCGGACTTCCTGGTCGAGGGCAAGCAGGTCGACCGCCTGACGGCCACCAAGCGGGTGGCCAGCAATTTCATAGAACGCCGTCGCGGCGATCGATTGGGGCTGATCCTGTTCGGTACCCAGGCTTACCTGCAGAGCCCTTTGACCTTCGACAGCAAGACCGTCAATCGCCTGCTGCGCGAATCAGCGATCGGTCTGGCCGGCGAGCGCACCGCGATCGGGGACGCGATCGGGCTGGCCATCAAGCGCCTCGATCTCGAGTCGGGTAACTCGCGGGTGCTGATACTGATGACCGATGGCGCCAATACCGCGGGCGAGGTTACGCCTCTCAAGGCGGCGCAGCTGGCCGCCAGCCGCGAGCTCAAGATTTACACCATCGGTATCGGCGCCGATGAGCAGATCGAGACCACCTGGTTTGGGCTGCGCCGCGTCAACCCGTCGGCGCAGCTCGACGAAAAGACGCTGCGCGAGATTGCGCAGGTCACCGGTGGCAGTTATTTTCGCGCGCGCGACAGCGCCGAGCTGGAGCAGATTTATGCCCAACTCGACACGCTCGAGCCAATCCCGCGCGATCAGCAGAACCTGCGCTCGGTCGATGCCCTGTTCGCGTGGCCGCTGGCGGCAGCATTGGCGCTGGCCGGGATGCTGGTGGCGCCGCGACTATGGGGTCGGACGTGATCGAACAGTTCCACTTCCTGCGACCGGGCTGGCTGCTGTCGCTGATACCCCTGTCACTGATACTGTGGCTGTTATTCAGGGCGCGCTACGACAGCGGTAGCTGGCGCACGGTTATCGACGAGCGCTTGCTGCCGTTCGTGCTCAGCGGCGTCGATCAGCAACGGCGTAGTGCGACGCGCTGGATTTTCGCTGCGGTCGCGGCACTGGCGATCGTCGCGCTGGCCGGACCCACCTGGGAGAAATTGCCGCAGCAGCTGTTTCACAAGGAAACCGCGTTGGTCATCGCACTCGATCTGTCGCGCTCGATGAATGCCGCCGATATCAAACCCAGCCGGCTGACCCGCGCACGGCACAAGATTACCGACATACTCAACCTGAGGCTGGAAGGGCAGACGGCGCTGCTGGTTTATGCCGCTGACGCCTTCACCGTGACGCCGCTAACCACCGATGTGGATACCATCATGGCGTTATTGCCGGTGCTCGAGAGTGAAATGATGCCGGCGCAGGGCACGCGTGCCGATCGTGCCATCAGCCTCGCCTTCGAGCTGTTCGAAAATAGCGGCGTGACCCGTGGCGACGTGCTGCTGATCAGCGACGGGCTCAGCGCGCGCGAACTGGAACGGGTCGAGGCCTTGCGGGCCGAAAAGCCCGGCCATCGACTCTCGGTGCTTGCGATCGGCACGTTAGACGGCGGCCCGGTGCCGCTGAAAAACGGCGGCTTCCTCAAGGATCGCGACGACGCAATCGTGATCGCGCGCCTGCAGGAAGATAATCTGCGCCGCATCGCGCAACTCGGCGGCGGGGTTTACGCCACCATTAGCACCGACGATATCGACATCAATACGCTGGCTTACCTGCTGGAGTCGGACGTCGACGAACGCGAGGCCCGGCTGGCCGACGGTGCCGCCGATTTGTGGCGTGAACTCGGCCCCGGGTTGCTGCTGGTCCTGTTGCCGTTTGCGGCGTTGGCTTTTCGGCGCGGAATGATCTGGCTGCTACCGTTCTGGCTCGCGGTTATGCCGCCGGACGCGAGTGCGCTCGACTGGCAGTCGATCTGGCAAAATCCGGATCAGCGCGCCAGCAAAATGTTCGAGCAAGGTGAACACGAGGCCGCCGCCGAACTGTTCGATAAGCCGGAGTGGCAGGCCTCGTCGCGCTACCAGGCGGGTGATTACAGCGCCGCGCTCGAGACCTGGCAGCAGCTCGAGGGCGCCGACGCGCTCTATAACCGCGGCAACGCGCTGGCCCGGCTCGGACGTCTTGGCGAAGCGTTACAGGCCTACGAAACGCTGTTGCGCGATGACCCCGGACACCAGGATGCGCTTTATAACAAGCAGCAGATCGAGAAGTTTCTCGAACAGCAACAGCAACAGCAGCAGAACCAGCAGCAGAACCAGCAGGGCGAGCAACAGCAGGAATCCGGGCAGGGCGAGCGCCAGGGAGACCCGTCGCAGGCCGACAGTCAGCAGGGAAAACAGCCGCAGGGTGACCCGCAGCAGGCGCAGCAGCAGCCGGGGCAGGACGGAGCGCAGGATTCGGGGCCGCAGAACCCGGCCGAAGGCGAGCCCCGGCAGACGCAGGGGGACGCGGCCGAACAGTCCGAAGCGCAGCAGGCGGAGCGACAGCCCGATACGAATGGGCCGGCGCAGGGCGATGCCGAACAGCTTACCCGCCTCGATCAGCAAATGTCGGAGCAGGCCGCTGAGCAGTGGCTGCGCAAGATTCCGGACGACCCGGGTGGCCTGCTGCGGCGCAAGTTTCTCTACCAGTATCGCAAGCGCGGTGGCGTCGATGCGGAGGGCCAGTCATGGTGAAGCGGAACCTGTCGGTATGGTTGTGGCTCACGCTGCTGCTGGCTAGCGCCTGGGCGCCGTCCGCGCGGGCTGAAGTTGAGGTCAGCATCGATCGTAACCCGGTGCAGGTGAATGAATCCTTCCAGCTGGTGTTTTCGCTGGACCAGAGTCCGGATACCGAGCCGGATTTTTCCAGCCTGCAGCAGCACTTCCTGATTCTCAACAATAGTCGCAGCAGCAGTATCAGTATCATCAACGGCGAGTATCGGCGCAGCGTTCGCTATACCTTGCAGCTGATGCCGAAGCAGATCGGGGAGTACATGATCCCGGCGATTCGCTTCGACCAGGAGCGTAGCACGCCGTTTCAGGTTACGGTCAAACCTTCGAGCCTGGCCTCGGTGCCGCAGGACAAGCTGGTGCTGGAAATGCTTGCCGATCCGTCCGAGGCCTACGTGCAGAGCCAGGTCATCGTTACCCTGCGCCTGCTGAGCGCGGTCAATATCTCGAATTACAAGTTCGGCGATATCGAGGTCGAAAACCTCGATGCGGTGGTCGAGCCCCTGGGCGACGTGCGGCAATACCAGACCCGCATTGCCGACCGGTCCTACCTGGTGCTGGAGCAGCGCTTCGCGCTGTTCCCGCAGCAAAGCGGGAATCTTCGGGTGGCGCCGGTGATGGCCGAGGTACGGCTGCCGTCGCAATCCAGCTTCGATCCCTTCCGCACCGGGGGCGAGGTTCGTCGCCTGCGCTCGCCGCCGGTAACCGTCGAGGTCGAGCCGATACCCCCGGATTTCCAGCAAGCTTACTGGCTGCCGGCGAAAAAACTCGAGCTGCGGGAAAACTGGCAGGGCGATCTGACGGGACTCGTCGCCGGCGAGCCGATCACGCGCAGCCTGACCCTGGTTGCCGACGGACTGACCGCCGCGCAGCTGCCGGAGCTGTCGCTACTGCCGATCGATGGTATCAAGCAGTATCCGGATCAACCGGGCCTCGAAAACAGCCGCAGTAGCGACGGCATACGCGGCAAGCGTGAGCAAAAGGTTGCGCTGATTCCGGGCGCCGAGGGCAGTTACCGCGTACCTGAAATAAACCTGCCGTGGTGGAACCTGGAAACCGGCCAGGTGGAGATTGCGACCATTCCCGAGCGCGAACTGCTGGTCGGCCCCACCGCTGTCGCAGTGATAACGCCGCCGCGGGACGAGGCGGAGGCAGATCCCGGGCTCGCGCCCGCTGCCGCGCCGCCGGTGGTCGAGGCTAATCCATTCTGGCTCTGGTTGAGCCTGTTGTTGGCCTGCGGTTGGGGCTCGAGCGCGCTTTACTGGTGGTTCGCCGCGCGCCGCCGGGCGCCGCTCGTAGCGCGTCCCGACGAGCACCCGTCACTGCGTCAGGCGCGCCGGGAGTTGCAGCAGGCCTGCGCGGCGGCTGATGCCGGAGCCGCGCGGCAGGCTCTGCTGGCGTGGGGTCGGGCGTTGTTGGCGCCGCGAGCGATTCACAACCTGCACCAGCTCGGCGTCGAGTTCGGTCCCGAGTTCAGGCGCGAGGTCGAAATCCTGAATACCAGCCTGTACGCCAGGTCACGCGAAGCCTGGCAGGGCGCCGAGCTCCTGCGGCTATGCCGGCAGCTCGAGCAAAGTCATCGCAAAGCAGGGGCGGTGCCAGCGGAATTGATGCCGCTCAATCCGGCGGGATAGGCGCGCCGCGCTGCAGCCAGGAGTTAGCCCGGCACCACAGATGGACGGGTTTCCGGCTCGCGCGACGTGGGTATCGACCCGGTTGATTCTCCGCCGGACCCGGCCTAAACAAGCTCTCGCGATGAGCCACTAACTCGGTTAGACTGCCACGGTTAAACCGCCAAACCAGACGCTATGGATGCGATCGAAAACGCTGACTTGATCCTGATCGTTGCAGGCCTCGTGGGCCTGCTGCTGCTCGGGCTGCTGTACAGCCTGCGCCAGTACCAGGTTGCCAATCGCGAATTAAAACTGAATCTCGAGGTCGCGCGCCAGGCCGAACTCGAGTTGCGCGATGCTGTGCATGAATCCGAGAAACGCGCTCAGGGGCTGCAAATGGAGCTAACCAAGGAGCGCGAACTGGTGCAGCAGAAAATCGAGCAGTTCGAGGCCAACCGCAAGCAGCTCAAGCTCGAGTTCGAAAACCTCGCCAACAGGATTCTCGAGGACAAGACCCGCTCCTTCGACAAGACTAACCGGCACTCGATCGAGGCTTTGTTGAAGCCGTTTCGTGAGCAGGTCGAGGGATTCCAGAAGCGTATCAACGACGTACACAGCGAGTCGCTGAAGGGTAACGCTACGCTCGAGAGTGAAATCAAGAAGGTGCTCGAGGTCGGTCTCAAGATTGGCAGCGATGCGCAGAACCTGACCGAGGCGCTCAAGGGAGATTCACAAAAAAGAGGCAGCTGGGGTGAAACCCAGCTCGAGAAAACCTTGCAGATCAGCGGCCTGATCGAACACGATCACTACGAGAAGCAAACTTCGATGCAGGACGCCGAGGGCCGGCGCAAGCAGACCGACTTCCTGATCAAGCTACCTGACGACAAGCACATCATCATCGACAGCAAGGTATCGCTGGCGGCCTATGATCGCGCGGTGGCCGCCGAAACCGACGAGCAGCTCGAACGAGCGCTCAACGAACACGTGAAATCGGTAAAACGACACATCGACGATCTGGCCAGCAAGGATTACACTAACCTGATCGGCATCCGCAGCCCCAGTTTCGTGTTGATGTTCATGCCGATAGAGCCCGCCTATATCGAAGCGCTCAAGTATGAACGCGACCTGTTCTCCTACGGCTACGAGCGCAACATCGTGCTGGTTTCGCACACCACGCTGATCCCGATCCTGCGAACGGTTTCGAACCTGTGGTCGATGGATCGCAGCACGCGTGAGGCGCGTGAACTCGGCAACAAGGCGGGCGATATCTATAACCAGGTGCGCAAAGTTGCCGAGCGACTGTCGAAAATCGGTGGTTCGCTGCAGGCCGCATCCAACCATTACAACGACACCGTCAAGGCATTAAGCGGCCGCCAGGGTCTGCGCGGCAAGGTCGAGCGCTTTGCCGACCTGTCGAGCAAGGTGACGCAGGCGATCCCGGAGATCGAGCCGCTGCATAGCGATATACAAAGCGAAAGCCTGGAGCTGCTGGCCGAACCGCTGATCGAGGAAGAAGCGCCCGAGGACGAGCTTCCGGTAACTTGAAAAACCCTACAAAACACCTATTTATTAGGGACCGAATTCAGCCGCTGATTACGTGAAATACCAGGATTATTATCAAATTTTGGGCGTTCCCCGTGGCGCCGACACGAGCGACATCAAGAAGGCTTACCGCAAGCTGGCGCGTAAGTACCATCCCGATGTCAACTCGGCGTCGGGCGCGGAAGAAAAGTTCAAGGAAGTCAACGAAGCCTACGAAGTGCTGAAGGACGACGACAAGCGCAAGGCTTACGATCGCTTCGGCGCCGACTGGAAACACGGACAGCAGTTCGATGGCGGTTTCCAGGACGGCGGTTTTCACGGCGGCAGTTACAGCGGCGGTGGTTTCAGCGGCGGAGATTTCAGCGATTTCTTCGAATCGATTTTCGGCGGCGGGTTCCAGCAGGGCGGTGCTTCACCGTTCCAGCAGGGTGCGCGCGGACCGCGCCGGCAACGCGGCGCCGACCAGCAATTGAAGCTCGACATCTCCCTCGAAGAAGCGTTTAACGGCGGTGCCAAGACTATCCAGTTTACAAAATCGGCGGACTCGCCGGAAATGAAAAAGCTCAAGATCAATATTCCCAAGGGGGTTAGCAGCGGGCAGAAGATTCGTCTCGCCAAGCAGGGTCAGGCCGCGCCCGGCGGCGGCGAACCCGGTGACCTGTACCTGGAAATGAACATCCTGCCGCATCGGCTGTTTCGCCTCGACGGCCGTGACGTGATCCTGCGTCTGCCGATCACCCCCTGGGAAGCCGCCGAGGGCGCCAGCCTGAAGGTCCCGACCCTGTCGGGTTCGGTCGAGCTCAAGATCAATCCTGGCACGAAGTCGGGACAGAAGATGCGGCTCAAGGGCAAGGGCATGCCGGGCCCCAAACCCGGTGATCAGTTTGTCGAGATCATGATCCAGACGCCGCCCGCCGACAGCTCCGCGGCCAGGCAGTTCTACCAGGACATGAAGGCCCAGTTCGACTTCAATCCGCGAACGTTCTGAGTCAGGCCCGATGAAAAGCTTGCTGGCCGGTCTGCTGCTACTGTTGTTCTCCGCGTCGCTGTCGGCGGCGTTGCCGACCGAGGTCGACGGCCAGCAGTTGCCAAGCCTGGCGCCGATGCTCGAGCGCACCACGCCGGCGGTGGTCAATATCGCGACCCGCGGCAAAGCACGCCGCATCGTCGAACTACCGCTGCCGCGCGACCCGCTGTTCAGGCGTTTTTTCGATGTGCCCAATATCGAGCGCGTGCAGGAGACGTCGAGCCTCGGTTCGGGTGTTATCGTCGATGCCGAGAATGGTTTGATCCTGACCAATTACCACGTCATCGAGAACGCCTATGAAATCAAGGTCACGCTGACCGACGGACGCGAAATGCAGGCCGAGATAATCGGGCGCGATCCCGATACCGACGTCGCCGTGATCCAGGTGTCGGGCGATAGCCTGGTCGAGGTGCCGATCGCCGACTCCAGCGCGCTGCGCGTCGGCGATTTCGTGGTCGCGATCGGCAATCCCTTCGGGCTGGGCCAAACCGTTACCTCCGGTATCGTTTCCGCGCTGGGTCGCTCCGGGCTCGGGATCGAGTCGATCGAGGATTTCATCCAGACCGACGCTTCGATCAACCTGGGTAACTCGGGCGGCGCGCTGGTCAACCTGCGCGGTGAGCTGGTGGGCATCAATACCGCGATTTACGGTGCCGGCAACCAGGGTAGCATCGGCATCGGCTTCGCGATCCCGATAAATATGGCTTACGACATCATGCGCCAGTTGATCGACCACGGCGAGGTCAAGCGTGGCCGCCTCGGTGCGCAGGGGCAGGACCTGACCGCACAACTGGCGCAGGCGTTCGGCATCGAGCCCAGTAACGGCTTTATCGTCACGCGGATCGAGGCTGGTTCGCCGGCATACCGTTCCGGACTCGAGGTCGGCGACGTCATCGTCGCGGCTAATAACAAACCGATCCGGTCGACGCGTGATATGCACAACCTGGTCAGGCTGCAGCGCATGGGGCAGACCATCGATTTGTTGCTGTATCGCGATGGCGCCGAGATCGAGTTGCCGGTGTTGATCCAGCCGATCGAAATCAACAAGATGGGTGGCGGGGTGATCCACCCCAAGCTGGCCGGCGCCACCATCGGTGAAATGCACGAGCAGCACCTGCAGCGGGGACGCGTCGACTATCTCAAAGTCATGAAAGTCGAACCCGGCTCCAACGCGGAACAGTCAGGCTTCAGGGTCGGCGATATCATTTTCTCGATTAACAAGCAGCTGGCGCGCACCTTCGACGAGGTGTTTGCGCTGGTCGAACATAACGGCAATGGCATGATCATGAACGTTCAACGCGGCAAGCGCGAGCTATACATCCTGTTAAAGTGATAGAATCTCCCGCATGTCTAAACTGACCCACTTCAACCAGACCGGCGAGGCCCACATGGTCGATATCGCCGACAAGGCCTCGAGCGCGCGGCGCGCCGTCGCCGGCGGCCGTATTGCAATGCAGCCGGAGACGCTGCAGCTAATCCAGCAGGGCGGGCACAAGAAAGGCGATGTGCTCGGCGTCGCGCGCATTGCCGGAATCATGGCGACCAAGCGCACCGCGGACCTGGTGCCGATGTGTCACCCGCTGGCGTTGACCCACGTCGCGGTCGAATTCGACATCGATACCGATAACAACGCTATCGAATGCACCGTCACTGCCGAGACCACCGGAAAGACCGGGGTCGAGATGGAAGCCCTTACCGGCGTGCAGGTGGCGCTGTTGACAATCTACGACATGTGCAAGGCGGTAGACCGCGGCATGACGATGAGCGATATCCGCCTGCTCGAAAAATCCGGCGGCAAGTCCGGCCACTGGAAACGCTAACCGTTACCAGGTCATTCCCGTCGTCAGTCATTCCCGCGAAAGCGGGAATCTTATACCGCCGAGGTCATTCCCGCGAAAGCGGGAATCTTACATTACTGCCACAACAGCCAATTAACAAAGCAATATTCTACCCGGTAATTTCGTCATACAGATCATTCCACTCGGCATTGAAAGATTCGATCAATTCGATTTTCCAGGCCCGGTTCCACTTTTTTATCTGTTTTTCTCGGTTAATGGCGTCGTACATTTTTGAGTGGAACTCGTACCAGACCAGCCGGTCCGTGTTATAGCTTTTCGAAAAACCGCTGACCAGTTTTTGGCGGTGTTGCCAGATTCGATAGGCGAGATTCGAGGTTACGCCGATGTATAAGACACCATTAGGCTTGTTGGTGAGAATGTAAACGAAGGGGTGTTTTTGGTCCATGTCTTCATCCTTGAAGGTTTGGTGATGGTTAATGGTAGCATGGGTTCGTTGTAAGATTCCCGCTTGCGCGGGAATGACCCATATAGTTGGGTTAGCGATGAGATGCGATCGTTTGCGCGGGAATGACGGCGTAGTTCGGAATTACCGGCTAGTCGCGGGAGCGCTAACCCTGTGACAGCAGGCTGCGCAGGTCGATGACGGCCGCGTTGGCGCGCGAGATGTAGGACGCCATGACCAGCGAATGGTTGGCGAACAGGCCGAAGCCGCTGCCGTTCAGGATCACCGGGCTCCAGACGGATTCCTGGGTTCCCTCGAGTTCGCGAATAATCTGGCGCAGGCTGATCAGCGCATTCTTTTTCTGCAATATAGGCTCGAAGTCGATCTCGACCGCCTTGAACAAATGGATCAACGCCCAGGCGGCGCCGCGCGTCTCGTAGAACACATCGTCGATCTCGGTCCAGGGCGTCTTGACCTCCAGCTGTGAGCTGGTCTGGGTCGACTGCACTGCTTCCGCGTCGCCGGCGAGGTCGGTATTGAGCCGCACCTGGCCGACGCTGGCGCTGAGGCGCTGTGACAGGCTGCCGAGCCGCTTCTCGACCTGCCCCAGCCATTCGCGCAGGTTATCGGCGCGGGCGTAGAACTGTGCGTTAGGCGAACTCGGGTCCTGCAGACGGCCAAGGTACTGGTAAAGTTCGTCGATGCCTTCCTGGTAAACGTTTTCGGTTGCCGGCAGAAACCATGAACTATTGTCGAAGTGAAACTTGGGTTCGGTGATGATCAGGTCTTCGTCCTCGACCGATTGCGACTGCGAACGGCTGAAATCGTTGCGCAGCGAACGTGACATGTCGCGGCACTGCACCAGTACACCGAATTCCCAGTTGGGAATGTTATCGAGCCAGATCGAAGGCGGCATGATGTCGTTGCTGAGATAACCGCCACGCTTGTTCAACAGGGTTTCCATCGCGGTTATGAGCGTGCTGGTCGTATAGCTGCCGGTAGTCAGGCGCGAAGTCGTCTCCGGCGCGTGTTCCACCGCGGCGGTCTCGATGTCGAAGGGGTCGGGCTCGTCGCTCCAGTAAATACCGACCAGCACCATTAGCAGCAAGATCACCAGCACGGGTGTCGCGAACAGGCCCCAATTGCTGTCGCCGGTGGCTCGCTGGTTGTGCATTGCGCTCAGCCGATCGGACAGGTCAGTCAGTTTATCTTTCATGATCTTGAATCAAGTTCCGTTTCGTGCCACATTGCGATGCATTATTTCAGACTATCGCTAAGGGATAAAGCAGCTAAGCACAATGAAAAAAGTCATTCGTTACCTGGTTATCGGTTTAGGCGCGGCAATTGTCTTCCTGGTCGCTTCCGTGGCAATTTTTGTCGCGGTCTTCGACGCTAACGCCTACAAGCAGGATTTGTCCGACCTGGTGCGCGAACAGACCGGCCGCGAGCTGCAGTTTCACGGCGACGTCGATCTGACGATTTACCCGGCGCTCGGCATGAAACTCGGCGCCATGAGCCTGTCCAACGCCGAGGGGTTCGGCGCGCAACCGATGATCAAGGTCAAGGCGGTGAGCATCAGCGTCGACGTGGCTTCGCTGATTACACTCGCGCCCGAGATCGACAAGCTGGTGATGCGCGATCTCGAGATCAACCTGATCACCAACAAGGCGGGCGTAACCAACTGGGACGACCTGCTGCAGCCGTCCGCGCCCGCAGACGACGAGCCGAAGGCAGCCGAGACGGAGGGCGAGACCGGGGAGAAGCCGGATTTCGAGATCAAGGGTGCCTTCGGCGGACTCGATCTCGAGAACATCAAGTTGCTGTGGCTCGACGAGCAGGCGGGCGATAGATTCGAGATCGTCGATCTCGACCTCGGCACCGGGCGGATCGAGCCGAACAAGCCGTTTCCGCTGACGCTGCATCTCGATGCCAGCGCCAGCGGCGATCTCGACATCGTGTTCGATTTGAAGTCGCAGATCGAGTACCTGATCGACAAGCAACAGCTGACCTTGAGCGACATGGCGCTCGCGCTCAACGAGTTCGAAATCGGCGGCCGGCTGCAGTTGAGCGACTTCGCCAAACCCACGCCTGCGCTGCGTTTCGACCTGGCCTCGCAAAATCTCGATGTCGATGCGCTGTTGGGTACGCCGCCGGCGGTGGCGGATTCCGGGCCGCAAACCTCGCAGCAGGAGCCGGCCGAGCCCGCCGAAGACGTAAAGATCGAGCTGCCGATGCAGACCCTGCGCGATCTCGATATCGATGGCAAGATCAGCCTGGCGCAGGTAAAGGCGCAGAATCTGCATGTCAGCGATGTCGTAATCGTGGTCAAGGCTCAAAACGGGGTGGTTGGTCTGAAACCTGTGACGCTGAATATGTATGATGGCAAGGTCGAAACCGCGGTCGCGATCGACGTCAAATCCAGCACCCCGAAATACAGCATCGATGAATCGCTGCAGGCGGTTCAGGTCGGCGACCTGTTAAAGGATTACACTGGCGAAGAAACGATCAGCGGCAGCCTCAACGCCGAGGCGAACCTGACGACCAGCGGTGAATGGCTGAGCGAGTTGAAACGCAATAGCAACGGCAGTCTCAAGCTCGCTTTTCTCGACGGCGCGCTCAACGGTTTCAACGTTCGCCACTCTATCGACAGCGCCAAGGCGAAGCTAAGCGGCAAGGAGTCACCGCCGCTGGAAAATCTCAAGACCGATTTTTCGTCTCTCAGTTTGAGCGGCGTTATCAGGAATGGCGTGTTTTCGAGCAATGACCTCGACCTGCAGGCGCCACTGCTGCGCGCCAGCGGTCGCGGCAGCGCCGACCTGAACAACGAAACCGTCGATTACCAGGTTGACACCAAGCTGGTAGGCAGCGTTAAGGGGCAGGAGGGCGAGGCCGCCGACGAACTCGCCGGGCTGGCAATCCCGGTCAGCATCAAGGGACCGTTCGCTGATCCGAAAATCGACGTATTGCTCGATGAAATGTTGAAGGCAAGAGCCGACGCCGAGAAAGAAGCGCTCAAGGCCAAAGCTGACGCCGAAAAAGCAAAGCTCAAGGCCGAAATCGAGGCGGAAAAGAAGAAAATTGCCGACCAGCTGGAAGCGGAGAAGAAAGCCCTGGCAGAATCGAAGAAGCTCGAAGCGGAAAAGGATAAGCTGAAACAAAAGCTCGAGGACAAGCTCAACAAGCTGTTCGACTGAATGGATGTCGATGCGGCCAGCTTCGCGCGCATGGTACTGAACTGGTACCGGCGCTACGGCCGGCACGACCTGCCGTGGCAGCGACAGGATGCCTACCG
>JAACFA010000325.1 GCA_009937625.1 Gammaproteobacteria bacterium | reverse complement strand
CGCTGTTATGGACCCACCTGATCCCGGCGACCATCGAGGGCAAGGCCATGCACAACGTGCAAAACGCGATGTTCGCCGCGGCCATGGCCTTCAGTTTCGGCAAGGACCTGGACGAAATCCGTAATGGCCTGCGCACCTTCGACACTTCTTTCTTCCAGAGCCCCGGCCGCACCAATATATACAACGAGCATCCGTTCAAGGTCATTCTCGATTACGCGCACAACCCGGCCGGCTTCCGCGCCATGGCCGAGCTGGCCGAGCGGCTCGACCCGGCGGGGCGGCGCACCATCGTGTTCTCGGTGCCGGGTGACCGGCGCGACGAGGATATCCGCGATTCGGTACAGGCCTGCTTGCCGGAATTTACCGATTTCGTTTGCAAGGCCGACACCAATCGCCGCGGGCGCGGCGATGACGAGGTGCCGCAGCTGGCGCGCCAGTATCTGATGGAGCTCGGTGTCGACGACAGCCGTATCACCGTGATCGCCGACGAGGAAGCCGCGATCGATCACGCACTCAAGGCCGCGGAAGAGGGTGACCTGCTGGTGATTACCGCCGACGACCTGGCTCGCAGCTGGAAGCAGATTATCAACCTCAACAGCGACCAGGTGGAAAGCAAGGAAACCTTCCCTGGCACCAAGGTTTACGTGCCGGATCGGGCGAAACGCTTCGTGCTTGACCAGGACGAGGAACTCATTATCGATGAACGCGGTGTGCGCCTGGCCAGCCACGACGAAGACGCCGACTAGGCGGTAACCAGGCGAACGGGCACGCCATGGATATTCCGGAACTCGACTCGAAGCGCCTGGTGGTTGACAGTTGCCGGCGCCTGACCGGCCCGTCGCTGGTGTGGAACCATACGGGCGCAATCCTCGATGTCCTGTTCGAGGATGTGGAACCGGAAATGCTGCTGGATTGCTGGTATCGGCAGGTCAACGCACTACTCGAAAAAGCCCAATGGCCCGCTCCGGCGCTAACCCATCGGCGTTTCGAGAACGGTTTCAACCTGTTGCTGGCAGCGCCCGTGGATCAGCTGTACAGCGCGGTCAGCGTGCTCGAAACCGCGTGGTACTTCTGCGCCTGCGAGTTGCTCGGGGTAGTACCCGAATCCGAGGACAGTTTTATCCAGGCGATCGTCGAGGCTGCAACAGGCCGCCGCGGAGCATGGCGTCGATTTCCTGGTCGACGACGACATCGTTTTCGTCGGTCACGGCAACGGCAGCAGCAGTTTCGAGATCGACCAGATTCCGCACCCGAAGCAGATCGACTGGGCCCCGGTGCACGACATCCCGGTGGCGCTGGTTACCGGCACCAACGGAAAATCGACCAGCGTGCGCCTGCTCGATGCCATTGCGCGGGCAGCGCTTCAGGTGTCCGGCATCACCTCTACCGATTTCGTGCGCGTCGGCGATGAAGTTCTCGATCAGGGCGACTATTCCGGTCCCGGCGGTGCCCGCCTGTTGTTGCGTGACCCGCGACTCGAGGTCGCCTTCCTGGAGGTGGCGCGCGGCGGAATCCTGCGGCGCGGACTGGCGGTGCATCACGCGCGCGCGGCGCTGGTGACCAACGTCGCCGCCGATCACCTCGGGCAATACGGAGTCAATACGCTGGCGGCGCTGGCCGCCACCAAGTTCGTCGTCGGCAAGGGGCTCGCCGACGACGGGGTACTGGTGCTCAATGCCGACGATGCCGGAATCGTCGAGCACCTGCCTGACAAGGGGTTACCTGACCTGTGCTGGTTCAGTCTCGACAGGGAAAACCCGCTAATCGCGCAGCAGATTGCCCGGCAGGGGCCCTGTTGTTACGCCGAGGGTGGCGAGATATTCCGCTTCGACGGCAGCGAATCGGTGTGCATCTGTGCGATCGATGCGATTCCGATGACCCTGAACGGCGCCGCGCGGCACAATGTGCAAAATGCCTTGGGCGCGGTCGGCGTCGCCAGCGCGATGGGCTTTACCGATGCGCAGATACGCGACGGCCTGCAGCGCTTTCGCAGCGACGAGAGCGATAACCCGGGTCGCATGAACATTTTCGAACTCGAAAACTCGGGCCGGGTGATCGTCGATTTCGCCCACAATGCGCACGGCGTCGCCGCCGTGGTGGAGACCGCGAGGCGGATGTCAGCACGTCGTAAATGGGCGCTATTTGGATCGGCCGGGGATCGCTCTGACGCCGAGATCGCGGCCATTGCCGACGGCATTTGCGCGATCGACCCTGACCAGGTCGTGATTACCGAGCTCGAGTCCTACCTGCGCGGCCGCGAGCCAGGCGAGGTCAGCGCGATCCTGCGACGCGCCTGTCGCGAGCAGGGTCTGGCGGAAAACCAGATCCATATCGCCGACTCCCCACTCGCCGGTGTGCGCCATGCGCTGGAGCACATGGAGGCCGAAGACCTGGGCCTGTTCCTGGTGCTGTCGGAGCGTGAGCAGGTGGTCGACTACCTCCATTCGCTATGACCCCGGCATGCATACCGGGGCAGGCGATGCTACTTATTACTCAATGGAATCGTCTCGATGCGAAAACTGCTCGATAAAGTCCCGTTGTCCCTGCTGCTGGTGCTCTGCCTGACGCTGGGGCTGGCGCCGTTCACGCCGCAACCGCATGTCTGGGAAAAGCTTCAGATGCTGGTTGCCGGGGAACTCGTCAGGCCGATCGATATCTTCGATCTCCTGTTGCATGCAACGCCGTGGATGCTACTGATTCTCAAGTTATCTTTGTACCGGTCCGAGGAAAGCTGAACTGAAAATCCCAAAATTAGGGTGACAGTTACCTTATCTCTTCGCCAATTTGAATTAAATTAGGGTAACTGTCACCGTAATTCTCTTGTACCGGGCCGACGAAAGCTGAAAGAAAACCCCGGTATTGTTATTCGATCACTGGTATACCGTGTTCCCGGATTTGTCCTCGCTCCTGACATGCGATACTCTCTTCCCTGGCGACTAAAGTCCGATTGGTAAACCAGCTGAAAACAGGAGGTATCATGAAAGCATACATCGCTAGCCTGGCCATTGCATTGATGTTCGCTATGGGACCGGCAGTTGCAGGAAACTACGATTCAAGTGGCGAACACGGTGGTGGCTGTAGTCACCAGGAAAAGTGGAAAGACACCTAGCAAATTCAGGTGACAGTTACCTTATCTCTTCGCCAATTTGAATTAGGGTAACTGTCACCCTAATTTGATTTCGAGAAAGTCAGCCAGCACCGCGTTAAACAAATGCGGTTTTTCCAGGTGCACCGCATGTGAGCACCCTGGAATTACAGCTAACCGGTCCACTGGTAAGCCCGGTCGCCGTCACCCCAGAGCACCAGCGTTGGCGTTGCGATCCTGGATAACGCGGATACGCCTGACCAGGCTTCCATAGCGGTGAGGCCCGCCTGGGCCGCTTGCGGCGATGCCATTACCGCCAGATCCGCGCAAACCGGATAGCGAGCCGCCTGTTCGCCCTGCAGAAACCAGGTCGCGGCAATACGCCGGCCTGTTGCCTCGACGCCATCCTCGGTCAGCCGGCGCCGTGATTCGTCGATCGTTTCGAAGCGCCCGGGCATCAGGCCGACCGGACCCGTGCCGTACAGAACCAGGCGGTCTATCCGCTCGGGCGCCATGGCTACCATCTCCTGAACAATCATCCCACCCATGGAGTGCCCCACCAGGTGGAAGTAATCTATCCCAGCTCGCTCGAGTTCATCGAGCACATACGCTGCGAAACCGTGAATCGTTTGCGGCGGTTCCAGATCATTGTTTAGACCGAAACCCGGGAGATCTGGCGTGATTACTTCAAAGTGTGGAGAAAACACTTCTGCTTGATTGGCCCACTGGGGGCTGCCACCAAGGTAACCATGAACGAACACCAGGGCTTTCATTACCCGTGCCTAATCCGATGAATTCCTGGCTGAAAAAGCTGGCATCTCGATAGACCTACTTGCGTTCGCCCTGAACGATTCGGTCAAGGATCATGGCGCAAAAAAGAATCGCAAAACCGGCAAGGATGCCCTGGCCGACATTGGCGTACTGTAGCGCTTCGAGCACGTCCTCGCCGAGGCCCTTGGCGCCAATCAGGGACGCAACCACCACCATCGCGAGGCTCAGCATGATGGTCTGATTGATCCCGGCGCGAATGGATGGGCTGGCAAGCGGTAAATCGACCCGCGTTAGCAGGTACCATCTACTGCCACCGAACGAGATGGCGGCCTCGCGCACGTGTTCCGGCACACCGCGCAGGCCGAGCACGGTCAGGCGCACTACCGGTGTACCGCCAAAGATCATCGTGGTCACGACCGCGGCGGGTTTGCCGGTACCGAAGAAAGCGATCACCGGAATCATGAAAACAAAGGCCGGCATGGTTTGCATGAAGTCCATGATCGGGCGGATGAACGAGTAGAATCGTTCCCGGCGCGCGCAATACATGCCGAGCGGGATGCCGATGACGATCGATAGGCAGGCCGCCGTTCCGAGCAGGGCAAGGGTTGTCATGGCCTTTTCCCAGAAGCCCAGCAGCCCCATGTACATTAAAAAAGCGCCTGAATAAACAGCCGCGCGAGGGCCCGCGGATAACCAGGTCAGGAGAATAATGAAACTCGCGATCACCATCCAGGGCGTTTCCACGAAGATCAGTTCCAGCGCGTCCAGCACGCTGCGGATACCGTAGGTTATGGCATCGAAAAAGACTTCACCGTTGGTTACGCAAAACGCGAAAAAGTCTTCGACCCAGCCGATACTGGTCAGGCGGATACCGTGCTCGGTCGGAAACTGGATTAACCAGGGATACAACCCGGGAAAACTGTAGTGGGTTATCGTTGCCACCATGATCACGAACACGAAACCGCAACTGAGCGCAATATGACGCGGAGTCATGCCGATCGAGATGCTCGAGTCGGAGAGCCAATCGGAAAATCTCTTCTCGAGCAGGGTATTGGCGATGACCGCCTGGCCGGCCTTGACGGCAATTAGTGCAACAAAGCCCACGATCGCGATTGTCAACCCGGTTCCCTCGAGTTGCTCGGCCTCCAGCCGGATGCCGCCGATCGCGTCTTCCAGTGATTGAACCGTGCGCTTGTAGACATCGATCTTGTCAGTATTGTTTTCAATCGCCGAAGCCAACTGCTGGCGTCTTAGTTCGAGCGTGCCCTCGATCTTGGCGATACGCTCCCAGGCTTCCGACGCCAGGTCGCCGAACAGGCCGCGCACGATTTGTACGGCTGCCATGGTTTCCAGGATCAGGAAAGCCAGACCCCAGTTCCACAACGTCCAGACAAACTTCGAATCACTGCCGATCTTCGCGAACTGGTTACGATAGTAACCGGGGCTGGTTTTGACAAAGCGTTCGACCTGCTGCTCTCGCTCCGCGGCAAAGTATTCACTGTCGTCGGAAATCATCCCTGATGGTGCATCGAGTGTTTTTTCGTTCATGATGTTTCCGCCCCCTCGATGACTGTTTGCAGGATATCGGGTCGCGTGATCACGCCAACCTCGGCGCCGTCGTCGAGCACGACGATGGGGGCGTCGTCGTCGATGGCTAGCTGGATCAGCGTGCTTAAGGATTCGTTTTCGTTTACCCGCGGCGCGTCTTTGGACGGCTGTCCCACTTTCGCCACATATTTCTCCAGCGGTTGCATTACCGCGTGCGCTCGCACGATCTTCAAACGCGAGATACCGGCGACAAAGTCGGAAACGTAATCGTCGGCTGGATGCATAACGATATCCTCCGCGGTACCGATCTGCACCACCCTGCCGTCACGCATGATGGCGATGCGGTCACCGATACGCACGGCCTCGTCGAGGTCGTGGGTGATGAACATCGTGGTTTTTTGCATCACTGCGGACAGTTTGATGAACTCATCCTGCAGCTGGCGTCGGATCAACGGGTCGAGCGCGCTGAATGGCTCGTCCATCAGCAACACGT
>JAACFA010000117.1 GCA_009937625.1 Gammaproteobacteria bacterium | reverse complement strand
CGACGCTGACGATACGAAAGAAAGATCCGGCCGGCACTTCGAAGGTTTTGCCGTCGCGCGGCGGCACCGTTATCTCGGCAACCCGGGTCATGGATTCGCGCGCCTGCTGATACAGCGCAAGGTTGGATGGCGGTAACTGGTCGACCTCGTAACAAACCAGGGGGCTGGCGGCGCGGCGCGCGGTCGCATCTGCGGGTGGATTGTGCATGCTCGTCTCCGGGGAACAGGTTTTATCGCTACTGTTAAGGCGTCTCATTCTACTGTAATCGGCGATGATGGCACTAAAGAATACGACTAGTTCGCGGCAGGGCCTTGCCTGTCACTAGTCGCTGGTCGAATTTTGCATACCCCGGTTTCGGGAGTAGAATTCGGAACCCTGACTGATTGCCGACCATGGACCTGCCGGATGCAGCTGACCGCCAAACAAATCCAGGAGTTCGAGCAAAGCGGATACCTGTTTTTCCCCAACGCCTTTAGCGTCGCCGAAACCGCTGTTTTCAAACAGGCCCCGCGTAACGTTTATCAGCAGCAGCGCGAGGAAGTCTGGCGTGAAAAGTCGGGCGTCGCGCACACCGCCTTCGCGGCGCAAACCTATAACGATGCTTTCCGCCAGCTGGGGGCGCATCCACGCCTGATCGAACCCGTGATGCAACTGCCCCACGGCCCGGTTTACATGCACCAGTACAAGGTCAATGCCAAGGCAGCCTTCGACGGCGTAAAAGACCGTGCCAGGACTTGATGAACATTTTTTAGCCGTCGATTCTTTACCGCCGGTGGACAGGGTCAGCCGACTATCGCCTTGATTCCAGCCCTATTGATTTTGCTTTTACTTGACAGCAAACACAGCGTTGGGCAAGTTGCTATATAGCGGATAGGCCTTTCTGCATGTTGACCAGATCGCTCGCCGCGTCGCTTCGATTAACAAGGCGAAGTGAGTCCCCAATCAAGCGGCAATCTGCTGCCAGTGACAACATCGATGCCGATGAATTGGACTGGAAACAAGGGAAAGCGATGAACCAAGTATTCGCAATAATATTATCCGCCCCGCTTTTGACTCCCTCCCTGGCGTAGGCGCAGAAAACCGGTGGAACCGTAACTGTACCCATTATTACATCGCCACTTACACGCAACTTCAATCCTTTCACAGAGGTTGAAAACACGGGCCCCGCAAGGGGATTCATGTACGAGCCTCTCCTGTTTCATAATAATCAGCGGGACCGCATCGAGTATCGACTGGCCACCGGCTTCGAGTACGAGGAAGATTTGAAGAGTATTACCTATACGCTAAGAAAAAATGTGAAGTGGTCGGATGGACATCCATTGGCGGCGCAAGACGTGGTTTTTTCGCACCAGCTCGCGCAGCGCTTTCCGCGGCTCGATGGTTACGGTTTATGGCAGGGGAGCATTCCAAAACTGGAAAGTATCGAAGCACCCGACGACTACCGGGTTCGCTTCCATTTATCGATTGTCGATATTGTGGCACACGAGCTGATTTCGAAACACCCGGTCGTTCCCCGGCACCGCCGGGAGGCAATCGAAGACCCGGTGAATTTCAGAAACCAGGACCCGGTCGGCAGTGGTCCGCTCACGGTCGTCAAAAACTTCAAACCCCAGCAGATGATCATCTGCCGCAACCCTTTTTACTGGGAGGCGGGCAAGCCCTTCGTCGACTGTCTCAGGCTGCGACAGTTCCAGAGTAACGACCAGGTGCATGCCGCACTGATGCGAAACGAGCTGGACTGGGGTGCGAATTTTAAGGCTGACATCGAGAGGACCTATGTCGCCCGTAACCCGGAGACGAATCATTTCTGGTACCCGCCGAATTCGACGGTCAGCATACACCTGAACACGACGCAGCAGCCGTTCGATAATCTCAAGTTCAGGCAAGCCTTCAGTCATGCGATAAACCGCAGGCAGATAGTAGAACTGGCCACCTATGGTTACGCCTCCCTGGATCCGCACATGACCGGCATAGTCGACTATTTCAAGTCATGGTATGACGATGCGGTGAACCGGTAATACGATCATTTGAACCGACATGATCCCGGGCGGGCGAAGCCCCTGCTGGACGAGGCGGGTTACCGGTATATCGACGGCGATGGCTTCTGGGAGAATCCGGACGGCACGGCTCTGAAGTTCGAAATCCAGGTGGTTAACGGCTGGTCCGACTGGGTTCAGGCGGTGTAGATGATTGTCGACTACCTAAAAGACGTTGAGGTCGAGGCTCGTACCCGGGCGCTCGACATCGGGCAGTATGCCAGCAATTTTCTGAAACAAGAGTTTCAAAGCGGCATTCTCTAAGGCGATATCGGCGCGACACCCTACGTATTTTACAAAACGCTGCTGAACTCGAACATGAGGGGCGTTACGCTGCAGGGCAATCACGGTTTTTACGATCCCGAGATGGACGCGCTGCTGGACGAATTTACCCGTGAACGGGACCTTGACCAGCAACAGGAGATAATTTCCCGAATGTAGGCATTCGTCGCCGCTAACCTGATGGTCATTCCAATCATTTCCAACGCGACCTGTACCAGTACAGCACACAGCGTTCCTCGGCTGGCCCACGCCCGAGGATCCCTTCGTCAACCCTAATTTCTGCGACGCTGGGTCGCGAGCATTTCTCATCAACCATCTCTACGCCAAATGAATTTTCTGCTCAGCCGCCTGGTTTTTTACTTTACCGAGTTCGGCGTGGCGATAACGGTCAACTTTTTACTGCCGCGAATGATGCCGGGCGACCCGTTCACGATCATGTTTGCCGCGGCACAGGAGCAGATGCAGCCGGAACAAATCGAGGTCCTTAAGGCTCAATTCGGGTTTGTGTCGGGGCCGCTTTTCGAACAATACTGGAGTTACCTTAAAAGCATCTTTAGCGGCGACCTCGGACCGTCATTGTACCGCTTCCCCACCCCGGTTACCGAGGTTATCGGCACCGCCCTGCCATGGACGCTGCTCCTCGCCGGCACTTCCGTCCTGATAAGCATGACGCTGGGCACTTTCATGGACGCATATGCCGCCTATCATTGCGGACGCTGGTTCGATTCCATCTTCTCGCCGTCGCTGTTGGTGCTGGGCGCCTTCCCCGCCGTTGTGGTCGCGATGCTGGCTTACCATGTTTTCGGGCTGGAACTGGAATGGTTCCCCGTATCCAACGGCTATAATCCCGACCTGGATCCGGGATGGACTTTCGAGTTCGTCGCGAGCGTCGCCTATCATGCGGTGTTACCGATCCTCTCGATGGTCGTCGTCAGCCTCGGCGGCTGGTTGTTCGGTATGCGCAACAGCACGATCAACCTGCTCGGCGAAGACTTTATTACCATGGCCAGGGCCAAGGGATTGAGTAACAGCAGGTCATGATTCACTACGCGGCACGTAACGCCATCCTGCCGGTAGTGACCTCGATATCGGTGGCCATCGCGTTTATCGTCGACGGCGCGCTGTTCGTCGAGATCGTGTTCAATTACCCGGGGCTCGGCAACCAGATGCTAAATGCCGTTCAGGCGCGCGACTGCCCCCTGATCCAGGGGCTGATGCTGATCATCGTGGTCTGCGCGCTGGTGGCCAACTTTTGTTCCGACCTGCTGTATCTCTGGCTCGATCCGCGCCTCAGGAAATAGTCGAACAATGGAACACTCATGACCGGCATTCTGCATTTCTTCAGCGGCAACACCCAGGCCAGGCTCGGGGCGGCGATTATCGCCATATCTATCCTGTTGAGCGTTTTGGCACCGGTACTCGCCCCTTACGATCCGACACAGCGGGTCGCACAGGGCCATCTGCCGCCGAGCGCCGGCACATCATGGGAACAACACGCGCAGGACAAGATGTGTTTAGCCAACTACTGCAAGGCGGCCGTACCTCGTTGATGGTCGCCTTCTTCGCGGGATTGCTGAGCACCATTATTGCGGTCTTGATGGGCGTGACCTCGGCTTACCTCGGCGGCAAGGTCGACGATTTCATGGTGTTTATCATGAACATCGTACTGGTTATCCCTAACCTGCCGCTGATCCTGGTGCTGGCCGCTTTTCTCGGCCAGGCGGGACCACTGTCGATCGGAATTATCATCGGACTCACGTCCTGGGCCTGGGGAGCACGCGTGATTCGCGCGCAAACTCTGTCCATCCGGGAAAAGGAATTCGTCATTGCCGCCGAAGTGATTGGCGAGTCTCGCTGGCGGATCTTGGTGGTCGAAATCGTGCCCAACCTGGTTTCAATTATCACCGGCGGGTTCGTTGGCACGACCCTGTACGCCGTTCTCTCCGAGGCCGGGCTGGAATTCATCGGCCTCGGTGATCCAAACGCGGTAGCCTGCGGCACCATGCTGTTGTGGGCACAAAACAACTCGGCATTACTAGTTGGCACCTGGTGGGACATGCTGGTTCCCGCGATCGCTATTTCGGTGTTCGGCGGGGGACTCGCCCTGTTCAACATGGGCATGGACCAGGTCAGCAATCCAGGACTCAAAGGTGGCGCGAACCTGAAGCGCTGGAAGAAGCTGCACGACCAACTCGAAACCGAGCGCAAGGCCAGGTTGGCCGAGGCGCGGCAATTGGTTGGTTGAGGCGGACGAATCGTGGAACAAAACGGCCACCTGCCGGAAGTAAGGGACCTGTGCGTCGACTACCTCGCCGAAAACGGCACCGTGCGGGCGGTCGATCATGTCAGCCTAACCATCGATAAAGGCGAAACCCTGTGCCTGGCCGGAGAATCCGGTTGTGGGAAAAGTACGCTGGCCTTTTCGATTGCGAACCTGCACAAACCGCCCGCGCTCATCGCCGGCGTAGAAATCCTTTTTCACCGTGAAGACATCCACGGCTTCGACGAGCGACGGCTGCGCCAGTTTCGCTGGAACGAGACCAGCTTAGTGTTTCAAAGCGCGATGAACTGTCTCAACCCGGTGATAACGATAGGCGAGCAGATCTGCGACGTTATCCTGGCGCACCAGCCAGTTACCGTGGACGAGGCCCGCGAACGAGCCGCTGAACTGTTACTGACCGTTGGCATTCATCGAAACCGGCTGGGCGATTATCCGCATCAATTCAGCGGCGGCATGCGGCATCGCGTCGTCATCGCAATCGCGCTGGCCTTGAATCCGCGGCTCGTTATCATGGACGAACCGACCACCACGCTCGACGTGGTCGTAGAGCGCGAGATCATGTCCGTGCTCGGGAATCGAAACAGGCTTTCGGCTTTACGATTTTACTGATTAGTCACGATCTGAGCCTGATGGGGGAGATTGCCGATCGCATCTCCGTGATGTACGCGGGGAAACTGGTCGAAGTGTCGAACGCGGAAAATATCTTGGGCTAACCAAAGCATCCCTGCAGCCAGGGGTTGGTCAATTCCTTCCCGTTGCTGCTAGGCGACAGGAAGCAGCTTAGCGGTAGACGCGGCAATCCTTTAAACCTGTACCGGCCGCCACCGGGTTGCTACTTTGCCGAGCGTTGCTCCCAATGCAGTGACATCTGCCGCAAGACCGACCCGTTACTGCTCGAGCTCAAGCCCGGCCACCGCGTCAAGTGCCATCTCTATGTCTGACGCCGCTACCCGCAATGCGAACCACACCAGGCTAACCCGCCACGCAGTCTGAACCCGTACCGATAATCCAGGTTAAAAACCTGGTCAAGGACTTCCCGGTTAACCGTGGCGCCTTCAAGCAGGGGAGCATGCGTGCACTGAACGACGTTTCCTTCGACCTGGTGGCCGGACAGGCGCTCGCCATCGTCGGCGAGTCGGGCAGCGGTAAAAGTACGGTGACCCGCATCCTATCGCTGCTCTTCCCCAAAACGGCGGGAAGCCTGCTCTACGATGGCGAAGAAAACAGTAACTACAGAGGCAGCGCGATTAAGCAATACCGGCAAAACGTGCAGATGATCTTACAGGACCCTTACGGCTCGCTCAACCCGGTTCATACGATTTATCATCACCTGACCCGCCCTCTGCTGATCCATCGCAAAGTAGCGAACAAAAAAGAATTAGAGGGCAGAATTTATGCCCTGCTTGAACAGGTAGGGTTGTCTCCCGCACCCGAAACCGCGCGTAAACATCCCTTCGAACTAAGTGGCGGACAACGACAAAGGGTCTGCATCGCCAAGACGCTGGCGATTGGCGCCAAGGTCGTGCTGGCGGACGAACCGACCTCTGCGCTTGACGTATCTATCAGGCTCGGGATTCTCAATTTAATCGAAGCAATGAAGGCCGAACAGAATGTTCCCTTCATGTAAATCACACATGCTCTTGCAACCGCTCGCTACTTCGCCGAACGCACGACCGTAATGTACGTCGGGCATATGGTGGAGTGGGGCGAAAGCGATGAAGTGATCGGCAATCCCCAGCATCCCTACACACGGTTGTTGATTGCCGCCGTTTTCGACCCCTCGAAGAAGGGACAGGCCGAAAACCTGCAACCAAAGGAAAAAATGGATATCCCGCTATGGCGAGCCGACAGTCGCGGATGCCCGTTTGCCGGCCGCTGTTCGCATGTCCTCGATAAATGCAGCACGCAAATGCCGGACGTCACCCGGGTGGCCGACAATCAATTCGTGCGTTGCTTCCTGCTGAAAAACTAGTTTTACTGTCACCTTGGATTTAGCTCTAAAATTGCCAAGGCAGCAGGCGCAACAGACACAAACATCCGTTTTGCATCTTCTCAATACCCGTTTTGAATCGCGAGTTGCCGCTCACCCAGGTTGTGTCGGCGTCCTTTTCCCCGATAACGTCGGCTCTTTCCTGTCATTCCGGCGAAAACCGATATCTCGAACCACGGAACCTACTATTGAGTCTCCGCAAAAACCAGACCGGGCGAAGCCCGGGTAGCGCCCAGGAAGGTAGTCAATTAGATGCTGCGGTCCGAGGTATCGGCTCGGAGGTCAGCGTGACGAGTTCAGAGCCAGCTTCGCGTCTATTGGCCCAGCCCCAAATTGGTTTTACAAGTGCGGCGATGGCAGTCATTATTTAAAACTACAGGCGCGACCCTTCGTTACTTAAGAACCTGCAAGATTAACGGAATTTGAATTGTTGATGCTTTTGCCTTAATTATAATCTACTACTTTATTTCAACGTGGGCCTTAACCGATCGCTTTTCCATATCCACATAACCATAGGGTTCAGCTGCCTTTAACATCTGCCAGAATGCTTCGACCCATTCCTGGTCATTTTTGCGTGGGGATAACTCTATGACCGAATCAATATCGATCCAGTAGTGATTGTCTTCGGCCGGCTCTGCGATCGATTTGAGAGCATTGATCGCCTGACCTTGAGTTTCTGAGTTTTTCGTTTCAACAATAAAAAAACTCTTCATTGCGTCAACGTCTTCGAGATTTAATTCGCCACTTTCGACTATCGATATGAACATAATTTTTTACCACCACTATAAATACAAGGTCGCAATGAGCTCACGGTATCCCAAGAATAGGGCCTCAGATGCCCAATTTTTATTTTTCCAGGGGATAGCAAGCATTCGTAATAATATCTTGCGTTTTACACTTCGTCTACTTTCAGACACTCAACAAATGTACAAAGTCCCACTCACTGGCAGAGCGTCGTATTCAGCCCTGGCTTAACTGATAAGAACGCTATTCTGCGCTTGCCGAGCCCTGTCAAACCGATCGGGATCGTGTGTTAAATCACGAATGACCTATATCAATGAAGGGACGTCTAAACACAAAGTAGAACTCAGATCTTATTTTCAGATTTCTCCTGGCATTTTCTATGTGCAATTCTGTTTTTCATATGCGCAATTCTATTTTCACACCTGATCCATTCTTCATTCGGGCATTTGCTTTTCCCACATACCAAACATTCCTCAAGTTCACTCGGAACATCTTGAACTATTTCATTTTTTATTTTTTTAAGAGTCGTCTGAACATTGGTCCGCCACCCCCGGATGTTTATTTTTTTGTTAACTAATCTAAGTTATCCCTGTTTGCCTACAAATACATCACCCAAATAAGGTAAATTTGCCTAACTCAATTTCCACTGAGGAGCGTCTGTTCTTGCCCCATTTCAGGATCCGCGCGTCCGCAGTTATCTTAGGCATGAATTGATAAAACCCACCAACCAAGGGATCAAACGGTGTCCCTTTTTCATCATAGAAACCATAGGCTGGGATCGAGTTACCCATCGAGTCAGTTTATTGGAGACGGCATTGACAGTGGCCAAATCTGTGGCATGCTTCGACCCATTCGTAACAACATAAAGGAGGTGGTCTAGTGTCTATTGAGATATTGGAGAAAGGTGTCGTAACACTCGGGAGAACCGAAACCTGAAGGAAAGCTGGAAGGCTTTTCCCTCCTGGATAAGGTCCGGTTCGACCGGCGACGATCTAAATGGCCTTTCTCCCAGGTAACTCGGAGGGCCGCTGATTATCGGTGGCCCTTTTTTCTATTTGTCGGCTATTCTGGTCTTGAATAAAACGTAGCCTGCCCCCGCGCTAACAAATATCATTCCATGACCTGACACCGAGGTAATCCCCATTAACGCAACCCAGACCCGGCATGTATCTATACTCGTCTTTACTACAACGTGAAACCGATGGTCGGCCCGTGAAAGTCGGGCTGATTGGGGCCGGCAAATTCGGCTCGATGTTTCTGTCGCAGCTACCCTTTACTCCCGGGCTTACGATCGAGGCCATCGCCGACCTGGATCCTGCGCGCGCACAGGCCAATTGCAGCGAGGTCGGCTGGGATGAGGCGCGCATCGCCGCCTGCGATTTTATCGACGATGCCGAACAGCTGATTCGCGGCGATAAGGTCGACGTCGTGGTCGAAGCCACCGGGCACCCCGCGGCTGGAATAAGGCATGCACTGCTTTGCTGCGAACACGGCAAACACGTCGTCATGGTCAACGTCGAGGCCGATGTACTGGCCGGCCCTTACCTCGCGCGACAGGCAAAACAGGCAGGCATCGTTTACTCGATGGCCTACGGCGATCAACCCGCGCTGACGATGGAAATGATCGACTGGGCGCGCAGCTGCGGCTTCAAGGTCGTGGCCGCCGGCAAGGGCACCAAGTACCTGCCCGAGTACCACTACTCGACCCCCGATACCGTCTGGTCGCATTACGGGCTCAGCGCCGAGCAGGCGGCCGCGGCCGGCATGCGCAGCCAGATGTTCAACTCCTTTCT
>JAACFA010000116.1 GCA_009937625.1 Gammaproteobacteria bacterium | reverse complement strand
GGCAAGGCCTCGACGCTGCCCTGCTGCAGATGCACCTGCGCCATATCGGCGCAGCGATCGGCGGCGTGTTCAAGCATGTCCTCGCTGTAGTCCAAACCCTCGGCACGGCCTCCGGAGCCCACCGCGAGTGCCTCCTGTTCGAGCAACAAGCCGGTCCCGCAGCCAGCGTCGAGCACGCTCTCGCCCTGCGCCAGGGCAAGCGCCTGCAACGTGCGCAGGCGCTGGTTCACGATTTCGGGGGCCTGGTAACTGCGATCGACAAGCGCGGCGGCTCTTTTGTCGTATTTTTCCATTGACTGACGGGCCGAGTCAGCCGGACGAATCGAGACTTAGCTTGAGGCCTCGCTGGTAATACTCCGCCGCCTTGTCGGGTTGCTGCAATTGCTGCTCGTACAGCTGCGCCAGCGCCTGGCAGGCCGCGGGAGTAGCCCTGGCACCAATGCTGGCCTCGAAATAGCCCTGCGCCTTACCCCACAGGCGTGCGCGCATCGCTATGCGCCCCAGAGAGAGCAGCAGATTCTCATTATGACCAAAATCGTCGAGCCATTTCTCCGCGCGGGCTAACTGGGTGTTCGCATCTTTGGCCTCGAAACGTCCGTAAACTTCGATCAGCGAATCGTCCCACTGCCTGTCGAGCGACTTGAGTACGAGTTGCTCGACATTGCTGTTGTACCAGCCCTGGCGCGCCATCAGGTCGACAATAAAGCACAGCATGGCCGGGTCGGATTGCAGGGATTTCGGAATGCTGTTCCAGGACTTTTCGAGTCCCGCCTGACTGTCGACCGCGCGTTGCAGCAATCCGCGGTACCCCGCCAGCTCCATTTCACGCAGACGGTTTGATTTCTACCAGCGCCGGCCAGTCCTCGAGCTCGAAATAGGCTCGTGCCAGCAGCATGGTGACATAGTCGTGACGCGGTGCGATGCTGTGCAGATGGCTCAGTGTCGCCAGCGCCTGCTCGGTTTGCTGGTGAGCAAGCTGCAACTCCGCCTGGGTGACGCCGATGGCAAGCTCGGCGGCAGGGTTGGCCTCGTGCGCAGCCTTGAGGTAGCCGTCACGAGCATCGTGCTTGCCCTGCAACTGCGCCGCACGCGCCGCGGCAAGATAATGTACCAGCGGGCTTTCACTAGACCCGACCAGCCGCATCAGGTGATTTTCGGCCTGCTCGAAACGTCCCTCGGCGAGATCGATCAGGCCCTGGTTGAGCTGGCGCCTGGCTTTCCCATAGCGTCGATTCTGCGACCGGCGCTGCAGCGCCGACGGCATGCGCAAAATACCGCGAAGCAGCCTGATCAGGTAGTACAGCGCAACCATGAATACAATCAATACCCCCAGCGCCACCGCGAGGCTGGTATCGACGGTCCAGCCGCGATACCGCAGCATGACCACGCCGGGGTCGTCACGCACCAGCAACACCGCCGCCAGCACTACGATCACCAGGATTAGCAACTTGATCAGGAGCCTAACCATTTCCGGCCTCCGTAGCTTCCGGCGCGACGGGCTCGGGCGCATTTTCGCGCTGGCTCAGGATACGCTGCAGCTCGCGCAGCGAACCGGTGATGTCCGGCTTTTCCGGGCGTAGCTGTGTTTTCTGCAAATCCTGCAGCTGCCGCATGAAGTCGTGATTGGCGGCATTGTCGAGATCGTAGAATTCGCGCACCAGCCGCAGGCTCTGCTCGATCAATTGGGCGTATTGATAAGCGTCACGATCGAGCACCGCCCAACGCGCGAGCTTGAGGTTGTCTTCCAGCGTCTCGCTGACGTTGGCGACATTGGCCTCGATCTCGGTCGGCGCGGCATCCTCGTAGCGCACCGAGATCAGCGAGTCGACGAAGCGATCGATTTTATCGAGCCAGTCCTGCGGTTCCGGAGCCGCAGGCGCGTCTGGCGCGACATCGACACGCACCGCGAAGCCCGGCTCCAGTACTCGCACCTGGCGCGCGAGCTGGGCCAGGATCAGGGTCATGCCAACCAGGTCCGGGCGCTTGCGTGTTTTCAGATCGGCGATTTCCTCGCTGATCATGACCCGCACCGGCAATAACCCGGGGTCCCCGGTGAGCGCGATCTTGTCGCTGGCCGCCTGCAACGTGATCGCGGCGCCCTCGAAATCGTCCTGCAGAATCAATTTGTGTTGCGCGACCCGCATCAGGTACTCCACTTCGGCGAGCTGCCAGTCATTCTTGTCGCGGCCGTAGAGTTCGTAGAGCTTTTCGCTGGACTCGCGCAACGACTGTTGCCCGATACCGAGCTCGTCGATTTTTCGGCCGAGACCGCCAATGTCGGCCTTGAGCGGCGTCAGGCTGGAATCCAGGCGCGAATTGCTGGCCCTGGTTTCAATCTGCTGGCGCAGCTCCAGGATGGTGTCGCGGTAACCCTGCTGCAGTTGCTGCTGTTGCCACCAGTAATAACCAGCGGCCGCGGCCAGGCCGAGGATTAACAGAAAGTTGAACAGGCTGAACCATGAGCGCCGCAGTTTGGGCGCGGAAGCCTGGGGCGCTACGGCCTCGGGTCCGGCTTTTTTATCGGATCGGACCCTGGATTGGGACCCAGCTTTTGCTTCAGATTCGCTTTTTGTTTCGGATTCGGCCTTGTCTTTAACCTCGACTTCGTCCCCGGCATCGGTCTCGGCCACGGCTTCGATCTCGCCCCCTGACTGCTTTTCGGAATCCGAACGAGACTCGGCATCTTGCTGCTCCCCGGACTCCGGTTCGGCCTCGAAAACCACCTTATCCTCGGTATCGTCGACGACCACGACTTCCCTGTTTTCATCGGTTTCGCTGGGTGAATTCTTTTTACTCATAAATAAGTCTGGTGCGGGAGCCTATGAATGATTCGCCCAATCGCAAATCGTTTGCTGTATTCCCTGATCGCTGGCGCTGCGCGCGATGATAACGGGTGCATTATGTCCCAGTTTCCGTGCCGATTCACGCATTCTTTCGCTGATCAAAAGCCACGGAATACGTCGCAGGGCCTGCGCCGCGGCCGAGTCCACCAGCGCGAACAGGTTATGCATACCCTCGTTACTGGTCAAAATCACCAGTGTCGGCAGCCCGGCGACAACCAGCCGTTCGAAATCGGCGGCGCCGGTTGCAGGCAGTGCCCGTCGGTATACCTCGAAATAGTCGACCTGCGCTCCACGACGAGCGAGTTCGTCGCCCAGCAGATTACGCCCTTCCTGCCCACGCAGAATCAGGATGCGCTTGCCTGCAACCTGCTGCAGGCTGGCGGCCGCCAGCAGCGCTTCGCTATTGTAAGGCTCGCTTGCGATCAACGTTGCGCGCACATTCTCGATGCGCTCGCTGAGCGCGGCGTGGGTTGCGCTGCCGATTACCCCGAGCAATTCGACCGCGGCCAACTGCGCGGCATCAAAGCGGTCGAAGGCGCCATCGACGGCATTGCGGCTGACAAACAGCAGGATGTCGTACTGAGTTATGTCCGGTGGGTTTTCCCTGGCCGGGGCCGGCAGGATTTCGATCACCGGGAAAGACAACACGCGCGCACCTTCGCGTTCGAGCAGAGCGGTGAGTTCAGATTGCTGGTGCGCGGGCCGGGTGTTGAGGATGACCTGCCCTCGCAGCTTAGACCCCATCGCTCATCAGCCGGGCTAGAATCCGGTCGGCGCCCTGTGCGATTAATTGTTGCGCCAACTCGACGCCGAGATCATGCGCACGCTCGCTGCTGCCACGTACCTCGGCGCGCAGTATCTTGCTGCCGTCGGGTTCGCCAACCAGTCCTCGCAGGTAAATCTCGCCCTGCTCGAGCACGGCGTAGCCCGCGATCGGAACCTGGCAGCCACCGTTCAGAGTTTGATTAAGCGCGCGCTCGGCGGTTACCCGCAGCGTGGTCTCGGCATGCGCCAGCGGCGCGATCCACTCGCGCAACTGCTCGTCGTCGCTGCGAATTTCGATACCGAGCACACCCTGACCGATTGCCGGCAGGCACTCCTCGGGCGGGATTTCGGTGCGGATGCGATCATCGAAGCCGAGACGCTTCAGGCCCGAAGCTGCAAGAATAATAGCGTCGTAGTCACCCGCGTCGAGCTTGGCCAGGCGCGTGTTGACGTTACCACGCAACCAGTCGACCTCGAGTTCAGGATAGCGTTCGCGAACCTGGGTCTGGCGGCGCAGGCTCGAAGTGCCCACCAGGCTGCCGGCCGGCATCGCGGCAAGGCTGTCATGGCTGTTCGAAACAAAGGCGTCGCGCGGGTCCTCGCGCTCCATCACCAGCGCCAGCTCGAGCCCGTCGGGGAAATGCACCGGCACGTCCTTGAGCGAATGCACCGCGAGATCGGCGCTGCCGTCGAGCAGGCCAGCCTCCAGCTCCTTGACGAAAAGTCCCTTGCCACCCACCTTGGCCAGTGGCGCATCGAGCAGCTTGTCGCCGCGGGTTTTCATGGTCAGCAGAGAGACCTTGAGTTCAGGATGCAGGGCCTCGAGACGCGCTTGCACGTGCTCGGCCTGCCACAGTGCGAGCGGGCTGCCGCGTGTGGCGATACGCAATTCGGTTCGGGAAGCGGTCATTTACAGGTTCTTGATTATTTTGCGCACCCCGGGCAAATGCCGGCGACTGACTTCGAGGGTGTCTTCGATTTCCCGGAAGAAGACCTGGTGGCCATCGTTCTCGGACTGCATCCCGGCTAACCTGGCCAGGCTCACCAGCGCATTGCGGTGGATTCGGTAAAAGCGATCGCCGAACTCGGTTTCGAGATTCTTGAGGGCATCCTCGATCAGCACCTCGCCCTCGGTATGACGCACGGTAACGTACTTCTGCTCGGCGTGAAAATAATAAACGTTTTCGATCGGCACCAGCACCAGGCTGCCGCGCACGCGGGCGCAAATGTGCTGCCGTGGCTCCAGCCCGGACAGCATGTCACCGCTCCTGGAAGCCTGCGCCCGGGTCGGACGCACGGCGGCGTCCATCGCCGCCTGCAGGCGATCCTGCTTGACCGGCTTGAGCAGATAGTCGACAGCGTGGGTTTCGAAGGCTTCGAGCGCATGATCGGAAAACGCGGTGGTAAAAACGACAGCCGGGGGCTCGTCGAGCCTGGCAATGTGGCGCGCGGCCTCGATACCGTCCATCCCGGGCATGCGAATGTCCAGCAGCACGATATCAGGCTCCAGGCTTTGCGCCATACCCAGCGCTTCCAGCCCGTTCACCGCTTCGCCGACCAGTTCGTGCTCTTTTAACTCACCCACCATACGCGCCAGACGATCGCGCGCCGGTTTCTCGTCGTCGACTATCAGTATCTTCACCCAGCCTCCGCAGTTGGAATAGTTAATGTAACAGTATAGCGCGTGTCAGTCTTTGCGAGCGCCATCGATGCCGAACCACTGAAAGCCAACGCCAGACGTTCTTTTATATTATCGACCGCCATTTGATTACCTTTACGATTATGCGTCTGTTGCGACGTCACGATCGGGTTCGAAATCGCGATGATAATAGCGGAATCGGAGGCGTCAATCGAAACCTCGATTACGCCACCGTCGGGCAAGGGCTCGATCCCGTGGTAGATCGCGTTTTCCACCAGCGGCTGTAGCGTCAACGCCGGCAGGCTGAGGGACGGTTCGCGGGCGGGCAGGTTCCAGCGGACCTCGAGGCGTTCGCCGAGCCGTAAAGCCTCGAGATCGATGTAGCTGCGCGTCAGATCGAGCTCCTGCTGCAGTGAGATACTGGACTCGGCCGCCAGACTGGCGCGAAACAGATCCGACAGATTCTCGATCGCATGCTCCGCAAGGTCAGGCTGATCATGAGTCAGGCTGGCGATGGTGTTCATACTGTTGAACAGGAAATGCGGGCGGATGCGTGCCTGCAGCGCCTGCAGCCGCGCCTGCGCCTGTATTTGCAGCCGCATGTCGGATTGCCAGTGCAGGTAAAAGTAACGCAACGCGAGGCCCACCAGGATCAGCGCGATCGAAAGATTACGCAGCAGGGTGTAGCCGACGTCACGCGCCGTGGGCCCGTAATTCATCATGCTGCCCAAACCTAAACTCAAAAAGCTGACCAGCAGCGTCATTACCACCGCCACTGTGAACACGATAATGGTGGTGCGCAGGTGATTGCCAAGCCAGCCCTTGCGCCGCAGCAGGCACAGCGCCACGGCGGTGGTCAGGCCAACCCACAGCATCGCCACCGAGATCAGCGCGATATGCACGAACATCCGCTCACCGCCGTAGCTGACCAGCGCAAACATGATCGCGATCAACTCGACCACCAGCAACAGGCGCAGGAAAACGTCGCTATCGCAAAAATCGGGCAGGTAAGTCGTATTTTCGGAGCCGGTTATACTTTTTTCCGTATTATCGGACATTAAAGAGTTGATTTGTTGGTCGTGCGCTGCAAGCATACAACAATATACACCGCAATGTGTCGCCGTATTTCTTGCCGTTTTATGGGCGTCTGAATCAAGCCGAAAGAACCGATAGCAATGAGCAAAAACGATTCCCGCATGTGGGGCGGGCGATTCAACGAACCCACCGATGAATTCGTACAGGCCTTTACCGCTTCGGTCGCATTCGACCGGCGCCTGGCGCACGCCGATATCGAAGGATCGCGCGCGCATGCGATGATGCTCAAGCACATCGGCGTGCTCAGCTCCGACGAGCTGACCGCGATCAAGTACGGGCTGCAGCAGATCCGCGAGGAAATCGACGAGGGTCGGTTCGAGTGGTCGGTCGCGCTCGAAGACGTGCACATGAACATCGAGGCACGCCTGACCGCGCTAATCGGCGACGCGGGCAAGAAACTGCATACCGGGCGCTCGCGCAACGACCAGGTCGCGACCGATATCCGGCTTTACCTGCGTGACCAGATTGCGCTTTGCCGCGAAGGCATTCGCGCCTTCCAGCACGGCCTGCTCGATCTCGCCGAGCGCGAGGCGCACACTATCCTGCCCGGCTTTACCCATCTACAGGTAGCGCAGCCGGTCAGCTTCGGCCATCACATGCTGGCCTGGTTCGAGATGCTGGAGCGCGATCACGGCAGGCTCGGCGACTGCGCCACACGCATGAACCAGATGCCGCTGGGCAGCGCTGCGCTGGCCGGCACTTCTTACGAACTCGACCGCGAGTTTACCGCCGAGATCCTCGGCTTCGATATACCCTGTCGCAATTCCATCGACGCGGTCAGCGATCGCGATTTCGCGATTGAGTTCTGTGCCGCGGCCGCAATCTGCATGATGCATCTGTCGCGCATGGCGGAGGAACTGGTGCTGTGGTCGAGCGCGCAATTTGATTTTATCCGGCTGCCGGACCGCTACTGCACCGGCTCGTCGATCATGCCGCAAAAGAAAAACCCGGACGTCGCCGAGCTGGTGCGCGGCAAGGCCGGGCGCGCGACCGGCCACCTGATGAGCATGCTGATGCTGATGAAGGGGCAACCGCTGTCTTACAACAAGGACAACCAGGAAGACAAGGAGCCGCTGTTCGATACGCTCGACACACTGATCGGGAGCCTGCGCGCCTTTGCCGACATGGTGCCCGCGCTCGAGGTCAACCAGGAAAAAATGTACCAGGCCGCGCAGCAGGGTTACGCCACCGCAACAGACCTCGCCGACTACCTGGTAAAGAAAGGCGCCGCGTTTCGCGACGCGCACGAAGCGGTGGGCCAGGCGGTTGCCTTTGCTATCGACAAGAGCAAGGATCTCGGCGCCTGCACGCTCAAAGAATTGCAGCAGTTCGATGCGCGCATCGAGCAGGACGTGTTCGACGTGCTGACGCTGGAAGGCTCGCTCAACGCGCGCAATATCACCGGCGGCACCGCACCCGAACAGGTGCTGTTCCAGGTCAATGCCGGGCGCGAGATGATCAAGGGCTGACCCCGGCACGGGCGCCGCGATCGCAAGTTTCGAGTCACCCCCGCGCGAGTGAATATTGAGTCATCCCCGCGCAAGCGGGGATCTAGAAATTGCTACTCGCTGTAAGATCCCCGCTTGCGCGGGGATGACTGTTAACCTGGCGGGGATGACTGTTAACCTGGCGGGGATGACTGTTAACCTGGCGGGGATGACTGCTAACCTGGCGGGGATGACGTTTTAAGCGGTCTTACCTGCTAACGCTGGGAAGACGTCAAATCAGGATTTTTTCGATCCACTCGGCGATATGGAAAATTTCCTGCTCCGATACGCTGTGCGGCATCCCCTTGTATTCGTGCCATTCGACCGGGTAACCGGCCTGCTCGAGTTTTTGATGCGACCGATGTGCCAGCACGACCGGGATCACCGGATCCGCCGAACCGTGCGCGAGCAGGATCGGGATTTGCGCATTGGCCTCCGATTTCTCCGATTCGAGCGAATCCTCCAGCGCTAGATAGGTCGATAGCGCAATAATGCCCGCGAGCTGCTTTTGATAGCGCAGCCCTGCCTGCAGCGCCACCACGCCACCCTGGGAAAAACCGGCCAGCACGAGCCGCTCCGGCGCAATGCCGCTCTCGATCTCGGCATCTACCATTTCAGACAACAGCTCGGCCGAGGCGCGAATACCCTTTTCATCGGGCTCGTTGGCGATATCCGCGGTCCGGATATCGTACCAGGCGCGCATCACGAAACCCTGGTTGATGGTGACCGGCATCATCGGTGCATGTGGAAAAATAAACCGGATATTGAGCCCAGGATCGAGCCGCAGCTCGGGAATGATGGGCTCGAAATCGTGCCCGTCAGCGCCGAGACCATGCAGCCAGATCACGCTGGCGTCGGGTGCATGCACGCCGGTTTCGATTACCAGGGGTTCGTCAGCCATAGCGGTTCTCGTTCGAAATCAAAGGCGGGATTATAGCCGCGCCACGCCGATCCATCACGCATTATTCAGGTCACTCAGCGGACTGCGCACGCCGCGCGCACCGCGTTTCAACACGTGTGTGTAAATCTCGGTGGTCTTGACATCCTGATGCCCGAGCTGCTCCTGCACCGTGCGGATATCGGCCCCGGACTCGAGCAGGTGGGTGGCGAACGAATGCCGCAACGTGTGACAGGTGATGCGCTTGTCGATTCGGGCTTGCTGCGCGGCCCGCCTGAGAAAACGATTGATATTCGATTCATCGATATGGTGGCGCCTCAACAGCCCACTATCCGTGTCGACAGCCAGTCTTGCCGCTGGAAACAGATATTGCCAACCAACCGTTTTGCCAGCTTCCCGGTACTTGCGCGCCAGCGCATCCGGCATCCAGACCCCCGCGTACTGCGGGTGTCGACTATCCTCCCTGAGCACTAAGCGGACCCGCTCAACTTGCGATTGCAACAACGGTGCAAGCTCGGGCGCGAGTGTCGTCAAACGGTGATGATAGCCTTTGCCATTCCAGATCTGTAATTGATGATGGTCGAAATCGATATCCTTGATGCGCAAGCGGACGGCTTCAGACCGGCGTAGCCCGGACCCATAAAGCAACGAGGCCACTAACCGCGGAATTCCAGTGAGATGCTGTAACAAACGCGCTACTTCCAGCCGATTCAATACCACTGGTAAGCTGGCCTGCCTGCGTGCGCGATTGAACTGCCCCAGGTTCCCAAGGGGTTGCTCGAGTACGCGCTTGTAGAGGAAAGCCAAAGAATTCAACGCGATCTTTTGGGTCGCGGTCGAGACGGTTTTCTGAACCGCCAGATAGGTAAGGAACTGTTCGACCTCCGCAGCCCCCATTTCACGGGGATGGCGCATTTTTTGATAGACGATGAAATACCTGATCCAGTAAATATACGAGCGTATCGTGCGCTTACTGTAACGACGCACCGCCATAAAATCGGAAATAGAATCAAGAAACGGGGACGACTTGCGGGAAACATTGGCCATAGTACGAGTCCTTTCGTTAAACTATTCCTATCTACCATAACAACCTGACTCAACAATTCAAGGGTATTATCAGGTCAAATACCTGATAATAGGATCTACAAAAAACTAGTAAAAATATACTCATGGAAATCAGCAACATTTACCAACCCAAAATCAACCCAAGAAATTATCAGATCTACCTGCTAATAACTATTAAAGGTCGAAGACCTTTTAATTAAGCTGTTATGTG
>JAACFA010000115.1 GCA_009937625.1 Gammaproteobacteria bacterium | reverse complement strand
AGGGATTGAGCTCGGCGTTGAGCGTGATCGGTTTATGACAACGAAACTGGAAATAGAACTCGAGGTGGTCCTGCAGGTTTTCTCCGACCCCGGGTAAATCGTGAATCACCTCGATTCCGGCCTGCTGCAGCACCGCGCCCGGCCCGATGCCGGAGAGTTGCAGTAAATGCGGCGAGGCAATCGGCCCCGCGCTCAGAATGACTTCGCGGTTTGCACCCAGGATTTGCTTGCCGCCATCACGAACGAACTCGACGCCGCTAGCGCGTTTACCCTCGAGCACAATACGCTGGCTGAGTGCACCGGTGATCACTTTCAGATTGGGGCGATCCAGCGCCGGTTTCAGGTAGGCGTTGGCGGTCGACCAGCGCACGCCGTCTTTGACCGTCATGTGCATCGGACCGAAGCCCTCCTGCTGACGCCCGTTGTAATCGGCGGTTTTCATGTACCCCGCCTGCTCGCCGGCCTCGATAAAGGCGCGGTACAGCGGGTTGTACATATTATTGCCGTTATTCACCGCCAGCGGCCCGTCCTGCGCGCGATAATCGTCGCTACCGAAAGCCCAGTTGTCGGCTTTCCTGAAATAAGGCAGGCAATGACGGTATCCCCAGTCCTGCGCACCCTGGTTCTCCCACTCGTCGAAATCCAGTGCGTGTCCGCGCACGTAAACCATGCCGTTGATCGAGGAGGATCCACCCAGCACCTTGCCGCGCGGACAATGCATGCGCCGGTTGTCGAGATAAGGCTCCGGTTCCGATTCGTAAAACCAATTGTACTTCTTCATGTTCATCGGGATCGACAGCGCGGTCGGCATCTGGATAAAGATGCTGCTGTCGCTGCCGCCGAACTCGAGCAACGCAACCGTGGTGTCCGGGTCCGCGCTGAGGCGGTTGGCGAGCACGCAACCGGCCGAGCCGGCGCCGACGATGATGTAATCGAATTTCTCGGTCATGAAAACACCTGTTGTAAAGACCTGATTTCAATGGCACATACCGAGCGTGTAAGAAGTCGTTCCCGCGCACGCGGCGGTCCGACATATCAGAATCTTGCGATATCCGCTTTCTAGCTGTCTCAAGATCCCCGCTTGCGCGGGGATGACTCAATTAGGTAACTGCCATTGAGGTCCGATCTTATTATTTCTTGCGCAGCTTGTCGCCAAGGATTTACCACCTGACACATTGAATCCGGCAAGCCGACATGCTCATGCGCAAATTGGAACCGGGACGATGAAAACGCTTGATTTGAGACAATATGTCGATTATCGTCGACAAATGGACATATCTAAGGCAGCGAAGGCGCTCAGCGCGCTATCGCAGGAATCCAGACTCAAGGCCTTTAGACTGCTGGTACGCAGTGGCATTGAGGGCATGGCCGCCGGGCGTATTGCCGATGCGCTGGATATTCCGCACAACACGCTGTCTACGCACCTGTCGACACTGGTTAACGCCGGCCTGGTCAACTCCAGGCGCGAAAGCCGTTCGATCATCTACAGTATCGACTTCGACGGCACCCGCGCACTGTTCACTTTCCTGATGGAAGAATGCTGCCAGGGCAGTCCCGAGGTATGCCTGCCGGTGCTGGAAAGCCTGCTGCCCCGATGTTGCGTCCCAACCAAATCAAGTGGAGTAAATTCATGAAACGACTGCACGTTAATATTTCTGTTTCCGATCTCGATTCATCCGTCGGTTTCTATAATTCATTGTTCGATGCGGAGCCCACGGTGCTGAAGGAAGATTACGCCAAGTGGATGCTGGAAGACCCGCGCGTCAACTTTGCCATCACCACCCGCGGTCAGCGCAAGGGGCTCGACCATCTCGGCATTCAGGTCGAAAACGACGACGAACTCGGTGAAGTCTATTCGCGCCTGAAAACCGCCGGCGCGCCGGTCATCGAAGAGGGCACGACCACCTGCTGCTACGCCAACTCGGAGAAGAGCTGGACCTTCGATCCCGACAGCATTGCCTGGGAAACCTTTCTGACGCTCGGCGAAAGCCCGGTTTACGGCACCGATACCGTCAAGAATGCCAACCCCGATTCGGCCTGCTGTGGCCGCCCGGAACCCGAGACCGCGAAATCGGATTCTGGCTGCTGCTAGCAGTATCCCGACTCCATAAACTAGAAGTGGAAGCGAAACAATAATGGGCAGTTTCGAACGTTATCTGTCACTGTGGGTGGCACTATGCATCGCGGCCGGCGTGGGCGGCGGCCTGATACTGCCGCAACTCTTCCAGCTGGTTGCCGGCATCGAGTACGTCAGCGTCAATCTGGTGGTCGCGGTGCTCATCTGGATCATGATTTACCCGATGATGGTCAACGTTGATTTCGCCTCGATCAAGGATGTCGGCAAGAAGCCACGCGGCCTGTGTATCACGCTGGTAGTCAATTGGCTGATCAAGCCCTTTACCATGGCGGCGCTCGGCGTGCTGTTCTTCGAGCACGTGTTTGCCGGACTGATCGATGCCCAAACCGGCCGCGAATACATCGCCGGCATGATCCTGCTGGGGGTTGCCCCCTGCACCGCGATGGTGTTCGTCTGGAGCCAGCTGGTGCGCGGCGACGCAAATTACACGCTGGTACAGGTCTCGATCAACGACATCATCATGGTGTTCGCATTCGCGCCGATCGCGGCGTTGCTGCTCGGCGTGACCGATATCGTGGTGCCCTGGGAGACGCTGCTGCTGTCGGTGATCCTGTACGTGGTGATTCCGCTGGCAGCGGGTTACATGACGCGCAAGATGCTGGACAACAAGGGCAACCACGAGCACATCGCGGATTTCACCGCGAAGATCAAGCCCTTCTCGGTCATGGGATTGCTGGCCACTGTGGTACTGCTTTTCGGGTTCCAGGCGCAGACCATCATCGACAAACCGATGGTCATCTTGCTGATCGCGATCCCGCTGCTGATCCAGAGTTACGCCATCTTTGCCGTCGCCTACGGCTGGGCCTACCTGTGGCGCGTTCCGTTCGACACCGCGGCGCCGGCCGCGCTGATCGGCACCTCCAATTTCTTCGAACTCGCGGTGGCCGTCGCGATTAGCCTGTTCGGCCTGAACTCGGGCGCCGCGCTCGCCACCGTCGTCGGCGTGCTGGTCGAAGTGCCTGTCATGCTGTCGCTAGTGGCCTTTGCCAACCGCACCCGGCCCCATTTCGCACAGACCTGAAATCACGGCCACCGGTTACGGGTTCAAGGACTCGATTTACTGCGCTAATCCAGAGTTAATCATCGCCTGCGGCGGCTGCGCTCGACTACTGGCAAAAAATGCCTGCACCGGGAGTGCAGGCGAATAACGGAGTATTTATCTTCTAACCGATGTCGAACCAGTGAACGAACATCGTGGATTCGTTGCGAGATCCCGGGTATTCGCTGCGCGAATTCCGGGATGACAACAGTTTGTTGTCATGACCAGGGAAACGGGCTGTTCGATACCGGGTGCAGCTTGCCTTCGGCATAGCGCGAAAAGCGGAACGGTTCGAGCAGCGAACTCTTCTGCCCGCACAGTTCCTCGGCCACCAGCTTGCCGACGCCGAGCATCTTGTAGCCATGATTGGAATCGGCGATCAGGTAGCAGTTTTCGCGAAATACGTCGAATACCGGGAAACTGTCCGGGGTAAACGAGCCGATGCCGCCCGACGGTTCGTTCTTGTAATACTCGAACTGGCCCTCGAACCGCTTCTGGCAGTGCGCCAGTGCCGAGGTCCACATGTGCGCGAAATCCTCGCCGACCACGAAATCGGGCGAATCGACGCCGTAGGGATCGACCGCGACATCGTCCGGGTCGGTATCGATGGCGTAAGGCGCGGCACCGCCCTGGATGCCGCCGAAGTGAAAGTCGGGCTTGTAGTAGATACCCCACATCTGGTCCGTGATCAGGCTACCGTCGAAATCCGAGTACAGCGGCTCGTTGCTGTCGACGTGGATCACCGGCGGGAACTTGCCATCGTTGGTTTTCTGCAGCTCCGGATCGACCCCGAGGGTGCCTTCCTGCAGCGACCAGTAAATCCACATCGGCACGTTATCGTGCATCGTGCCGTCGGCGCCCTTGATACTGATGGTCTTCGGCAACTCGAGCATGTCCCACACGGTCTTGGCCCAGGGACCCGCGCCGATAACCACCTGGTCGCAGGCGATCTCACCCTTGTCGGTTTCCACCGCCCGCACCGCGCCGCCAGCGGAATCGCTTTTAAAGCCGGTGACGGTGCAGCCGGTCAGGATGCGCACGCCCTCGTTTTCCGCCTTGGTCGCAAGCGCGTACATCGCCTTGGTGTTATTCGCGTAGCCGCCGCGTTTTTCGTGCAGCACCGAGGTGATGCCTTTGGCCTGCCAGTCGTGGAACAGGGTCTTCATGTATTCCGCGGATTCCTTTTCACCTTCGATAAAGGTCGACTCGTAGCCGATTTCCTTTTGCTGGCGCGCGATGCTGGCGACGTCTTCGTGCATGCTTTCCGGGCTGATTTGCATGTAGCCGACCGGGTGATAGCTATAACCCTCGGGATCGGTCTCCCAGACGCTAACGCTATGCGCCATCAGTTCGCGCATGGCCGGCTGGAAGTAATTGTTGCGTACCACGCCACAGGCGATGCCGGACGCGCCCGCGGCGATCCCGCCCTTGTCGACCACGAGGATATCGCGCCCGTCACCCTTGCCCTGCGCCTTGAGCTGTTGCGCCAGGTGGAAAGCGGTACTGAGACCGTGTATACCCGCACCGATGACCAGAAATTTTACATGAGAAGGAATCGCCATTGATCAATCCGCCTTGTTCTGTATTTTACCAGGCGGGGCACCGTTTGAGGCCCTACCCCGCGTGAAGATGCAAAAGAATATCGGAAACCGCGCGCCTGGCGCCGAACAAGAACGACCTAAGAAAAGACAATTACGACATGCCGTTGGCGCGGCATCGAGTCGCCCTGAAGGACGCTAGGCCAGCGATTCGACGGCTTTTCGGATGCGCGCCACCGCCTGTTCGACGCGACTGCGAGGGCAACCGAAATTTAGCCGCATGAAATCATCGTCGCCAAAATCGCGCCCCGGCGACATGCCGACGCCCGCGTTTTCGAAGAACGTCATCGGGTCTTCGAGCCCGAGCGCAGAGACGTCGATCCAGGCCAGGTAGGTAGCCTCGACCGGCCCCATGCGCAAACCCGGGATACGGTTGATCGCGTCGATCAGGTAATCCCGGTTACCAGCCAGGTAAGCGCACTGCTGGCGCACCCACTCGTCGCCGAACTCGTAGGCCGCCTCGGCCGCGGCCAGGCCCATGACATTGACGTGCGGCACGATGTAGGGACTAACCTTCATCTGCGCACGCAATTCCGGCTGCCGCACGATCGCGAAGGCGCAGCCAAGCCCGGCAAGATTGAAGGTCTTGCTCGGCGCCATCAGGGTGATACTGCGCTGCTCGATTTCAGGACCCAGCGACGCAATCGGGATATGCTTTTTGTCCGGGTCAAGAATCAGGTCGCAGTGAATTTCATCCGAGCACAGCAGCATGTCCCGCTGGATGACGATCTCTGCAATGCGGCGTAATTCACTTTCGCGGTAAATCGCGCCGCCCGGGTTTTGCGGATTGCACAGCAACAGCAACTGGCCCGGACGCGTGGGCTGCCGCTCGAGCCAATCCAGATCGATGACCATGCGATCCTGCCGCATACACATCGGCACCGGCAGGTCGACTTGCGCATTCATCTGCGGCGCCTTGACGAACGGCGGGTAAATGATCGCCGGCCGATAGACTTCGTCGCCGGGCTTGCCGGTTGCGCGACAGGCGAGGAACAGCGCGCCGACGATACCGGGCAGAAACACCAGCCAGTCGGGATCGATCTGCCACTGGTACAGCCGCTGCATGCGCTCTACCAGCACCTCGATCAGGTGTTGCGGCGTATGCCCGTAACCGAACACCGGATGATCGGCGCGGCGATGCAGCGCTTGCTGGATTTCGGGCAATACCGCGAAATCGGTGTCCGCCACCCACATCGGTAAAATATCGCGACCACGGTACTTTTCCCACTTGGCGCTGGTGGCATTGCTGCGATCGATCAGTCGACCGAAATCGTAAATTTCGCTCATGTGAGCCCGGTGTCTGGTTCTAGCGGCGATCATATTCGAAGCCATAACCGCATCCAAGCTTTTTGCTATCCGGCTCGCCTTATTTGCATGCCCGCCGCGATGCGCATCAAATTACTCGCCCGCCGCGCCACAGGTAATCGGAGTCAGCTGCCATTAGGGATTGACCTGTCTCGATACAGTTGCGATGCTCTGCGCATGAAAGCCGAATACGACTACATTATCCTGGGCGCCGGCTCGGCCGGCTGCGTGCTCGCGAATCGCCTCAGCGAGAGCGGTGAATACTCGGTGTTGATCGTGGAAGCAGGCGGCATGGATCGCAAGCTGATGATCCACATTCCCGCCGGCGTGCATAGCGTTTACAAGGACCCTTCGATCAACTGGAACTACGAAACCGAGGGCGAGGCCGAACTCGATCAGCGTAAGGTCGAGCTGCCGCGCGGCAAGGTATTGGGGGGCTCCTCGTCGATTAATGCGATGGTCTACATGCGCGGGCACCCGTTGGATTACGACCGCTGGAACGACGAACTCGGCCTCGATGGCTGGAGTTACGCCGATTGCCTGCCCTATTTCAAAGCGGGTGAAACTTCCGAGCGCGGCGCCAGCGAATGGCGCGGCGACAGCGGCCCGCTCGGCGTCGCCCGCGCCAAACTCGAGAATCCGCTGTTCGACGCCTTCCTGACTGCCGGTGAAACCTCCAAGCAGGGCAGATCCGACGATCTCAACGGTTACCAACCCGAGGGCCTGGCGCGGCTCGACAGCACCATCCGCGACGGCCGCCGCTGCAGCGCCGCGGTGGCGCATCTAAAGCCCGCGCTGACGCGCCCCAACCTGGAACTGGTAACCCACGCCCTGGTCGAGCAAATCCTGCTGGATAACCACCGTGCCACCGGCGTCCGCTTCCAGCATCAGGGCAAGGTGCAGGTAATTCGTGCCCGACGCGAGGTGATCCTGTCCTGCGGCGCGATCAAGTCGCCGCAGGTGCTGATGCTGTCGGGCATAGGGCCGGCGGCAGAGCTCGAGAAGCACGGCATCACGCTGCGTCACGAAATGCCTGCGGTCGGGCAAAACCTGCAGGACCATCTGAAAATTCACTGCACCTGGCGCTGCACGCAGCCGATCACCTATCACCGCATCAATCAGCCATGGAACAAGATGAAGATCGGTATGCGCTGGTTGACCAGCAAGGACGGATTCGGTGCGTCCAACATCTGGGAAGCCGGGGGATTGATTCGAGGTAACGACAGCGTCGACTATCCCAACCTGCAGTATCACTTCGCGCCAATTTCAGCGAAGTACCGCGGTCGTAAAATCGTCCTGTCGCAGGGTTTCACGCTGCAGGTCGACCAGTTGCGACCCGCGAGTTCGGGCCATATCGCGCTTACCTCGGCCAATCCGCTAGACCGGCCCGCGGCGCATTTCAATTACCTGTCCAAGGCCCAGGATTTGCGCGAACTGGTGGAGGGTTTTCACAAGATCAACCAGTTGATCATGCAGCCGGCGTTTATCGCTTTTCGCGGCGAACGCATCGACCCGATGCCCGAGGTTAAGGCAGAATCCGATATCGAAGACTGGATACGTGCTACCGCGTCAACCGATTATCATCCCAGCTGCAGTTGCCGGATGGGCAAGGACGAAAACTCGGTGGTCGACGCCGAAATGAAAGTACACGGCTTGGAAGGATTACGCGTCGTCGACGCCTCGGTGATGCCGGCTATCGTTAGCGGCAACCTGAACGCGCCGACCCAGATGATCGCGGCGCGCGCGGCCGATTTCATTCTCGGAAAAACGCCGTTGCCCCCGGAGCACGCTCGCTTTCACTTTCAGTGAACGACAGGCAGCGCCGATTCCGGCTTTCCCGAACTAAAAACCAGGCACTTTGATACGAACTAAAGAGATTTCGCCATGAAACAGAAACTACACAAGGAGCTGCAAGCGCTACTCGATTTTTATCGCAAGCAGCGTCAAAATCCGCCCCTGGAGTTCACTCATGGCGCAGGGGTTATCAATAATCCCGGCTTTTTCACGGTGAGCGATTTGCAGCGTCATCTCAACAATCCGCTGCTACGGCCCGAGTGGGTGCACGTCAATCTCGATGGTAAACGCGTCGAACTCGAAAAGAACTGCTTCTACAAGACGGTTCAGGGACGCAAGCTCGATTTCATGGACAAGGAAAGCCTGAACGACGCAATCACCCGGGGCGCGGCGGTCGTGCTCGAGGGCATCGATATCCTCGACGCTGGCGTCAACGAGTTCGTCGCCCGGCTCGACGAATCCCTGCCCTGCGTCATGGCCAATAGCGTGGTGTTCTTTTCCCAGCAGAACAACGAAGCCTATGAAGGTCATTGCGATGCCGACGACGTGTTGGTAGTGCAACTGGCCGGCAAGAAAACCTGGCAATTGTTCAAGCCGCAGCAGCGACGCTACGCCGGCATCCAGAACCAGGACGACCAGCAGCTGGGGCCGGTGATGCACGAAATCAGCATGCGTCCCGGGGATGCCCTGTACGTGCGAGCCGGCGTGCCACATCGTTGCATTACCAGCGCCCCGTTCAGCATGCACATGGCCTTCGACCTGGTCGATAATACGCCGACGACAGACGAGATCTCGACCGAGGCCAGCAACCAGTACAAACACGCCTGCGAACTACCCTATGAGCCACCAGCCAGTGTTGTCGAGCGTTTTATTTCCATTCTCAAGTCGGAAGATTTTCAGCAGGCGCTGGTGGAAGCCACCGAGTACAAACGAGGCGAAATTGCCAATTTCCGCCAAATGCTGGGCCGCTCGTCGGCGGTCAGAAGCCTGAATAAATTCAGCTAGCCTAGAGGTATCGGCCCGGATTACAGGCGTCAGGTGAAAACGGCTGCGGCTTGCCCTCGACGAAGTTGGCAATCAGCACACCGCTGATTGGTCCCATCGTCAGCCCCATGTGCGAATGCGCAAACGCCAGCCACAGGTTCTGGTGACGCGGCGCCGGCCCGATTATCGGCAGCGTATCCGGCACCGTCGGGCGCCGGCCCATCCAGGGTTCACGCAACAATTCCTTGTCTATGGCAATCGCCTCGCGCACTCGTGGCATGACGCGCGCGACCTGGCGCGGGTCGGGTCGGGCCTCGCGCCGCGTGAGGTTGCTGCCCGTGGTGACGC
>JAACFA010000114.1 GCA_009937625.1 Gammaproteobacteria bacterium | reverse complement strand
AATCCCTCCGAACAAATCAGGGTGCGCAAGTCAGACCGGCTGCGCATCGTAAAGATGCCGTCGGAGGATAAGTAATGATGACCTTGACGCTCAGTCATTACCTGATTCTCGCGGCGGTCCTGTTCAGCATTTCGATCGCCGGCATCGTCATCAACCGCAAGAATATCATCATCCTGTTGATGTCTATCGAGTTGATGCTGCTCTCGGTTAACCTGAATTTCATTGCCTTTTCGCATTATCTCGATGATCTCGCCGGCCAGGTTTTCGTGTTCTTCATTCTCACGGTCGCCGCCGCGGAGGCCGCCATTGGACTCGCGATCCTGGTAGTGCTGTTCCGCAACAAGCGTTCGATCAACGTCGAGGATATCAAGGAGCTGAAATGGTAGACATGGAATCCATTTATCTTGCTATTCCGCTATCGTCGCTGGCGGGCGCCGTAATTGCCGGATTTTTCGGCAAGCAGATCGGCCGTGGCGGTGCGCATTGGGTAACGATAATGGGTGTCGGTATATCGTTTCTGCTATCCCTGGTGGTACTCAAGGACGTCGCCTTCGACGGCGCTGCCGTCTATAACCAGTCGGTATACACCTGGATGGTCAGTGACGGGATCCGCTTCGAAGTCGGATTCCTGATCGATGGCCTGACCGCACTGATGATGTCGGTCGTCACCGGGGTATCGCTCGCGGTCCATGTCTATACCATCGGGTACATGCATGACGACGACGGCTACCAGCGCTTCTTCAGCTATATCTCGTTGTTTACCTTTTCGATGCTGATGCTGGTCATGTCGAACAATTTCCTGCAACTGTTCTTCGGCTGGGAAGCGGTGGGGCTGGTGTCCTACCTGCTGATCGGCTTCTGGTTCAAACGCGAGACCGCGATCTACGCCAACATGAAGGCGTTCCTGGTCAACCGCGTCGGGGATTTTGGATTTCTGCTCGGCATTGCGGTGGTGCTGATGTTTACCGGGTCGCTGGATTACTACGAAGTTTTCGACCGCGCCGACGCGATGCTAGACGCAACCATGCAGGTGATTCCGGGGGTTGACTGGTCGGTGATTACGCTGGCCTGCATCCTGTTGTTCGTCGGCGCCATGGGTAAGTCGGCACAGGTGCCGCTGCACGTCTGGCTGCCGGACTCGATGGAAGGTCCGACGCCGATATCTGCCCTGATCCATGCGGCCACCATGGTTACCGCCGGTATCTTCATGGTCGCGCGCATGTCGCCGCTGTTCGAACTGTCGACGACGGCGCTTTCGGTGGTGATCGTAATCGGTGCCACCACGGCGTTTTTCATGGGGCTGGTCGGTATCGTGCAAAACGACATCAAGCGCGTGGTAGCCTACTCGACGCTATCGCAGCTGGGCTACATGACCGTCGCGCTCGGCGCTTCGGCCTACTCGGCGGCGATATTCCACCTGATGACCCACGCTTTCTTCAAGGCCCTGCTATTCCTGGCCGCGGGCTCGGTCATTATCGCGATGCACCACGAGCAGGATATCCGCAAGATGGGTGGTCTAAAGAAATACATGCCGATCACCTACTGGGTATCGTTGATCGGCTCCCTGGCGTTGATCGGGTTCCCCGGATTCTCGGGATACTTTTCCAAGGACGCTATTTTAATCGCCACCCAGAACGCGGACATTCCGGGTGCCGGCTATGCCTATCTCTGCGTCCTGCTAGGCGTTTTCGTGACTGCGTTTTATTCCTTCCGTATGTTTTTCCTGGTGTTTCATGGCTCGGAGCGCATGGATAAGCATACGCGCGAGCACCTGCACGAAACGCCGTGGGTGGTGACCGCGCCACTGATCGCGCTCGCGATTCCGTCGGTGATCATCCTGGTGTTCGAAGACCACGGTGCGATGGCGGCGGTCGGCGCGGCGTTTCATGGTTCGTTTAACTTCGTGCTGCACGGGTTTGCCGGCCCCGCGGTTTACCTGGCTGCTGCCGGTGTGGTTGCGGCCTGGTACCTGTATCTCAAGAAGCCGGAAATGGCGGCGCAGTTCAAACAAAAGCTCGCACTGCCTTACCGCATTCTGGACAACAAGTACTACTTCGATCGTTTCAACGAGATCGTTTTTGCCGCCACCGCCAGGGGAGTGGGGCAGGTACTGTGGCGCCTGGGTGACGCGTTGATGATCGACGGTCTCGTCGTGAACGGCAGCGCGCGCCTGGTCGGCTGGGTTTCCGGCGTGGTGCGCCACGTGCAAACCGGTTATTTGAATCATTACGCATTTGCGATGATTTCGGGGCTGATCCTGTTGCTGGGATGGGTTGTACTGGGCTAAAGCAAAAAAATAACAAGGGTAAACGTTAAAATATGTACGCTGACTGGCCATTATTGAGCCTTGCGATCTGGACGCCGATTCTCGGCGGCATCCTGGTGCTGTTCGCCGGCGACCGGGAGCCGTCGGGTGCGCGCAAGATCGCGCTGGTGGTGTCGATCGTCACCTTTCTGCTGACGCTGCCGCTGTATACGCAATTCAATACCGAAACCCACCTGATGCAGTTCGTCGAGCGCCAGCCGTGGATAGCGGCGTTCAACATCGAGTATTACCTCGGGATCGACGGCATCTCGATGCCGCTTATCCTGCTGACCTCCTTTACCACGGTCATTGTCATAATCTCGGCCTGGGAAGTTATCCAGTATCGGGCATCGCAGTACATGGCGGCGTTTCTGATCATGGAAGGTTTTATGATCGGTACCTTCGCGGCGCTCGACGCGGTGCTGTTTTACATCTTCTTCGAGGCCATGCTGATACCCATGTTCCTGGTTATCGGCGTCTGGGGCGGAGCCAACCGGATCTACGCGACGTTGAAGTTCTTCCTCTATACCTTTATCGGTTCGGTGCTGATGCTGGTAGCGCTGATCTATATGTATACCCTATCCGGCAGTTTCGCGATTTTCGATTTTCACCATCTGAGACTGTCGCTCACCGAGCAGGTGCTGATTTTCCTTGCTTTCCTGGTGGCCTTCGCGGTCAAGGTGCCGATGTGGCCGGTGCATACCTGGTTGCCGGACGCGCACGTCGAAGCGCCGACCGGTGGCTCGGTTATCCTGGCGGCGATCATGCTGAAGATCGGCGGTTACGGCTTCCTGCGCTTTAGCCTGCCGATTACGCCGGACGCCAGCGCCGAACTCGACTGGCTGATAATTACGATGTCGCTGACCGCGGTGGTGTATATCGGTTTCGTCGCCCTGGTGCAGCGCGATATGAAAAAGCTGATCGCCTACTCGTCGATTGCGCACATGGGTTTCGTTACCCTGGGTTTCTTTATCGTGTTCCGCATCGTCAACTCGGGTTACGGCGAGCAGGGCGCAGCGCTAGCGCTGGAGGGCGGAATGGTGCAAATGGTTTCCCACGGGTTCATTTCGGGGGCGCTGTTCCTGTGCGTTGGCGTCATGTACGACCGCATGCATAGCCGCCAGATCGCCGATTACGGCGGAGTCGCCAACACCATGCCGGTGTTCGCCGCCTTCATGGTTTTCTTCGCGATGTCGAATGCGGGGCTGCCGGGCACCTCGGGTTTCGTCGGCGAGTTCATGGTTATCCTGGCGAGCTTCAAGGCCAGTTTCTGGATCGCCTTCCTCGCGGCACTGACGCTGATCCTCGGCGCCGCCTATACCCTGTGGATGGTCAAACGCGTGATCTACGGTGAGGTCGCCAACGACAACGTTGCCGCGCTTACCGATATCAACAAGCGCGAATTCCTGTTCCTGGCGATACTGGCGCTGGCGGTACTGGCCCTCGGCCTGTGGCCCGACCCGCTGGTCGAAGTCATGCACCCGACTATCGATAACCTCCTCAACCACATTGCGAATCCCAAGATATGACCGCCGAATTCGTACAGCCTGACTTGATACCGGCCTTACCCGAGATGGTAATGCTGGCGATGACTTGCCTGGTGCTGCTGGTCGATCTGTTTCTGCCGCAGGAAAAGCGCGGTTTCACGCTGCTGTTGTCGGTAGCGACCCTGGCGCTCGTGATCGCGGCCGTGATCGCGGTTGCACCGGTCGATGCGGTCAGCAGTTTCGGCGGTACCTTCGTGCTCGACCAGCTGGCGGTCGTGCTCAAGATTGCAACCTGCGCCGTCACCATCCTGGTGTTCGTCTATTCACGCGATTACCTGGTCGACAACGATATCTACAAGGGTGAGTACTATGTACTCGGGCTGTTCGCCACGCTCGGTATGATGGTCATGATATCGGCCCACTCCTTCCTGCTGGTCTACCTGGGGCTCGAGCTATTGTCGCTGTCGCTTTACGCGATGATCGCGTTCAAGCGTAACTCGTTGTCCGCTTCGGAATCGGCGATGAAGTACTTTGTGCTCGGTGCGATGGCCTCCGGGTTGCTGCTTTACGGTATTTCGATCTTCTACGGCATCACCGGTTCGCTCGATCTCAACCAGGTGGCGGCTACGATTAGCTCTGAATTTGCGCAGCATCCGGTTGCGCTCGGCTTCGCGCTGACCTTCATCGTGGTCGGTCTGTCGTTCAAGCTGGGCGCCGTGCCGTTTCATATGTGGTTGCCCGATATCTACCAGGGTTCGCCGACTTCGGTGACGCTGTTCATCGGCACGGCCCCCAAGATCGCCGGCTTTGCGATGGCGATCAGGCTGCTGGTCGACGGGCTCGGTGATTTACAGGTCGACTGGTCGCAGATGCTGCTTGCGTTGGCAATTGCTTCGATGGCGATCGGAAACGTCATCGCCATCGCACAGACTAACTTTAAACGCATGCTGGCCTATTCGACTATTTCCCATGTCGGTTTCATCCTGCTCGGCATTTTGTCGGCCACCGCCAACGGTTACGCCTCGGCGATGTTTTATACCATCACCTATGCAATCACCGCCTCGGTCGCGTTCGGCGTGCTGCTGGTATTGAATCGTAAGGGCTTCGAGGCCGAAAACATCAGTGACCTGTCGGGCCTGAACGACAGCAATCCCTGGTACGCGGCGCTGCTGGCGATTGCGATGTTCTCGATGGCCGGGGTGCCGCCAACCGTCGGATTTTATGCCAAGCTCAGCGTACTGCAGGCGGTGGTGCAGATCGACATGATCTGGCTTGCCGTGGTTGCGGTGCTGTTCTCGGTTATTGGTCTGTTCTACTATCTGCGCGTGATCAAGGTCATGTATTTCGACCAGCCGCTTCCCGAACAGACTACCACCATCAAGGAAGCCCTCGACGTCAAACTGTTGCTCAGCGCCAACAGTCTCAGCCTGATACTGCTGGGTATGTTCCCGTCGACCTTGATGGCCTACTGCATTCTTTCATTTAGCTAGTCTGCGCCTCTGATGCGGGGTGGAGCAGCTTGGTAGCTCGTCGGGCTCATAACCCGAAGGTCGTAGGTTCAAATCCTGCCCCCGCTACCAACTCTCGTTGGTATCGGAAGCAGGTCCCTGAGGGCAGCTTCGAAGGTCGTAGACCTGCGCGGCTCGGTTAAATCCTGCCCCCGCTACCAACTCTTTTTGAGTGACTCAGAGATCAAATTTAACTGGCTATAGATGGAGCTAATCCAGAAGCAGTCAGTAGTCAGTTAAAAGGCCCGGTTGGGCCTTTTTTATTGGTTTTCCGGAGGCGATACAGTTGCAGGATTTAACGCCGCTTTTCGAACCGGTGATCGAGTCGATGGGTTACGAACTGGTCGGCGTCGAGTTCGTGGGTGGTGGTGGCCACGGCACCTTGCGCGTCTATATCGATCGTGACGAAGGCGTTAGCATCGACGATTGTGCGTCGATAAGCCACCAGATCAGCGGCATTCTCGATGTCGAGGAACCTATCAAGCAGGCCTATGACCTCGAGATTTCGTCGCCGGGCATCGACAGGCCTCTGTTCAAACTGGCGGACTTTGAGCGTTATGCAGGCAGTACCGCGAAGATCAAGATGGCGGTCGGCGTCGACGGACGCAAAAATTTCAAGGGTCGGTTACAAGGTGTTGCCGACGCGAAAATGGTAGAAATCGAGGTAGACGGCGAAGTTTTCAGTCTGCCTCATGCCGATATTGCCAGGGCTAACCTGGTCGGCGAGTTATAAATCGGAAGCCCTGCCAGGGACAGCAGGGCTCAAGTGGAACTTATTGCGAGTAACGACGATGGAAAACAAAGAAATTCTGTTAGTAGCGGATACCGTCTCCAACGAAAAGGGAGTGGATCGCGAAATAATTTTTGAGGCGATCGAGGCCGCACTGGCATCGGCGACCCGCAAGAAACACCAGCAGGATATCGAAGTGCGGGTCGATATCGACCGTAAAACCGGTGATTACGATACTTACCGTCGCTGGGAAGTAGTCGAGCCGGGCGAAGATGGCGGGCTGGAAGAGCCGTTGCGCCAGATCACGCTGGAAGCGGCACAACTCGATCAGCCGGACATCGAACTCGGTGATTTTATCGAGGAACAGATCGAATCCGTGGAGTTCGGGCGTATCGCCGCGCAGACCGCCAAGCAGGTTATCGTGCAGAAAGTGCGCGAGGCCGAGCGGCGCAAGGTCATCGATGCCTATGCCGATCGTGAAGGTTCGCTGGTCATGGGTCAGGTCAAACGAGTCGAGCGCGGCAACGTTTATGTCGATCTGGGCGACAATGCCGAGGGCTTTATCCCGCGCGAGGAAATGATTCCGCGCGAATCGGTTCGCCCGGGAGATCGTGTGCGAGGTTACCTTTACAAGATTGCCTCGGAAGTACGCGGCCCACAGTTGTTTATCAGCCGCACCGCCCCCGAGTTTCTGGTGGAGCTGTTCAAGCTCGAGGTGCCCGAGGTTGGTCAGGACCTGATCGAAATTATCTCGGCGGCACGCGATCCCGGGATGCGCGCCAAGATTGCGGTCAAGAGCAATGACCCGCGCATGGATCCGGTCGGCGCCTGCGTCGGAATGCGGGGCTCGCGGGTGCAGTCGGTTTCCAACGAACTCGCGGGGGAACGCGTGGACATTATCCTGTGGGATGAAAACCCGGCCCAGTTCGCGGTCAACGCGATGTCGCCGGCCGAAGTGACTTCTATCGTCATCGACGAGGAAGCCCATTCGATGGATATCGCGGTGCCGGAAGAGAAACTGTCGCAGGCTATCGGCCGCGGCGGACAGAATATCAAGCTTGCCAGCCAGTTAACCGGCTGGACGCTCAACGTCATGGACGAGTCTGCCGCTGAAGAGAAAGCCGAAGGCGAGTCGCGCCAGCTGGTAGAAAACTTCATGAGCCAGCTCGATGTCGACGAGGAGGTTGCGATTATCCTGGTGCAGGAAGGTTTAACCACGATCGATGAAGTTGCTTATATCCCGGAGTCGGAACTCAACGAGATCGAGGAGTTCGATGAAGAAATCGTGCAGGAACTGCGCGGCCGCGCACGCGATGCCCTGTTGACCATGGCGATCGCGCGCGAAGAAACCGCCGAGGCGGGCGAGCCCCAGGACGATCTGCTAAATATGGAATACATGACCAGCGAGCTGGCGCACAAGTTATCGCGCCTGGGTATTTGTACGATGGAAGATCTCGCCGAACAATCGACCGATGAGCTCGAGGAAATCGAAGGCATCGATGCCGAGTTCGCGGGCAAGCTTATCATGAAAGCGCGCGAACCCTGGTTCGCAGAAGCAGAGGCCGAGTAGGTTTTTGGTAGCGGCTTTCGGCAAACTACGCATGTGGACAGGTAATCATGGCAAATGTAACAGCTAAACAACTTTCAGAAGTCATCGGCGTCAATGTCGAGAAATTGCTGGATCAATTGAAAACCGCTGGCGTCGAGATCAGCAGTGCCGACGATCCCATTTCCGACGAGGATAAAATGAAGCTGCTGGAATCGTTGCGCTCTAGCCATGGCAAGGAAGAGTCCGCGGGGCCAAAAAAAGTCACTCTGCGGCGCAAGAGTAAAAGCGAGCTGAGGGTAGCCGGTACTTCGGGTCGAAACACGACCACCAAGACGATCAACGTCGAGGTGCGTAAGAAACGCACCTACGTGCGTCGCGCCGATATCGAAGCCGAGGAAGTCAAGCAGCAGCAGGAAGCGGAAGCCGCGGCCGAGCAGGAAACTATGCTGGCGCAGCAAGAGGTTGAAGCAGCGGCCAGGCAGGCCGAAGAAGCGGCCCAGGCAGAAGTCGAGGCACAGAAAGCAGCCGCCGAAGAGGCCGCTCGCGCCGAGGCCGAAAAGAAAGCCTACGAAAAGAGCCTGCAGGAGGTGGAAGCGGCGCAAAAAGCGATCGAACAGCAGCGGGCCGAGGCTGAGGCCGCGGAAGCGGCAGAGGCTGCCGCGCGCGCCGCACTGGAGCAGGCCGCAGCGGCCAGCGCAGTGGCAACCGTGGCAGAAAAGCCCGGCAAACACGGCAAGCATGAGGACAAGCATACCCGTTACGGGCGCAAGGAACTGCACGTCAAGGAATCGGCGCATCAGCCTAATCGCAAGCAGAAGTTCAAGAAAGGCCAACGGCAGGTGCATGAAATCACCAAGCAGCACCAGTTTGAAAAGCCGACCGCGCCGGTCGTCCGCAATGTAGAGATACCGGAAGCGATAACGGTCGCCGAGCTGGGGCAGCGCATGGCGGTCAAGGCCGGCGACGTGATAAAGGTGCTGATGCAAATGGGCACCATGGCGACTATTAACGAGATCCTGGACCGTGACACCGCCACGCTGGTGGTCGAGGAAATGGGTCATAACGTGGTTGCGTCGGCCAGCGACGACGACTTCGAGAAAGAACTGTTGGCAAGCGCCGAGCAGTCCGGTGAAGAAAAAGTCACCCGCCCGCCGGTGGTTACCATCATGGGCCATGTCGATCACGGCAAGACCTCACTGCTCGATTATATTCGTAAATCGCGCGTGACATCGGGCGAAGCCGGTGGCATTACGCAGCATATCGGCGCCTATCACGTCGAAACCGACAAGGGTATTATTACCTTCCTCGACACCCCGGGCCACGCCGCGTTTTCGGCGATGCGAGCCCGTGGTGCACAGGCCACGGATATCGTCGTGCTGGTGGTCGCCGCCGACGATGGTGTCATGCCGCAAACCAAGGAAGCGATTCAGCATGCCAAGGCTGCCGGCGTACCGCTCGTGGTTGCGGTCAACAAGATCGACAAGGAAGACGCGGATCCCGAGCGGGTCAAGAATGAACTTGCCGCGCTGGAAGTCATTCCGGAGGAATGGGGCGGCGAGAATATCTTCGTGCCCGTTTCGGCGATAACCGGCGAGGGCGTCGATAATCTGCTCGACTCGATCCTGCTGCAATCGGAAATCCTCGAACTCGAAGCCGTCGCCAAGGGCAATGCCAAGGGTATCGTGGTCGAGGCCACGCTCGATAAGGGCCGCGGCCCGGTGGCGACCGTGCTGGTGCAGTCGGGCTTGTTGCAGCAAGGACAGATGCTGCTTGCCGGTACGCAGTTTGGCCGCGTGCGCGCCATGTATGATGAATCGGCTAGCACCATAAAATCAGCCGGACCTTCGATGCCGGCGGTAGTGCTGGGTCTTTCCGGCGTTCCCAATGCGGGCGACGAAGTGTTCGTCGTCGAAAACGAACGCAAGGCGCGCGAGTTTGCCGAAACCCGCGAGTCCAAGATTCGTGAGAGCAAGCTGGCCGATCAGCAGAAGGCGAAGCTGCAGGGCATGTTCGACGCCATGGCCGAGGGCGAAGTTGCGGAAATCAACCTGCTGGTCAAGGCGGACGTTCAGGGTAGCTCCGAGGCGATTCGCGAATCCTTGCAAAAGCTTTCAACCGACGAGGTGCGCACCAAGCTGGTTGCGACCGGTGTTGGCGGAATCAACGAATCCGACATCAACCTCGCTGCCGCTTCCGATGCTATCGTGGTTGGGTTTAACGTGCGCGCAGACGCCGCCGCCAAGCGCGTGGCGGGTGATTATGGCATAGATATTCGTTACTACAGCGTCATCTACAACATCATCGATGACGTCAAGGCGTTGATGTCAGGCATGTTGTCGCCGGAGTCACAGGAAAATATCATTGGCCTGGCCGAGGTCAAGGATGTGTTCCGTTCACCCAAGTTTGGCGATGTGGCAGGTTGTATCGTGGTCGAGGGCGTGGTGCGCAAGGGGCAGCCGATCCGCGTGTTACGCGATAATGTCGTTATCTACGAGGGCGAGCTCGAATCGCTGCGTCGTTTCAAGGACCCGGTCGACGAAGTGCGCGTGGGCACCGAATGCGGTATCGCCGTCAAAAACTACACCGATGTCCAACCGGGTGACCAGATCGAAGTCTTCGAGCGTATCGAAGTGGCACGCTCGATCGACTGAGCGTAGCGCCCGATGCCCAAGGAATATGCCCGCAGCGAACGACTGGCCTCGCAGATCCAGCGGGAGCTGGCCGGACTGATTCAAAGTGGTCTCAAGGACCCAGGCCTCGGTATGCCAAGCATACTCGAGGTGCAGGTTAGCAAGGACCTTGCCCACGCGCGGGTCTACTTCAGTTTGTTGAACCCGGAGGATGCCGAAGATTGCCTCGAGGCTCTGAACCGGGCGAGCGGTTTTCTGCAGCGCGAAATTGGCAAACAGTTAAAATCCCGGGTCACGCCCAAGCTCAGTTTTATTTACGATGACACCGATATCCGAGGGCGCCAGATGTCTGACCTGATCGATTCCGCGGTTGCCAAAGATAAAATCAAAGCCAGCCGGTAATGGCGCGTTCTAATCGCCGGGAGTATCGGGACATCGACGGTGTTCTGATTCTCGATAAGCCTCTCGGTTTAAGCTCGAATCAGGCGCTGCAGCAGCTGCGACATCTCTACCGTGCCCGCAAGGCGGGGCATTGCGGCAGCCTGGACCCGCTGGCAACCGGGGTGTTGCCGATATGCCTGGGCCAGGCCACCAAGTTTTCCAGCTATCTGCTGGGTGCCAGTAAAACCTATCGCGCCAGCTGCAGGCTGGGCCAGACCACGACAACCGGGGATGCCGAAGGGGAGGTGGTCGAAACCCGGCCGGTAAGCATCGAGCAGCAACGCGTGTTAAAGGTACTGGAGCAGTTCGTTGGAGAAATCGAGCAGGTTCCGCCGATGTTCTCCGCGCTCAAGCACGAGGGTAAGCGACTTTACCAGCTGGCGCGCGAGGGTAAACAGGTAGAGCGCCAGGCCCGGCGGGTAAAGATTTTCGAGCTCCGATTGTTGTCCTGCGAGGACGACAGCCTGGAAATCGAAGTAAGTTGCTCCAAGGGAACCTATATCAGAACCCTGGCCGAGGACATTGGCCAGGCACTTGGCTGCGGCGCACATCTCTCCGCGCTGCGTCGTTGCGCGGTCGAAACGCTGCATCAAACCGACGCCGTCACGCTAGACCGGCTGCAGCAACTTGCGGAGCAGGGAATGGCGCAACTGGATGCGTTACTGTTACCGGTAACGGCCGCCCTGGGCCAGTTTAGCGAGCTGCGACTGGATGATCGCCAGAGCCTCGATATCAGTCAGGGGAAGCGGGTAAAACTGGCGCAGCGCGCCGCTCCCGGACTGTACCAACTGATTTCCGGCGACGGCATTTTTATCGGTCTCGGGGAAGTCGGTCAGGATGCCGAGTTGGCGCCAAAAAGACTAATGAATACAGCAAGATAGGTCGATTTTCGGGGTCTCGAACCAATAACCCGGAATATTCCGGTGAAAGTCCTTGTTACCACCTGCGCAGATAGGTAGAATACCAGCCTTTTTCGGGCCCCACGAGGTTTTATTCATGGCAATGTCAGCTGAACAGAAAGCTGCAATTATTGCTGATTATCAGCAAGGCAAGGGTGACACCGGATCACCCGAAGTGCAGGTTGCGCTGCTGTCGCACCAGATCAGTCATTTGACCGAGCACTTCAAACAGCACATTCATGATCATCATTCGCGTCGCGGATTGTTGAAGATGGTCAACCAGCGTCGCAATTTACTGGATTATCTGAAATCCAAGAATCAGCAGCGTTACAAAGATTTGATAGCAAAACTCGGATTGCGTCGTTAACAGGTGAGAGAATAGTGAATCCAATTAAAAAGACATTTCAGTACGGCGCGCATCAAGTAACGCTGGAAACGGGAGAAGTAGCCCGCCAGGCCAGCGGTGCTGTTATCGTAAGTATGGCGGATACGGTGGTATTCGTGACCGTTGTTGGCTCAAAAACCGCGGACCCAGGTCGCGGTTTTTTTCCATTAACCGTCGACTACCAGGAAAAGGCCTACGCCGCCGGTAGAATTCCGGGTGGATTTTTCAAGCGCGAAGGCCGTCCCAGTGAGAAGGAAACCCTCACTTGCCGCCTGATCGATCGTCCGATTCGTCCGCTGTTTCCCAAAGGATTCATGAACGAAGTCCAGGTGGTCGCCAATGTCATTTCCATGAACCCCGAAGTCGACCCGGATATCGCGGCGATGCTGGGTACTTCTGCCGCGCTGGCCATCTCCGGTATCCCGTTTGCGGGTCCGATTGGCGCCGCGCGTGTCGGATACATGGATGGCGATTACGTGCTTAATCCGACCAATAGCCAGATTGCCGAGTCCGATCTCAACCTGGTTGTTGCAGGTACTAAAAACGCCGTTTTGATGGTTGAATCCGAAGCCAATTGCCTGTCGGAAGAAGTCATGCTGGGCTCGGTGGTATACGGCCATGAGCAAATGCAGAACGCGATCCAGGCGATCGAGGAACTGGCAAACGAAGTCGGCACCGAGACCTGGGAATGGCAAGCCCCCGAAGCCGACGAGAGTCTGGCGCAGCGGGTAGCCGATCAGGGCAGTGCGGCAATTACCGAAGCCTACGCCATTGCCGACAAGCTCGATCGTCAAAACAAGCTCGGTGAGGTGCGTGACGCTATCGTCGCAGCGCTGGTGACCGAGGCCGAAGATTCACCGCAAGAAGGCGATGTGCGTAATGCCGTCTCCAAGCTCGAGAAATCGATCGTACGCGGGCGCATCATCGCTGGCGAGAAACGTATCGATGGTCGCGATACCTCGACCGTGCGCCCGATTGCCATTCGCACCGGCGTATTGCCGCGCACCCATGGTTCGGCGCTGTTTACCCGTGGTGAAACCCAGGCACTGGTAGTCACCACGCTCGGCACCGGGCGTGACGCCCAGCTGATCGACGCGATCGAAGGTACCTACAAAGAAAACTTCATGATGCACTACAACTTCCCGCCGTCGAGCGTCGGTGAGACCGGGCGCGTGGGCAGTCCCAAGCGCCGCGAAATCGGCCATGGCCGGCTCGCCAAGCGAGGCGTGCAGGCGGTAATGCCGCACATGGACGATTTCCCCTACGTCATCCGCGTGGTCTCCGAAATTACCGAATCGAACGGTTCCTCGTCGATGGCCAGCGTCTGCGGCGCCAGCCTGGCGCTGATGGATGCCGGCGTGCCCCTGAAGGCACCGGTGGCGGGGATTGCCATGGGTCTGATCAAGGAAGGTGACGATTTTGCGGTTCTGTCCGATATTCTCGGTGACGAGGATCATCTCGGCGATATGGACTTCAAGGTCGCGGGAACGACCGATGGTATCAGTGCGCTGCAAATGGATATCAAGATCGACGGTATCACGACCGAGATCATGCAGCAGGCGCTGGACCAGGCCAGGGCGGGTCGTTTGCATATTCTCGGTGAAATGGGCAAGGTCATTAGCGAAAGCCGCGAGGAAATGTCGGAGTACGCGCCGCGCCTGATTACCTTTAGGATCAATCCCGAGAAAATCCGCGACGTCATCGGCAAGGGTGGAGCTACCATTCGTGCCATCACCGAAGAGACCGGTGCTACGATCGAAGTCGATGACGATGGTATGGTGAAAATCGCCTCGGTCGAAAAAGCCGCCGGTGACGAGGCCAGGCGTCGTGTCGAGCAGGTTACCGCGGAGGTCGAAGTCGGCATTATTTACGAAGGCAAGGTTGCCAAGATCATGGACTTCGGTGCATTCGTCAATATCCTGCCCGGTAAGGATGGCCTGGTGCACATTTCGCAAATCTCGGACGAGCGTGTCGAAAATGTCAGCGACAAGCTGTCGGAAGGCGACCTCGTGAAGGTCAAGGTTCTCGAGGTAGATCGCCAGGGCCGCATTCGTCTGAGTATGAAAGCAATTACCGAGGAAGAGGCTGCCGCCGTCTAAACTCTAGTTCGGTAGCATTGTTCGACAAAGAAGGGGAAATAGCATTTCCCCTTTTTTCTGTCTGCCGTTAATCGTGGTCCTGGGGGTGGCAAATGCGCAGGCTTGCTGAAACGCTAATCGGTCTACCGCTAGCGTTCTTTTCATGGGAGCTATCCGCGGTCGGTAAGATCCGCGTCGAGGCGGCACTTGGTGCCAGTGGGACCTGGGTATGGAGAGCTGATTAATTTCGGCGGTTGCGGGGGAGCGGTTAAAGCAGTTTGAAAATGGTGCCGCAATAGGGGCACTTGGCTTCGCCACCGTTTTCCTCGACCGGAATATAGACCCGGGGGTGGGAATTCCACAAACTGGTGCCTTCCGTCGGGCAGTGGATGGGCAAATCCCCCGATTTGACCTCGACCGCGGTTTTGCTGTTGGGCGTCGAATACGCTTGCTGGTCTGCAGCAGTGTTGGGATTAACCATGAGTTCTCTACTTTACG
>JAACFA010000324.1 GCA_009937625.1 Gammaproteobacteria bacterium | reverse complement strand
GACCTGGAAATGCGGGCCATGCTTTTCGTTTGCTACCACACCTGGGAATCCTTCATGTTCGCGGAAATCCCGGCAAAACGACGACGTAAATTGATCGATCGTCGCATCGACCTGCTGTTATCGGAACAGCCAGGCGATCGAATCAAAACCGGCTAATGCCGTGAACGATAACCTAACCGGCCGCGGGATCGGCCGGCGCTTCTGCGCGCGCCGACCCGGGCTCGATACGCTTTTCCTCGATGATCTCGAGCCCAGTGATTTTCCACTTGCCGTCGACGGCCTCGACCCGGATCTCGGCGTCGTAAAGATTTTCGCGCATGTGGATATGGCCCCAGTGGCCGACGCTGCCGGTCGCGGTCCAGTTGCCCTTGATGCGATATGCGAGCGCGTCGCCGTCAACGCGTTCGGCGCTCGCGCTCAGGATGTCCACGCTCTTGACCTTGGCCTGCGCGCCGCCGGCGCGCTGCACGGCGAAGGATTGCCGGTTCTGCAGATAGATATCGGCGAGCAGCTCGCCATCGACCGACAGCGCGAGCTTGTCGTAGACGTCTTCCTCGTCGCGGAAATCGAACGCGCGGTAAACGTTTTTCAGCATGCCGGCCGCGCGACGACGTGACCGGCGTAGGGCCAGCCGGCCACGGCCGCAATCGCCGCGACCACGAGGCCGGCGCCGATCACGCGCAGCGGCTTGTGCGCGCGGCGCCGCTGCCACAGCCACCCGAGCAACACCGCGAACACCAGCCCGCAGGCGAGGCTTACAAGCGGAATCCGGACATCGCCGAGACTGCCCCTGACCGCAACCTGCTCGACGGTCGGCACGCTGTATTTCTTCAAATAATTGGTCCAGGTAAAAACCCGGTCATCGGGCGTGATATAGGACATGAACGGGCCCGCGGGGTCGGTCGCGGTCGCCGGAATGCGCTCGATCTGGTCGTTGAACAGTTCCCAGTCGACGCTGACCTCGCGCGGCAGGTCGCTGCGACACCTCGAGGCGCTCGGGTTTCTCGAGTAGCTGGATACCGCTGAGGCCAACCTTGACGTAATTCGAGCGGTCGAGAATCGGCTTGACCGTGGCGCCGTCGATCCTGACCGGGTTTTTGCCGAGCAGGAATTCGCCGATGCGCTGCTTGAGCGGCTCGAGCTCGTCGATTTCGATATATTCGGGATCGCGCAGGCCGAGCTCCATCCAGGTTTCCATATCCTTGACCCGGGTCAGGATTTCGTGCCTGACCTCGTAGGGTTCGACATACAGAAACGACATCATGGCTGATTTGTGGTGTCGTTTCAGATTGGGATTATCGAAACGCGAGTACCAGGGGTCGTCCCACTCGAGGTTTAGTTTTGACGCCTGACCGAGATAACGGAAGTCGATGACCGGTACCGACTTGTGATAGGCGATGAAACCGATGGTGGTTATCACGTTACCCTCCGCATCCAGCGGCGGCACGATGGTGATGTATTTCGGTTTGCCCTCGAAGGGATAAACAATCTCCGCATAGGCCACGCGTTTATCCGCTGGTGCCTCCGGGATACGCTGGCCCGAGTAGGGATTGACCATGCCCGCGAACGGCGACTTGCGATCGACCCGCAGGCGCGGTTCGATCAGCTCGAGCCGCGCCGCCAGTCGTTTGCCATCATCGGTCAGGATTTGCAGTCGCTCTGTCGCGAAGGTTTGCATGCGCTGCTCCAGCGGCGGCCGCGTGCCGACCTGATCGGCGAACCAGGCATCGGGCAGCAGCTCTTCGAACTTGTCCAGTTCGCTGATGAAAACCTCCAGATTTACACGAACCCGATCGTGCAGAACATAAATCTCGGCAATATTCGGCGAGGTTTCGGCGCCGGTCAGGTTGATCCAGTCGGCACTAGCAACCGAGCCGTAACCGATAAGAATGGAAAGCAGAATATTACAAAGAACTCGCATAAGATATTGTCGTGAATCACTATACCCGCAGTTAAATTGGCGACGGCTGTAATCGTATGGGGCTGCAGGTTGCGACAACGTCAGCCGAGTACTGCATCGAATGCCACCAGTACATCGATAATCGCAAAAGGCCGGGTTCAACCCGGCCTTTTGCTGTCACTTCTTTAGCCCTTCCAAATCCGGCCGGTGTGATAAGAATGCACGATCCCGCCGGGTTTGTGTACTTGTCAGGCACTACTCCTTGGGCGCAAACATCTTGGGGTCGAGCTTGAATTTTTCCATGTACTCCTTGATCATCCGCCCTTCGGCGTCTCTGACGTCCCATGCCCCGGAAAGAATTTCCTTCGACATCCACTTGTTCGGGTTGTCACCCTTTTCGTTGTTGGGTGCCGGTACCGGGCCATCGACCGACCAGGCTTCCTCGGTTACGGTCGCCATGCGCTCCCTGATACCGTCGCGCGTAATATTCCATGTCATCAGGTCGGTTGCCATCGACAACGGCCCGTCGTAGGTTTCGCGCACGCCAGCGTAAATTTCATAGCGGGTTTCTTCTTCGTTGAAGAAGTGATAGGCCACGGCATGCTTCGGCTTGATCGTGCTCATGATTTTGCCGAATGCCTGCGGTGAGGTGTGGATCTTGGTTGCCACGTAAAGCGCGACCGGGGGTGCCTGGTTGTACATCTTCACCATCTGTTCCGGCAGGTGGAAACACTCGTGGATCGCCAGGTCCGCATCCTTGGCGTACTTGATAAACCATTTGTTCGGGAAGCTATCGCCGCCAAAAACAAACTTGTAGCCGTTCCACTCGAGCGCGTAACTGACCGAGCCGTCGCCGGAGTGAATCGCCGGCCACGCGCGCACGACAACCCCGTTGTTGTCGTAGACGACGTGGTTTTCGCCCTTGTAGTCGAACTCGGTCACCTCGATCTGGCCCGGTCCATCCGCGAGCGCGCCGACGCGGGTCTGGTAATCCCAGTTATAGGCCTTGAGGAAATGCTCTACCGCGTATTTCGTCCCCATTTCCGGCGTTGAGCCGCTGGGTCCCCAGACCTTTAGCGGCGAGCTACGGCCCGCGGTCCAGCCACCGGCCCATAGCGACGACAGGTCGCCCCAGTGATCGGTGTGCAGGTGCGAGATAAATACTTTATCGAGGTAATCGTATGGAATCATCAGCGAGGCGACGTTACCCATCGAGTGCGCGCCGAAGGTGGCCGCCTGGCCGTGGCGCGCCGACGGCATGCCGGTGCCGCAGGCCACGACGCGCATTTCGTCGGGCCCCAGTTCCTCGGTTCCCGGATAGTAGGCGTAGCGATCCGGCGCGGCGCTATTGGGATCGGTCACCTTGCCGCCCGCGGCGTGAGCTGAAGCCGTTAAACATGCCGTTAAAAAAATACCGGCAATTAATCGAACTAGATACATCATGAGAAACCTCCCGGTTTTAAAACTTTTTGCTCGCAGCGAAACGATAATACGTTAATACGTTTCGACATTTCATCCTCTTCTAATATCGCTGATCGCTTTAATTCCTGCCGCACGATCAGGATTCCTGTACCACTCCAATGCGGAGACATATCCTACCCCATCCAGTCGAACAGGGCAGACGGTGCGGCGGGAATGAAATAAAAGCGTAAATCCCACTCTGCGCCCACGTCGTCATCGGGCGTCACTACGTTATAGTGAAACTCTAATCCAAAGCGCACCGGAACCTTGCCGAACTGTATGGTTTTGCTATATCCAATGCCGATGGGCACCGTGCATTCGTTATCGCTGGACGCTTCCCAGTTACAGATGATGTTGGGCGCGGCGCCGATAGAGCTCGTCTCGTCCAGTGAGTAAAACACGAAGTACTGTAGATTCGTCATGCTCACGTCGGCGCGGTCATCGTCGCCCCCGACATCCTCGTAATGCTGCAGCAGGCCGCCAACCTTCCATTCCGGTCCCATGTAGACAGCCAGCGCGGATGGGCCGGCCAGGTATTTGCCGGTACCAAGGATATCCTCTTCGGCGGTCGGGAAGCCGAGATCGAAACCGGCTCCCCACAGAAACGTGCCTTCGCCCATGGGTGTGCCCTTGCTCGGGGCAAACAGGCCGTTGTAATACATATCGCCAAAACCGGT
>JAACFA010000323.1 GCA_009937625.1 Gammaproteobacteria bacterium | reverse complement strand
CCGCACGACGCGCTCGTCGATAACGTCCGCCTGGCAGACGACGACGGTCTCATTGTCCCGCTGGCGGGGATGCATCCTGAATTCCACGCGGCGTTTGCCATTGTCGTCAAACTGGCTCACTTCGAAAGCATGAAGAGCCGACGTTCGTGCCCCGGTGTCGACCTTCGCCTTGATGCTTTCCAGGCCGAGGTCCGGAAGATCGACCCACTCACGCCACCCGAGTGTCAGAAATTCCTTGTTGCGGGATTTACCGGCCATGAACGATACGCTCGGGACCAATCAAAGCATTTGCAACTGCTGGTCGGTCGAAAACTCCCGGCGAGCGACCGCGGCACGCTCGGCAGGGGTTGCGCTGGCATCATAGAGTTCGTCGATACGGCGAATGCGTTTGCTCAGGCCCATGCCGTTCGCAATCTGGATGTTAAGGCCGGGCCGTGCATTCATTTCGAGCATCAGCGGACCGCGGTCGCGGTCAATCACCATGTCGACACCGAGGTAGCCGAGGCCGGTAACTTCGTAACCTCGCGCAGCCGATTCGAGGATGAAGTCCCACTGTGGGATCTTGAGTCCCGCGATCAGTGCTCCGGTATCCGGATGGTCCTCCACAATATCGTTATCCAGCACGCCGGTCAGGGTTTCACCCAGCGCGATATCGACGCCCGCCCCCACAGCGCCCTGGTGCAGATTCGCCTTGCCGTCCGAAGCACGCGTGGGCAGCCCCGGATATCGGGCACGCCCTGGTAACTGACTTCGGCGAATATCGGATCGAAATGCACGCAGTATTCGATCAGCGCCTTGTCCTTGCCGCCACTGAGGCTGTACTGGCCGCTAACAATATTCGAAAGGTGATGTGCGATTTCCGCTTCCGAAATCAACAGCCCGCTCGAGCGCCTGAATGTGTCCCGCTTGCGCTTGCTGCGCCCGGTAATGACGAGAATGCCGTCGCCACCACTGCCCTGGGCGGGCTTGACGACGAAGCTGTCGTAATCCGCGACGATTTCGGCGAAGCGCCGAACGTCTCCCTGGTTGTCGATGATGCCGTAAAGATCAGGCACCGCCATGCCGGCTTCCAGCGCCAGCTGTTTCGTTAATGCCTTGTCATCGACACGCGGATACAGGCGCCTGGGGTTCAGGCGCATAATGAATTCCGCATTGCGCTCGTTGAGGCCCAGTACGCCGGCCTCGCGCAGTTTTCTGGCTGTTGCAAACATCAGTTATTGGCTAGGGCCTTGAAACGGCCGAGTTCGAGAAGTCGATAACCAGTATAACGCCCCGCGAGCAAAACCAGTGCAAGCACCATCAGCAAGAGTTCCGGGAACGTGAATACCAGGTGCTCCAGCCAGCTGAAGCCCATGAAGATATAGGCGATCGTCGCAACGAGCAGGCTGCCGCCGCCCGCTCGCATCGCGTCCGCCGGGCCGCGTTCCTCCCACACGACCGACATCCGTTCGATGGTCATCGCAATGATGACCATCGGGAACAGGGCGACCGACAAACCTGTTTCCATACCCATCTTGTGGGATACGAGGCTGATAAGGAGCATCAGAATCACCACAACGATCAGCACGGCGCTAAGCCGCGGCACGAGCAGCAGGCGCAGGCGCTCCAGGAAGAAGCGGATACTGAGGCCCAGCGCTATCAGGACGGAAAAAAGGATAATGCCCCAAACGAGTTTCGTCTCGCGGAAGGCAAGCGCAATCAGCACAGGCATGAATGTGCCGAACGCATCGATCCCGACGATATTGCGCATCACCACCATGACCAGGGCCCCGATCGGGATCATCAGCAGTACCGCGTACACCGCCTGCGTCTGGATCGGCAGGCTATAGAGCGAAAAGTCGAACATCGTTGCGCCGCTCTTTGCCGCCTGCGACTTCGCGATGGCCACGGCATCGAGATGGGCTTCCTGGATCGCGAAATCGACTTCGACGTTGCTGCCTCCCTCGACGTTTATGAGCTGCTCATTGCCACGCCACCAGATAAAGAAACGCTCGGGCAGGTTTTCTTCGCCGGTCGTTGGATTGAAAAAGCGCCAGCGGTCGCCGTCGTGAATCTCCAGCCACGGCTCCAGGTCCGCACTTCGCAGGCGGCCGCTGAGTTCGAAACCGCGGACCATGCGCGCCGGTATGCGGGCCTCGGCGAGCATCATCGTGGTGACGTTCACGAAATCCACGTCGTTGTCGACGTCGGACATCAGCAACTCGACGTTGGGGTCCGGCGAAGGATCATTAAGGCGTCGCAGTAGCTCGGTCGTGAATGACGCGGTATCGGCGGAGTGTTCGCGCACCTCGGCAACGATCACGTCGACCGCCGTCCTGAAGGGCTCATTGATCGCGGGCGGTGGCGGGAATGGCGGGGTCGTATCGGCCTGCTCGCTGCCGGCATCCTCGAACACCGAAATGCGGTAGTAGATCGTCTGGCGGCCGTCGGCACGTCGAATGGCCCACTGGGCTTCGCGCCCGCCGCTGCCATAGTTGAGGCTGAATCCGTAGCCGCGCGATACGGAATTTTCGTTGAGCGTCCGGAACCCGGGCGTCAGGGTCGGTATATGCAGGTTGACCTTGATCGACCCCGGACCGGAATCGAAGCTGATCGCGGATTCGATCGTCCAGACGGGGGCTTCCTGGTTTTGGGACAACGGAAAACCCAGCACCTGCCATTTGTAGACGAACATGGCAAGCCCGACGACTGTCAGCAGCACGGCAAGCACGAACACATATCGCTGCGTCATAAGACCTCCAACCTGCCCGGGCCGGCTAGCGCCGCACGGCACCCAGCGCGACTTTGACCGCGCGCTCGCGCAACGGCCCGCTCACATTAAACAGCCGCATACCCGCACGGCGCAGCTCGCCGATTGTCGGCGAGCCCACCGCAAACAGCTGGTTCAGCCCAGTCATCAAGTGCAGCATCGTCGCGTTGGCACCCTTTCGTGCTCGCTCGTAACGCCTGAGCACGGGCCTGTCCCCCGGGTGTTCACCTTTATTAATTGCTTCTTCTAAAACCGTGGACAA
>JAACFA010000113.1 GCA_009937625.1 Gammaproteobacteria bacterium | reverse complement strand
AGGCCACTGAAGAAACTCTCGGCACGATCTGGCGTTACAAGGCGCCCGAATTGATGCAGTATTACCATGCCCACGACAAGGGTGACCGGCTGGTTGAGAATTTTCTGCAACTGGTGCGGGGTCTGATTTAAGGGAATCGTGAATCGGCATTACCGGAGAAATAGGTATACTATTCCCGATATATTCAGCCGGAATTAAGGCCTGGTGAAAAGACTCAGGCGAAAATCTATTTGCCTTTCACGAGGACACACACTTTCATGCCTTTCACGATGCCTTTCACGAGGACGATGCCTTTCACGAGGACACACACTTTCAAATTGACACAGGCCGCTACCTGGGCGTAGGCTGCCTGGAACTCAGATAAATGGATTTAACTGATGACTCGACCTAGGAAGGCGTTGATTTCCCTTGCGGATACCCCGTATTACCACATCACTTCACGCTGCGTGCGCCGCGCTTTTCTGTGTGGAGTTGATCACTACTCCGGTAAAAATTATGAACATCGGCGACAGTGGGTCGTCGACCGAATTCGCCTGCTCTCCTCTCTCTTTGCTATCGATGTTTGCGCTTATGCGGTAATGAACAATCACTACCATCTGGTGCTCAAGATTTGTCCCGAGCAGATCGAAGAGATAAGCGATAACGACGTCATGAATCGTTGGTGCGCTTTGTTCAAGGGCCCTCTGCTCATTCAACGCTATCGCGATGGCGAAGACCTCAAGTCATTTGAACGTACTACGGTCTCGGATATCGTCAATGTCTGGCGCTCAAAGCTTTCTAGTATCAGTTGGTTCATGCGCTGCCTGAACCAGCCTATTGCCCATCAGGCGAATCGGGAGGACAACTGCACGGGCAAGTTCTGGGAATCGCGGTTCACCTCGCAAGCCCTCAAATCGGAAGAAGCGTTGCTCTCCTGCATGGCCTATGTCGACCTCAACCCAGTGCGGGCCGGAATCGCGGATACACCTGAGACCTCTAGTCATACCAGCATTCGAGAAAGGCTGCAGCCGGAGTTCGTTTTGCAACAAGCCGTTGATGATCAGACTGAATGCGGCGATTTACTGGATTTCAAGTCAATACTAAAACCGTTGTTGCACTTTGAAAACCGACTGGTAAACGAACCTCAGCCCGGTATTCTGTTCGACTTCGAAGAATACCTGGCACTCGTCGACTGGACCGGTCGTAATATTCGCAGCGATAAGCGCGGACACATTAATAGTGCATTGCCACCCATACTCGACCGGCTGCAGATCACCTTCGATCAATGGCGCATCAATACCACGCAATTCGAAGTCATTCACCCAAGACGGTTCAATCGACAGGCTCCACAACTCGATACGGGATAATCTTCACGATTCAATCCCCTCAACTAGCCAACTACACATTGGCAACGGGCAGATATTGCCTGCACATGCGAATTCGAAGGCGATGCATGATGCACGCTCTGGCCAGGCTTAGTTCGGGGTCTGACTTCATTGAAAGTACGCGAAAACTTGAGTGGAATTCGCTGGCGCTCTAGGGAAGTGTGTGTCCCTCTGCACCCTGGCGCTCTAGGGAAGTGTGTGTCCCTCTGCACCAGAAGACGGATGACCACCATCGGCCAGTGCCGCTTCGAAATAAAACGCCTTGATATCGTCGATCGCAAATCGTGCGCGGGATACCGGTGCCATGCCTTTCGGATTTGGCATCGGATCAGGCGAATAGTAACGGTTGATGTATTCGATCGCTGCTTCGGGTGATAAACCGCTGATACCGAAAGTGGTTCGATGGGAACGCTTTTGAGCCTCGTGCCAAACGGGCAGTAATGACTCTGCTTCTGCGTTTACGGATCCGGTATCGAGCGCTGGGGGCGCCCAGTTAGCATCACGATCCCGAACGTCGTTTGCTTCGGTAAAGTCTCGCAGAAGCGGGCCCGGGCCTGGTTCGTCCAGCAATGCCAATGACGCCTTGAGCACCCGCTGCTGCTGTACGATATCGTTAGGTGGTCCGAATGGGCGGCCCAGTTCGAACGGCACCCACAATGCCCGTGATGGCTGCATCTTTTCCGCGTGCTCATGCACGAGGGCGACGACGACCGTCGCCAGACCTTCGTCTTCGAGGAAATGGGACAGCCCGCTCACGGCGCGCGTGCAGTTGGGTCACACCGGTGCCAGGACGACGGTATTCACTCCCAGCGCCAGCATCGATCTGCCGACTTCACGGGCCTTATCCTCGAGCGCATCGGGATGAGTTGCTCCCATAAATGCGTAGTGAGTAACGGCCGCTTTACCGATGTGGCCGTCGGTTTCGAGTTCCTTTAAGCGATCGCGCGCTAGCATGACGTTGAGATCCTGCTGGAAACCGCTGCGATCGAAATTCACCGAAACATGGCTGCAAAGAATATCGTTATCGGCTACCTCCGAAGAAATCGACCGGTAACTCGTATCGTTCGCGAGCGTTGGACGCTGTCCGCGAATAATCAGCCCGGCGGATGAAACAATCGCGACATGTCGCTGACCAGGGGCGACCGCGGGGGTAAATGCCCTGGGCACATAGGGAACGCATTCCAGCGAGGCCATGTAGCTGCGTTCGGGTTCGGGGACATCGGCAAGCCGCACCATGTCAGCGACAAGTCCCCGGAGTCGTGATATCGGCTTTCTGCGGGCTCGGAATCATCCGGCGATACTAGCCGATCGACCCGACTCGGGCAAACCGGCTGGCGAGTCGAGACCGGCGACGAATTGGCGGAAGAGCGTGGGAGTCGAACCCACCAGGGACGTGGTACGCCCCTCACCGGTTTTGAAGACCGGGCGCCCCACCGGGGTGCGATCCTCTTCCTCATGACATTTCAGCCTCGACTCCGAACACCTCGGCGGCGGAACGTCTGATTCGACGCTTGTTACCAAAGCGTTCGGTAAATCCAAGCCGGTCGAAGTATTCCAGCAAATCGATGGCAAAATTTCGCCCCGTTCGAGTTTGCTTGCAAAACTCAGCTACGGTGAAAGTACCTTCCGCAGTGCTCTGTGCCAATGCTTTGGCCGCGAATCCCAGTCGCGCCGTATAGAATGTCGGCAGGTAGCGGTTCCTGGCCACCAACACCATCTCTCCGAGCTTGACTGCATTCTTCAGGGAAGCTTCCAGAATCTTTCTGTCGATGCCGATCGCATCCGCTGCCTGATGCAGGCTTAACGGACTGCCCGAATCCGGCGCAAGGCTGGGTGCAGCCTGCGCCCAGAGTTGCCGGTCGCGCTCGGTGACCTCTATTAAGTGTGAGGGCAAATGAAACCGTTTACCCCGTTCGCCCAGGCGCTTTTCTTTCACCAGGATTCCGGCCGCTATTTCCAGTATGGATGTCTCGACATGGGGCTTGAGTGCCAACTGGAGATCTCTGAGGCTGGCGCCGGGTCGATCGGGTTGGTTCTGGTGAAAGATACCGATCACTTTTTCGATACGGTCGAGTAAGCGCTGCCATTGAGTACTAGTGAAAATCCACTCCTGAGGTGGGCGCCCCGCTCGTTTCAGTGATAGCAATTCTATGATGGCTTCGAGCTGGGATAAACCAAGATTCTGAGCGACGCGGAAAGCTGCCAGCGGCACTCCGGTTTCGCTGATCTCGGTCAGTGCATCGAGCACGTCGGCCGGATCGCGACGATTCATCGCTTTTAATGCGGCGATCCGGCTCGGTCGAGCGCGGCCGCGCTTTGGCGAAAAGGGATCAATCACATGCCCGCCGGCAAGGGTTCGTTGAGCTGACTGGTCGCGCAGCACGAATCGATCCCCGTGAACGACGAAGGCATCCCGCTCCAGCACCAGTTGCGCCGGGCTCCGGTCCCCGGCAGCGATGGCACCGCCCGAAAGTACCGCGACGCGTGCTGCGAGATGATCCGCGCCAATATGCAGGTGCGTCGGTGTCCAGTGTTTCAGCGGACGGGTTTCGGAGTCGAGCACTCGCAGGTCGACGTCTATTCTTCTCGTCGGTACGTACAGGCTCGAATGCATCAACCAGTCGCCGCGATTCAATGAACCTTCACTGACGCCTCGTCCGACGATGTTGATCGCGCAACGCTCGCCGGCCTGTGCCCGGTCGCTTACCTGGTTGTGCGCGCGAATTCCTCGAACCCGCACCGATGATCCGTCGGCCGACACCACCAGGTTGTCGTCAATGGTGGCTGCCCCAGCAAAAACCATGCCGGTCACGACCAGGCCAACCCCTTTCAGGCTAAACACCCGGTCGATCGCCATTCGAAAATTGCCGTCGGTATGGTGTTCGTCCACAGCTTGCGCCCGCTTGACCAGTGTATTTCTCAACGCATCGACACCTTCGTTGTCCGGCGCACACAGGGGGTGCATGGCAATGTCTTCGTGACCGGCGCTGCCGAGCAATGCCTCTACCTGGTCCTGGACTTCCAGGATACGGTCTTCGTCCACCCGATCGATCTTGGTGATCGCGACGACACATTGATCGATACCCAGCAGGTCCAGGATTGCAAAATGCTCGCGTGTTTGCGGCATGACGCCGTCATCGGCCGCGACGACCAGCAAACCCAGGTCGATGCCGCCGACACCGGCCAGCATGTTGCGGATAAACTTCTCGTGTCCCGGCACGTCGACGAATCCCAGGGTCGTACGGTCGGGCAGGGATTGATAAGCAAAGCCCAGATCGATCGACAGGCCTCGAGTCTTCTCCTCCGGCAGGCGATCGGTATCCGTGCCCGTCAATGCCTTGATGAGCTCGGTCTTGCCGTGGTCCACATGACCTGCGGTTGCGATGATCATGCGAGCACCAGCCCGCGCAGGTTGTCGATGAACTCCGCCTCATCCTCGAGGCAACGCAGATCGAACCACAGCGCGTCATCGGAAATGCGCCCGACTACCGGTGTCGGCAGTTCGCGAAACGCCCTGGCGGTATTCTTCAGCGCCTTGCCGGGTCGGCGTAGATCTGGCCGGGTGATCTTCAGCGCGGCGCTCTCCAGTTTGTCGACGGGCAGTGCGCCGCTTCCCACCTGGGCCAGCGTGCGTTCTACGGTAACCTGGAAATCTTCACAATATCCCTGAACGACCGGGGCAAGGCGAGACGCCAATTGTTCGATTGCAGTCAGGTCGCGGGTCAACCAGCGCAAAGTGGGTAACGCTTCGGCCAGTTGCGCCGGGTTGGTGTACAACCGCAGCACCGCATCGAGCGCCGCCAGCGTAAGCTTGTCGGGCCGCATGGCGCGGGTCATGGGATTGCGCTTGATTTTTTCGACCAGGTCGCGGCGGCCGGCGATGATGCCCGCCTGCGGACCGCCGAGGAGCTTGTCGCCGCTAAAGGTGACCAGGTCCGCGCCCGCGGTTAACGCTTCGCTGACGGTAGGCTCATGCGGCAGACCGTAGTCTTCCAGATCGACCAGGCTGCCACTGCCGAGATCGGACACCATGGGCACATCATGCGCTTGTGCGATCCTGGCGAGCTCGGCTTCGCTGACGTCTTTAGTGAAACCTCGAATTTCGTAGTTACTGGCGTGGACCTTCATCAGCAACGCGGTTCTGGAACTCATCGCGGACTCGAAATCCGCTGCGTGGGTGCGATTGGTCGTGCCGACTTCCACCAGTTTGCAACCCGCCCGCGCCATGATGTCAGGCATGCGGAAGGCGCCCCCGATCTCGATCAGCTCACCCCTCGACACCGGAACTTCCTTGCGTCGTGCCAGGCTATTGAGCGTTAGCAGTACGGCGGCTGCATTGTTGTTGACCACGATTGCTCGCTCAGCACCGGTCAATTGACACAACAAAGCCTCGGTATGCTGGTGACGATCACCGCGTTTACCCGCGATCACATCGAACTCGAGATTACTGGCGCCGCGGGCAATTTCAGCAATTGCATCGATTGCAACACCGGGTAAAGCGGCCCGACCCAGGTTGGTGTGCAGCACCGTTCCGGTCAAGTTGATGACCCGCTGCAAGGACGGGCGAAGTGTCCTGGCGATGTCTTCAGCCAGATTGCTGACGAGATCGCCTGCCTCGAACGACTGCCCGGCCAGGACCTGCTGTCGTGCCGACGCCAAGACGTTGCGAGCACAGCGGGTGACGACGGGCGCCCCATGCTCACGCAATAACAATTCGATATCCGGATCGTTCAAAAGACGATCGACCGACGGCAATTTGTTGGGAGTATCGATGGTAGACATGTCGTATCACACGGACCGAACAGGCTTCACAGTATCGGTTTGCCATTTGTTTTACAAGGCGCCCGGTGCGGGAAATAACGGCTGCTTTTGCGAAGCGGGTAAGCTTGTTACACTCGCCGTAAATACATTTCGTGAGTCGGGGAGGAAAATAATGGTTCGATTAACCGAGATGCCGGCGGTAGGGCGCGGTTTTATCTCGAGGCTCGAGATACCCGAGTTCGAGGATCCCGCCTGGGTGCGGCCCGTGTCAGCGAAAGATCGCCGGGTTGCGGTCATCTCGTCTGCGGCCGTATCGCGGCGCGGCGAAAAACCATTTTCCTGGCTCGCGCGGGATTACCGGGCTATTGGCAAGAACGACCGCGACCTGGTGATGACCCACGTCGCGGTCGAATACGACCGCACCGCCTGGCAGCAGGACCTGAACGCGATCATACCGCTCGACCGGCTCGAAGAGATGGCCAGCGACGGCGAGATCGGCTCGGTTGCCGAGGAGCACTATGCCTTCATGGGCGCCGCCGACCCGCGCGACATGGAGCCGTCGGCCCGCGAGGTGGCGGCGCGGATGAGAGCCGATAACGTCAACACGGTTTTCCTGATACCCGTCTGACCTTTTTGTACGCGCGCCGTGAGCGTGCTTGCACACTATTTTGAATCCGAGGGATTTGCGACGGTTCTGGTTGGTTTCGTGCGCGAGCATATCGAGGGCGTCAAGCCGCCGCGCGCGCTGTGGCTCGACTTCCCGATGGGTCGCCCCATGGGAAAACCCAACGACCCGGGCTATCAAAAGAAGGTAATCCGCGCCGCGTTCGAGTTGTTCGAGCAGCCATCCGGCCCGGTGCTCGAGGACTTTCCCGACGTCATCCCGGTGAAAGACGGGCGCATGGGTTACGCGCTGCCGCCCGAGTTGGTGCTGACGACGGACGACATTGGCGACGTGGATGCGCTGCTGGCCGAGGTCCAGGCCGAGATCGACAATCTGCGCCCGGACTACGAGGCGGCGGTGGCGGCGCGCGGGCGCACCACGGTGGGCGCCAGCGAGCTCGCGGTTTCGGGTCTCGCGCCGCATATCGCGGCCTTCGTCAAAGGCGATAAGCCGAAGAGTCCGAGAAAAGGGCTGTCACCTATCCCGGCGCTAAAGCTGGTCATCGAGGACCTCGCTGCCTACTACACGGAGGCACGCACCCATCGCGATGGTATCGACGATTTCGAGCTGTTGGGCAAGTGGTTCTGGGAACAGTCGAAAGCCGGGGAGCTGATCTTGTGGCTGGAGGCAGTGTCGCTCGAAAGCGAGGATCGGGTGCTGCGCCAGATCGTCGAAATGTCGCTGGTCACGCCTCGTTTCTGGTCCGAGGGTCCGCTGCCGGGTACATCTGCGTCGGGTTGGTAAGTCGTGTAAGCCCGGTCCGAGTACTCCAGGAAGCGGAGTTCTCGGTGTACGTCGTCAAACCAACTTCGACTAATAGCGTCCTGATTTAAGAGACAGTTCAGCTCATCAGGTTCAAATTATTCTGGTTATCGTAATGCATCTTCCGACGCATGGCCAAGGTGCTTAATTTGATTGCTGCTCTCTGATCCAGGATTTCCTGGCCCCGGCCGTAATACACATCGGCGGGGGTCAGGTTATCCAGCGATTCATGATAACGCTCATGGTTGTAGTAACTGATGAACCGCTGAAGATGTTTCTGCAATTCACCAGGTAGATAATAGTTGTTTAGCAGGATTTGGTTTTTCATCGATCGATGCCAACGTTCGATCTTACCCTGGGTCTGCGGGTGATAAGGTCGGCCCCGGGTATGCGCCATGCCTTTATCTTCCAGGTAGTCCGATAATTCGCCCGAGATATAGCAGGGTCCGTTATCACTCAGCAATCGCGGCCTGTGCCTGACCTTGACCTGGTCTAGCCCGGTAAAGGTCAACGCGTCATCGAGTGTGTCAGCGACATCACTGGCGCCCATGCCGGCACACAATCGCCAGGCGATGATAAATCGCGAGTAATCATCCAGTACCGTCGACAGGTAATACCAGCCCCACCCAATGATCTTGAAATAGGTAAAGTCGGTCTGCCACAGTTCATTCACATGCTTGCTCGGATGCTGGAATGTATCTCCAGCTTGCACCAGGATATACGCCGGGCTGGTAATCAGGTCCTGCGCCTTTAATAGCCGGTAAACCGTGGATTCCGAGACAAAGTAAGCCTGTTGATCGGTATAGCGCACGGCCAGTTCACGCGGTGAAAGCTCTGGCTTGTCCAGGGCCAGTTCAATGATGGCATCCCGGTGATCCTGCGGGATCTGGTTCCAGGCTACGGTCGGTGTTGGTTTCCGGTCTTCCAGTCCATCGATGCCGTTATCCTGAAAGCGATGCAACCAGTTGTAAAAAGTGGATCGATGAATATCCAACCGCCGAAGCGTCTGCCGGACCGATAGACTGGACGACTCGACCAGGCGGATAATCTCGTGTTTCTCCGAGGCCGAATATCTCATATATCGTCCTCCCCATCCCCGGTCACGCTTTTTTTGAGCAGGCGATTTTCCATTAACAGTTCCGCCAGGGTTTCCTTCAGGGCCGTGGCTTCGGTGCGCAGCTGCTTTACTTCATCGGATGTGGCCTCCCTCGCAGTATCACCGGACAAACGCTTCTTGCCAGCTTCCAGAAATTCCTTCGACCAACGGTAATACACGTTGCTGTTGATGCCCTCACGGCGGCACAATTCAGCAATACTGTCTTCTCCTCGAAGTCCTTCCAGTACAATACGGATTTTCTCTTCGGCGGAATAATGGCGCCGGGTAGCTCGGCGGATATCCCGTACGGTTTTCTCAGCGCTTCGTTTCTTAGTCATCATCGTTTCCTCTTCAGGTTAACGATGAGCTAAAACCGTCTCTTAGGCAATCAGGCTATTTGGTCCACATGGGGCTGCCGGGGTACAATTTTCATCACAATGATTATGATGGTGATTCTGGACCGCATTTTCGGCCTCGATAAGCTACTGGTAGGAAAGTAGGGCATGGACCATGACTGTATCGTGATCGGCGGTGGCCTGGTTGGATCGGCGGTGGCCTATGGCCTGAGCCGGCAACATCAGAAAGTCGCCATCCTCGATGGTGGTGACCGCTCCTTCAGGGCATCCCGGGGTAATTTTGGCCTGGTCT
>JAACFA010000112.1 GCA_009937625.1 Gammaproteobacteria bacterium | reverse complement strand
CCGAGCCCGTCGGCCAGCGACATCTGCAGACCGCGATGGATTGCCTGCTTGGCCTGGCGCACCGCGACCGGCGCGTTGGCGGCGATGCGGGCTGCCGTCTGCAGCGCCTCATCGAGCAGTTGCTGCTGCGGAAACACCTCGTTGACGAGGCCCCACTGGCGCGCCTGTTCGGCATCGAAACGACGCGCCGACAAAATCAGCTCCTTGGCGCGGCGCTCGCCGAGCGCGCGCGCCAGCGTTTGCGTGCCGCCGGCGCCGGGAATGATACCGAGGCTGGTCTCGGTCATCGCGAAACGCGCGCTGTCCGCGGCGTAGATAAAATCCGTGCCGGCCGCCAGCTCGCAACCACCGCCAAAAGCGGCGCCATTGACGGCGGCAATAATCGGGATCGGGCAATCGATGACGCCGCGGATCATGCGCTCGTAGACCAGATGCTGCGCGGTCCAGGCCTCGTTGCTCATGCCGTCGCGCTCCTTCAGATCGCCGCCGGCACAAAACGCGCGTTCCCCGGCGCCGGTCAGGACGATACAGCGGGTATCGCCCGCGTCCATGGCCAGCGCTTCGAAACAATGCATCAGGTCGGTCGCCATCTGGGTATTGAAGGCGTTTGCAAACTCGGGCCGATTCAGCGTGATCTGCAAAACCTGCGCGACCGGGTTTGCGAGCGCGAGCGTGGCGTAATTATTATCGGTCATACACGGTGGCATTTTGTGTTCGGCTTCGGCACTATATAGTACTTGATTAGATATCCGAGGGGGAACAAAACATGAATCCGAACCAAGACGATAAAACCACGACCAGGCACATGGTTATAACCTTCATTGCCTTCGGCATATTATGCGTCCTGCTGATCATCGGTGCTAATCTCGTCGTCTAGCACCGGGCCCGTCATTTTAACTCGAATCCAGCCCCGGGCCGTCCCCGAATCGGCGGCACCGTTCAGCCAGGTGGTACTGGACGATCAATATGCGTTTTTGTCAGGGCTGGTGGCGGCAGATTTTCCATCCGGACTCGAAGTGCTGGGCGACGCGGCCGCCGAAACTCGCGCGGTACTCGCTACCATCGGCGACATTCTCGATGAACTCGAGCTCGCGCGCGATCGCATCGTAAAGGTCGAGGTTCACCTGGCGGATCTTGACGACTTCGACGCCATGGATGCCGCCTACCGCGAGTTTTTCGATGGTAAGGCTTATCCTGCCCGCACCACGGTCGAATCGAAACGCCTGTTCGGCGGCAGCAAGGTCGAAATCACCTGCCAGGTAAGGCGCTGAGCCGGGAACGATCGATGACTGAACTGTGGCGCCTCGGCGCATCCGAAATCGCAACCCGGGTTGCAAACCGCGACATCTCGGCAACCGAAGTGGCCGAACAAAGCCTGCAGCGACTGCAGGACGTCAATCCGAAAATCAACGCCGTGGTGCAGCAGATGCCCGAGCAGGCGCTCGCCGCGGCGGCGGCGGTCGATCAGCAGATCGCGGCCGGCGAAGATCCAGGCATACTCGCAGGGGTACCGGTCACGATCAAGGTCAACATCGACCAGCAGGGTTTTGCCAACACCAACGGTATCCGCATCCAGCAGGACCTGGTGGCGCAGCAGGACAGCCCCGTGGTGGCTAACCTGCGCAACGCCGGCGCGATCATCGTGGGACGGACCAATACACCGGCCTTCTCGATGCGCTGGTTTACCCGTAATTCGCTCCATGGTCATACCCTGAATCCTCGAAACGCCGGGCTAACCCCGGGCGGCTCGTCGGGCGGCGGTGCAGCGTCGGTTGCGGCCGGAATCTGCGCCATCGGGCACGGCACAGATATCGCCGGCTCGATTCGTTACCCCGCTTATGCCTGCGGGCTGCATGGGATAAGGCCGAGTTTCGGACGCGTGCCGGCGGTAAACCGCTCGCTGCCCGATCGCCACATCGGAGCACAGTTGACCGCAGTCTCGGGTCCCATCGCGCGCAGCATCGACGACCTCAGGCTCGGGCTCGAGGCTATGTCGGCGGCGAGCACGCTAGACCCGTGGTGGGTACCGGCTCCGCTGCAACAGCCGTTGCCACCCAAACGGGTCGCGCTATGCGTCTCGCCCGACGGCCTGGCGGTAACGCAACCGGTCGAAGCAGCCCTGCATACTGCCGCGGAACAACTCGCAGAGGCGGGCTGGGAAGTCACCGAGGTCGAATCGCCGACGATGCGCGAGGCGATGCGGCTGCAGCTGCTGTTGTGGATGTCCGAATACGCCTATAACGGCGGCGAGGCGGTCGAACGCGAAGACGACCCTGACGCGAATTTCGTCTACGCACAATTGCGTGAAAACTGCCCGACGCCAACCATGGAAAGCCTGATGCAGGCCCTGCAGCGGCGCGTGACGCTGGCGCGCGAATGGAAGCTGTTCCTGAGCGATCACCCGCTGCTGTTATGCCCGGTATCGGCCGAGCCGCCCTTCCCCGACCTGCTCGACGTCGAATCGGCGGCATCGTTCAAGCGCGTGGTGGAGGCGCAGATGACGCAAATTGCGCTGCCGCTGATAGGCATGCCCGCCCTCTCGGTCGCAACCAGTGGCGATAGTGCAAACCCGATGGGCGTTCAGCTGGTGGCGGCACGTTTTCGCGAAGACGTTCTATTTGCCGCGGCCAGCGATATCGAGGCGCGCAATCCCGCACCCGGTGTCGCAAATCCTGATTGAACCCGGCGGTTTAGCGGTGCAAAATACCAGCCAGTAGATTTTTCCGGAGGCAGGCATGGCGACAGGCTGGGCACGCGACGGTGCGGTGCAGGATCAGATCGACGCCAGCGTCGAGGACGCGGTCGAACTCGCGCGCAGCCGTTTACCCAAAGGTCAAAGCCTGACGCATTGCGAGGAATGCGGCGCGGAGATTCCCGAGGCACGCCGCCAGGCCGTTGCCGGCGTACGCCTGTGCATCAGCTGCCAGGAAGAACTCGACCGTGAACAGGCCGCCCAGGCCGGTATCAACCGCCGGGCCAGCAAGGACAGTCAACTGCGATAAACCGAACCTCGAGTAGCCAGCCATGTCATCCCGTCTCGCCTGTAACGAAGTCATTAATCACGCCGCCTATCCGATCGACGAAACTGACAATCCCGCCCGTCAGCAGGTTATCGAACAGGTCAAGCGCGAGCTCGCGGCGGACGGATGCGCGGTGCTGCGCAGTTTTTTCAGCGAGGCCGGGTTGCAGGCATTGCTGGCAGAAGCAACCCAGCGCAAGTCGGAAACCTACTACTCGCCCCGCAAGTTGTGCAACGTCTACCTGAACGACGGCAAACCGGAGTTTCCCGAGGATCATCCGCTCAATGTATTTATCCCGCGTACCAACGGCTTCATCACTGCCGACCTGTTCGGTGAGGAAACCACCGCGCACCGGCTTTACTACTGGGATCCGTTGAAACAGTTCCTCGCCGAATGCCTGGGCAAGGATGAGCTGTTTATCTACGAAGACCCGGTCTCCAACATGATTGTCAACGTCGGCAAACCCGGGCAGCAGTTCAACTGGCACTTCGACACCAACGAGTTCACTATCACCATGCTGTTGCAAGGCGCGAGCTCCGGCGGAATATTCGAGTACGTTCCGGGACTGCGCAGCGCCGAAGACGAGTGTTACGACGAGGTTAAAGGCGTGCTGGATGGCGATCGCAGCCGCGTCAAACCGCTGCAGCTCAACGCCGGCGACCTGCAGTTTTTCCTGGGGCGTTTTTCGCTGCACCAGGTAACCGAAAACACCGGCGACAACGATCGCCTGCTGCTGATCATGTCATTCAGCGAGAAACCGGGCATGGTCGGCAGCAAGGCGCGGGTGCAGAACCTGTATGGCAAGGTCACCGAGGCGCACGCCGAAAACACGGTGCGCGCCGACAAACTGGTCGATTAGGTTCCGCCCTCCCCGCCAGAGCCACCCGTCGGAAACAGGCGCGCCATGCAGTCCGGCACCGGCAGGGTCTGGTGCCGTTCCATGTCCATCACCAGGCTGGTAACGACACCGTCGATCGCGACGCTATCATCGGGCTTGATAATTTCCTGCGCCAGCGCGTAACTCTTGCGGCCGCAACGCAGCGGCCGGGTCACGATTCTCAGCTCCTCGTCGAGGAAACACTCGGCGCGGTAGTTGATATTGATGTTAAGCACCAGCGTGCCGAGGTTTTCGTCGCCGCTCCAGGCGCGCCCCCCCCATAAACCCGCCTCGCGGTACCAGTCGTCACGCGCATACTGAAGGATGTCCACGGCCGCCACGTGGTTCAGATGACCGAGCTCGTCGACATGTTTTTGTTGCACGCGGATAGTCGAGACAAACTGCATGGCGCCAGTCTTCCTGATAAACGGTTAAACACCCGACGGTCGGTGGCAAGCGATTCTGCAGCCCGTTCCCCACCGACCGCTGTAGGCTATTTTGCATAACTATATGGTACCAGGGCAAGTCGCCCGAGCTTTTGGCGCTGGCGAGATCGTATTCCCGTGCCTGATTTCGAGAGGCAGACTTAAATACATGGACTATGCTTATTAACGGTTCGGGTTGAATTAACAGCAAAGAGACAACAACGATGACCTACTTCAAGAAACTTACCTTCATGGTTTTATTATCGCTATCGGCATCGAGCGTATTCGCGGCGATGGTACCAACCGATCAATTGACTAATGAACCGACAACTGCTCAGCTGAGTAGCTACGCTGATCAACGTAAACAGGTTACGCAGCAAATGATTGAGCACGGACTTGACCCAGCCGAGGCAACCAGGCGCGTCAATCAAATGACCGATCAGCAGATTTCCGCCGTACAGGGAAAAATTTCCGAGCTTCCTGCCGGTGCCGGAGTAAGCACGACAAACCTGTTGCTAATCATTATTCTCGTGATTTTGCTGCTGTAACTTAAATGCCCTAAGGAGTGATCGAAGTCCTCCGTTATCCAGCTACCCGCTCACGGCCGAAGCACGATGACAGCCGTGAAACGAAATCCGAAAAAGGGGATGGAGAGATTACTAACTAGTCTCTCCATCTTTTTTTAAGTTGAGGGCTCGAGATTATCGCGGCGGCATCCAATTCCAGGCCTCGAAGTTTTCTTAGCAGAGAAAAACGCCACTCCTCGAAAGCGGACGCCCGTAAAATTGCCATGAGCGGCAGAGAACGACCCGGAAAAGGCACTCAAATCTTATCGATGATACTTAAAAAGGTCAGTCCTTTTTCTCTAGTTGCTCAAGCTTGCTATCGCCGTATGCTTTTAACCCAAGATTTAACTTTTCATCCGCAAATTCGAGCAAAGGCAGTATTGCCAGTACCAAAGAGTTTAGGTTCTCGGCAACATCATCGGTATTTTTTGACTCGATCATTCTGAGTGCACGGTCTACCGAATACAATCGTTTTTCACCGGCTGGGGAAGAATTGACAATTTGGTTACCTCCATTTGATATCGCCTTCTCGATATCAACAATTAACTGATCGTGAATTTTCTCGATACTGGAGTTTTCGTCAGCAATGCAACCATAAATTGCAACGCTTAAAGTTACCGATATTTTCTTGCCGGATAGAAGTATCCTACGCTTTGAAATTTCGCTAAGTATGCGGTTTATACTATTGGTAGCGCCGATACCATTTGTAGCTGGATATAGAATACAAAAATCAGCTTTCCCAAGGTAACTCAAAGTATCTTCCCTGCGCAGAATTTTTGTGATGATTCTGGCGACAGCTTTAACCACCGATTTTGTTGCCCGTTGATCAAAACCGGTTAATATGGCTTTCAAATTATCTATATGCAGCCTGACAACACTGAAATTACTTCTATGACGTTGGGAAAAGGATACCTCCTGCTTTAGTAATGAATTGAATAAACTCACCTGAGCTAGCTGATCCAGATTTCCAGCCGCCAACAATTGCTGCATTTCGATGGCCTCATTGACGGTGTTCTGCGCTTCAAAATTGGCGCGCAGAGATGCCCTGGCAATCAACTCTGCGCTTGAGCAGGGCAAACTGACAAAATCTGAAGCCCCTAGCCGAAATGCGAGTTTGCGTTCTTCGTCGGATTCATTTTCACCGAACAACAACAAGAAAGGAATATTTGCGAGTTGATTGTCGCTTGCCTTCCGAATGCGCTCTAGTAATCCGAAAGGGTTGATCGAAAGCCCCAGCTCACAAATTACTAGCGAGTAAGCCTGTTGTTCAAGTAGCAATCCCCATGCCGCTTCAGCATCTTTGGCATCGCTGATTATAAAATATTGGGCTAACTGCTTCTTGATCAGATTGGCAGTATGTTTCGATGATGTTACTAGTAGTACAAGAGGACTCTCAGCTTTTCCAGGCGTCGACATATAGTTTACAGTTCCATTAATCTATGGTTAGGTTATTGATTCAGTTTAATAGTAAATTGATCACATGTAAGCGGCTGGATTTTTAGCCAAATCGTAATCCATATGTATGGTATTCTTAAAAATTACTGGCTCCAATGAAAATTACCATACAAAAAGAATATTAGCCCTCAAGAAAACGTGGGTCCGTTCCTGGTCGAGGCTGTCTCCCAAGCAACAAAGAAGCGTCGTTCCTGCGATTTGTTATCGGTTTCCTAAGTGACAATTCGCGAATTCTTTATATCAGGGCATGTTTAATGCTCTGATAATTACTATAATTCAAACTTCAGTCCGATCGAATTGTCAACGCTGTGGAATTGGCAGGGAGACAGAAGAATTGAACAACAATGATTATGTGAGACAGCAAGTGGCGAAAACGGCAAAACTATCGGCCTGGGCACCGCTTACGGTGCTCATCGCTTTCGGCTTGTTGGGCGTGAACGGATTATTAGCGGCCGAGCTATCGGTCGAGGGCCAGGGTGGCCTCGATACCAATCCTCACCGATTATCCTCGGGGCTCGATCCCGATATCGAACTCTTTGGACTGGTGGACCTAAGATTTTCGAACCGTTTCGACAACGGTGTCTCGGTCAAGGGTCGCAGCAAACATGCCTTTTATCCAGATGACGATCGCGCTGACTGGTCGCGTACCGAGTTCGATCTCGGTTACAGTAGCAAGTTCGAGATCGACGATAAAAAGTTTGGTTACAGACTTTCCACAGACTGGCTCGATCGCGACAAGAACTATGTCAGTCGCACGACCGGCGAAGACGCGACCTTTGGCGGCGAATCGATCGTCGATCGTTACGACTACCAGCAACTGAACCTGAACGCGGAAATATCGTACCGAACCGAGGCCAGGCACAGGCTCAGGGCCCGTTATCAGCGCCGTGACAAGGATTACGAGGATTATTCGATTCCCGGTCTTAGCAACTTCGATTACGATCATGACCGCTATCGTTTCGACGTTCGTTTTCAGGTTGCCGATGAACATCGCCTGACTGTCGAGTACAGCACGATCGATCGCAAGTATGACGACCGGCGGATAGAAGATCTGGATGGCGACGAAATCCCGGGCACCGATCTCGAATACGATCAAACCGAGTACGTGCTGGGCTATTGGTACCGTCCGGATCAAGACTTTCAGTTCAACATCGAATTCAGTTTCAGCGATCGTTCCGATAACGGCGTCGGCTATAACGATTCGAGCTATGACAGCGTGTACCTTTACTGGCGCAAGAAGATCAACGAAACCGATGAGATCCGGGGTTCATTGCTCTATTCCGAATTCGAGTACGATAATCGAATTTTTTCTGATGGCGAGCAATTAGAGGAAGAACTCTTTGAAAATGACGGCTATCTCCTCAAGCTGGATTACAAAAGAAAAATGGTGCAACAAGGCTATGAGAATCTCGCTCTAATTTACCAGCTGCAGGTCGACGATTACGACAGTACCGACACACGCTACCGTTATGACCGTATCATTTTATCTGTCGGGCTGAGGTACAACCTGCTTTAGCCTGAACCCCTGATTCCGACACTGCGCGGCCCGACAAGCAACAGATTCTTGGTCTTTAGAGATTTAATTAGTTTGCGGACGTCGGCTTCGACCTGCTCCTTCCCCGCATCAGGAAAAGCGACCAGCAGCAATTCGATTATCTGCTCGATCGTAACGGGCTGGGACAACAGGTTCCAGATGGCCGATCCGGTCGGGTTCAGGTGGTGAATCGCCGAACCCTTGGCGTCGGCGAGGAAGGCTTCACTGTCAGACTTGATTTCGCTAATACCGTTCCTGCGTAACAGGTAACCGGCAGGAATATCGATGGCTGCCGATTCGGCGCTTTGCAGTTTCAGGGTCCGTCGCGCCAACCCGTCGTCCGCCTCCTGTCGCTGAAAGCACTTTACCAGCAGTTCCACGGCGTCATCGGCGCGGTCGTAGCACAGGGTATAGCTCCGCGCCTTGCCGACAACTTGCCCCAGGCGACCGAGAATGCTGGGCGCGTCGACTTCGCGCGCAAAATTTTGCCAGACGACCTGGCGCAATACGTCCGATTCCGATATCGGCCGCAGTTCCGGTGTTGCGCCCTCTTCGCGTTCGAGGAACACGAATGCACCGATCGGGGCCCTGCTGTCGCGCGGGGCCAGCAGGTCGGGTGTCAGGTCGAGATAGTGATAGCGCTCACCCTCGAGCGCCACGCGGGATTCGATGAATTGACGGGTTTGTGCGTCGAGATTGTCGGGGTATGGAGTACGCAACCTCGGTGCGATCGAGGGCGCGATACCCTCGCCCGTTTCGAGGCTGATCGGCAGCACGTCGTCTGAGTAGACCCGGTAGCCGGTCGCAGCCAGGCAAGTTGCAAGCACGCTTTTGCCCGCGCGGTACTTATTGGGAAAAATGATCAGGGCGCCATCGATTTCCACCGCGGCGCCGTGAAGGCACAACAGGTTCATGTCTTCCAGGGTGCGGGCCTTGACGACCTTGGCAACTAGCGCGCATAGCGTATCAACTTCATCTCGGTAGCTTGCCGTCTCCTTCAGCCATTCGGTCTCGAGCCTGTAGTTTCCCTGTTTATCTAGGTCAATGCTGATGATCGGCGTCTGCGCGGACGACGATTGTGTATCGATTTCCCAGCCGGGGAAGATCAACGGAAAGCGATCGATCAATTCACTGCAATTGCTCAGCCGCAGCGGGCGGGAGAGGTCTTGGAAATGGACATAAACGGAATTTGCCATTTAATTCGAACCAATCGTTACGGCCGAGAAGGATGTGTCGAATGCGGCTAGTTTATCAATTTTGAAAGTCGGCACAAAAAAACCGGCTCCCAGTTGGGGTTACTGGGAGACCGGTTGAAAATATCCAATGGATATCGCGGCGTGCTGGGCTCGCTCGGCGTGCTGGGCTCGCTCGGCGTGCTGGGCTCGCTCGGCGTGCTGGGCTCGCTCGGCGTGCTGGGCTCGCTCGGCTCGCTGGGTTCACTCGGCTCGCTGGGTTCACTCGGCACACTCGGCTCGGTCGGCGCGGTCGGCTCGCTACCCTCGTCGTCGTGCGCTTTGGCCGATGAACTGAGCGTCATCAAAACCGGTGTTGCATAGGCGGCAGTGGCCACAAGCCCCATGCGAGATAGTGCCTTGCGGCGACCCTGGTCGATTTCTTCCGCTGTTTCTTCAATAATTTCGTCTTTCTTTTTCATGCTCAAAAATCCTCAAACTGGCTGGCTGATTAATAAAACTGCAACTTCTAATAAGCAGCAGTTCAAATTACTATTGGGAATATATTCCCAAAATAAATAAAAATCAAGTGCGATATTTACATTTCGGGCCAGGGAATCCAGGGATAGTGCATCTATATTCGGATTGCTCACTCGCTCTCCCGAATAGTTAGAGCCCGCGTATTTTTTCATGCATCCCGTCAAATCTCCATAAGATTAAGAGTTTCACATTCCACTGGTCGCTGGTTCGAGTCCAGCCGGGATCACCAACCTTCGCAATTGACTACGACACAGGCGCTTTAATAGATTCCGGATACGCGCTTCGTGCATTCCGGAATGACGGGAATTGGCCGTTGTCCGCCGGCTGGACCTTCCATCTCGGTGTCCGCAACAGGGAAAGCACCAACACGGCGGCTAGTTTTCTGACAGCGTGCGATTGTTCGCTTTACATGCACCGCAACGCATCAGGCGCCTGCCGTTGAATTGCGATACAGGCTGAGCCCGGTCCAGATCAGGCCCAGGCCGAAAAGCGCTGCGCCAATCTTGACTACAATCATCGGCATAAACCCGCTCAGGCCCGCACCGAAAACAACGGTGCCCGTCATCAATACGATAGCGGACCGGGGTGAAACACAGTTCACCTTGCGAAGTTCGTTACTGAAGATCAGATATCCAAGCAGAAACAGGATGCCCGACGCTGGAAAGGCAAAAGCGATTGACGGCATCGTCGTGCCATCGCCATATTCCAGAATAACCTCTGGAAAGGTTGTCGCTAGTACCGGGAAGATGAATACTTCCGCGTAGTCCAGGCCGAAAATCAGAATCAAGCTCAGGGTTGCCATGCAGCATCCGACGACACCCAGCATAGTTCCCCCGTTTCGGAGGTAAGCCGCGAGAAAGGCAAATAACGCAAATACACCGCCGAGAAGAGAAACCATGAATAAAACGTGTATAACGATCCAGAATCCGCTTGCCACGACTTCCGGCAGCGCTCGAGGCGGGTGTAAACCGTAGGCGATGGCGACGCAAACTCCACCGACGACGTTTGCAAGGCCGCCTGTCGCGATCAATTTCTTGGATAACGGATTCTCGAATGGTTTTGTCATCTCGGATTTGCTATTCATTCGACGGCCCAGGACAGCGGCTGAATTATAAACATTTTAATCCGATTGAATAATTTTCCTTATCCCCCAGGAGGCCTGAAACTGGCCGTATGCCTGAGCCCGGCACTTTTATATGATTGTCGGCTATTGAGAAAACCGCTGCTCAAACACGGGGAAACAACTGCGACTGACGTCCTGGGGTAAAATGCCTTACAGCGACAACTAGAACGACTGCATCACCTCACCCACATGCGGGTGAACCGAGTCGCCATCGATAACGCCTGCTTCGATCATTTTTCCGAAAGCCGCATT
>JAACFA010000111.1 GCA_009937625.1 Gammaproteobacteria bacterium | reverse complement strand
CCCAAGGGTGCGCTCCGCGATCACAGGAGCAGCGCGATGATCGCGCTGATGACCGCGATCGAGCTCGGCCTCGAGCGGCGCGACGGCGCGCTGCTGGTGATGCCGATGTGCCACGCCAACTCGCTTTATTTCTTCACCACGTTCCTCTATTGCGGCGGCGCGGTGGCGATCTACTCGCGCCCGAGCTTCGACCCGGCGCTGTGCCTCGAGACGCTCGGCGCGACCGGCGCGACTTTCACCTCGCTGGTGCCGACGCAGTACAACATGCTGCTCGACGTGCCCGCGGCCGAGCGCGGCAGCATGGCCTTCGACCGGGTCGAGAAGCTGATGATCTCGTCGGCGCCCGCGCGCGTCGACACCAAGCGCGCGGTGATGGAAATGTTCCCCAATTCCGGCCTGTTCGAACTCTACGGCTCGACCGAGGCGGCCTGGGTCACGATGCTGCACCCGGACGAACAGTTCGACCACCTCGGCAGCGTCGGCCGCGAAACCGTCGGCTCCGCGCCGATCCGGCTGCTCGACGAAGACGGCAACGAGGTGCCCGACGGCGAACCGGGCGAGCTTTTCTCGTCGGCGCCGTACAACTTCCAGGGCTACTGGAACAACCCGGCGAAGACCGCCGAGGCGTTCCGCGGCGACTATCTCAGCGTCGGCGATATCGCGCTGCGCGACGCCGACGGCTACATCAAGCTGATCGACCGCAGGAACAACCTGATCATTTCCGGTGGCGAAAACATCTACCCGTCCGAGGTCGAGCACGCCCTCGCCGCGCACCCGTCGGTGCGCGACGTCGCCGTCGTCGGCCGCCCCGATGACAAGTGGGGCGAATGCGTGCAGGCCGCGGTCGTGCGCCGTGCGGGCACGGAGACCGGCGACGACGAACTGATCGCCTGGGCGCGCGAGCGGCTCGCCGGTTTCAAGGTGCCGCGCGAGATCGTCTTCCTCGAGGCCGACGAAATGCCGCGCAACGCGACCGGCAAGATCCTGCACCGCGTGCTGCGCGAAATGCTGGCGGCACGCAGCGCCGGCAAATAATCTATCGAACACAAGAGACACGACATGACAGAAGCAACCACGCAAGACCTGAATTCGTCGACCACGACCGTCGCTGCCTGGCTCGCGCACGCCATGAAAGAACGCGGCATCGACCGCATCTTCGGCCTGCAGGGCGGGCACATCCAGCCGATCTGGGATCACGTCGCGCGCCTCGGCATCCGTATCATCGACGTGCGCGACGAGGGCGCGGCGGTGCACATGGCGCACGCGCACGCAGAGCTCACCGGCGGCATCGGCATCGTGATGGTGACCGCCGGGCCCGGGGTGACGAACACGGTCAGCGGCGTGGCCAACGCGTCGCTGGCGCGCGCGCCGGTAGTCGTGATCGGCGGCTGCACGTCGCGCCCGCAGGCCAACATGGGCCCGCTGCAGGACATTCCGCACGTCGACATCCTGAAGCCGGTCTGCCGTTACGCGCGCACCGCGCGCGTGCCGGAACAGGCGCTGCGCGAATTCGACGAAGCGCTGGCCTGCGCGCTTGGCGACCTCGGCGAGCCGGGCCCCGCGTATATCGAATTCCCGACCGACGTGCTGCGCTGCGAAGTGCCGCGGCAACTGGTTCTCGACGACTGGCTGGCGCCGAAACCGCCCCGCCGGATGCCGCCCGAGCCCACGGGCGTGGGCGCGGCGGCCGACGCGATCCGTGCGGCGAAGCGCCCGTTGGTCGTCAGCGGCCGCGGCGCGCGCGGCGCCGGTGATGCGTTGCTCCGCTTTCTCGACAGGATCGACGCGCTCTACCTCGACACCCAGGAAAGCCGCGGCCTGGTGCCGCCCGAGCATCCCGCCTGCGCAGGCGCGGTGCGCGCGGCGGCGATGACCGGCGCCGACCTCGTGATCACGCTCGGGCGCAAGCTCGACTACCAGCTCGGTTACGGCTCGCCGGCGGTGTTTCCCGACGCGCGCTTCGTGCGCATCGCCGACAGCGCGGGCGAACTCGTCGACAACCGCCGCGGCGAACCGGAATTGCTCGCCAGCGTCGACCTCGCGCTCGATGCGATTAGCGAGGCGCTCGCTAACGGCGCCGGCGCGCGCGACAACGAGTGGCTCGACGAATTGCGCGGCAAGCACTGCGAGCGCAGCGCGCAGGGTGCGAGCAAGGCCGCGCCACAGCTCGGCGACGACGGCAAGATCCATCCGCTGGCAATCTTCGAGGCGATCCGCGAGGTCGCCGACCCGGATTACATCGCCGTCGCCGACGGCGGCGACCTGCTGAGCTTCGCCCGCGTCGGTCTCGCCGCGCGCACTTATCTCGACGCGGGCGCATTCGGCTGCCTCGGTGTCGGCGTACCGTTCGCGATCGCCGCGGCGCTCGCCTGCCCCGAGCGCGAGGTTATCTCGGTCAACGGCGACGGCGCCTACGGAATCAACGCGATGGAAATCGACACCGCCGTGCGCCACGGCGCGAAAGCGGTTTTCATCGTTTCCAACAACGCCGCGTGGAACATCGAACGCTACGACCAGGAAGCCAACTACGGCGGCCGCGTCGTCGGCACGACGCTGCGCCACTCCGACTACGCCGCGATGGCGCGCGCGTTCGCGGCGTGCGCTCGACAACGCGCCCGCCGTGGTCGACGTCGTCACCTCGCAGCAGGTGGTGTCATCCGACGCGCGCAAGGGACTGGGCTTCGTGCCCGACTACCAGGCGCTCACCGCCTGGGACGACGCCGAGCGCCGCCGCCGCGACGACGGCTCGGTCGACAGTTGAAGCAACTGCCGCGACCTCACCCGATCTCTTGCGCGGAGGGTCGTTCGGGTTGTTGCCAGCCAATACCGGGGTGAGTAGATTATTGACCCTGCTCGCCAACATCCCGGCTCGATCTGGTTTCCTGTCGCCTCGAATTTCATCCAGCTGCCTGTAGTTCGGGGGACACCCATTAACCGGGCCACGGTCTGGTACCGAGAATTGTGAAGGGCACCGAGGCGCCAGGGGCCGGAAGCCAGGGACGAATCCTGCCTTGATCCAGATGGGTGACTGGAACGGAGCGATTTAACGCTGACACCGAAAGCATAGCCATAACGGGTGCGAATAACGTAGATCGCAATGGATGCAAATAAATTAACATGCCTTCATCGGCACGGAGCCGTATTGGCTATTGACCGGGGGCCGGCTAATGGGTGTCCCCGGAATTCCCTGCCACCCTTATTCCGAACTGACCTCGATCGGGGAGCTCCGAGGTTGACGCGGGCGATCGATCGGAGTAGTAATAAAGTTTCAGAACTTGGAAAACGCCAGCATTTTCACCTGATCAGCCGAGGTTTGCTTACAGGAGTTTACGGCCTTATACCTCATGCGCGGCATCACGTATCGTGCATGACCCCGCATAAATTCTGCTGCAGCGAGCGCCGAACACGACGCGAAAGACCGTCTGCAGCCCCTGTTTCCCGGCGAGGACCGCCGCGGCAGGCGGCATATGGCGTCGGGGAGCACGGTGTGAACGGAGCAAAACCCGTTGTCGGCATTATCGCCAACCCGGTGTCGGCGCGCGATATCCGCCGAATCGTCGCCTACGCAGGCAACATGCAGATCACCGACCGCGCCAATATCGTGCTGCGACTACTGGCGGGCCTGGGCGCGGTCGGCATCGAACGAGTAATGATCATGCCGGAAAATTCCGGTATCCGGCAGCACGTCGTGCGCGGACTCGAACGCTCCAGTAACCTTGGCGAAGGTCGTTTTCCCGCGGTCGAATACCTCGACATGCCGATCAGCGCCTCGACCGGGGACAGCATCGAGGCCGCCCGCCGCATGCAGGCCGCCGGGGTAGCCGCGATAATCGTGCTCGGCGGTGACGGCACCCACCGCGCCGTCGTCGGCGCCTGCGGCAACGTGCCGATCGCGGGGGTTTCGACCGGCACCAACAACGCTTTCCCCCGTTTCCAGGAACCGACCACGGTCGGCATAGCGGTAGGCCTCGCGGTCAGCGATCCCAAACTGTCGGAAATCGCGTTTCATGACAACAAGCTGCTCGAGGTGGACATTGCCGGGCACAGGGAAATCGCGCTGGTCGATGTCGCCATCGTCGCCGAGCGCTACGTCGGCGCCCGCGCGTTGTGGCGCGCGCAAAACTTCAAGGAGCTGTTCGTCACTTTCGCCGAAACCGAGGTTATCGGCATGTCGGTGGTCGCGGGCCTGCTCGACCCTGTGGATCGCGACACGCCAGAGGGCCGCCACGTCCACTTCGACAACTCCAACCAACCCGCCTGGCGCCTGCAAGCGCCGATCGCGCCGGGCGTGATCGAAACCATCGGCATCGAATCCTGGGGCAGGCTATTGCCCGATCAGCCGATTGCGGTCGGTGCGCACTCGGGTTCGATCGCGTTCGACGGCGAGCGCGAGCTGTCATTTACCGAAGGTGACCATCCGACGGTCACTTTACGTACCAATGCGTTCAGGACGATTAATGTTGCCGCATGCATGAATATCGGGGCACGGTCTCACCTGCTGAGCGATCAGCACGGCAACCGGGCTCCAACATCAACCACCACACAACCACAACTGGAGGAACCAGTATGAACGACAATGTCTTTCCACTGGGTAAGGAGGATTTACTCAAGGCTTACCGCACGATGAAAACCATCCGCGAGTTCGAAGAACGGCTGCACGTCGATTTCGGCCGCGGCGAAATCCCGGGTTTCGTGCACCTTTACGCCGGCGAGGAAGCCGCCGCGACCGGCATCATGATGCATCTCAACGACCAGGACCGCATCGCGTCGACCCATCGCGGGCACGGCCACTGCATCGCCAAGGGCGTCGATATCGGCGAAATGATGGCCGAGATTTACGGCAAAATCACGGGCGCGTGCCGCGGCAAGGGCGGCTCGATGCATATCGCCGACCTGTCCAAGGGCATGATGGGCGCCAACGGCATTCTCGGCGCCGGCTCGCCGCTCGCCTGCGGCGCCGCGCTCGCCGCCAAGACGCTCGGGCATAAAGGCATCGGTATGAGCTTTACCGGCGACGGCGCGTCCAACCAGGGCACCTTTCTCGAAAGCCTGAACCTGGCCGCGATCTGGAATCTGCCGATGGTGTTCGTCGTCGAAAACAACGGCTATGCCGAATCGACCTCGGTGGATTACGCCACCGCGGTGGATTCGTACGCCGACCGCGCCGCCGGCTTCGGCGTGCCCGGCGTTATCGTCGACGGCACCGACTTTTTCGCCGTTTACGAGGCCGCCGGCGAAGTCATCCGGCGCGCGCGCGAAGGCGGCGGGCCGTCGCTGCTCGAATGCAAGATGGTGCGTTTCTTCGGTCATTTCGAAGGCGACGCGCAAACCTACCGCGGCGAAGGCGAAAACGAATACAACCGCGAAAATAACGATTGCCTGAAACTGTTTCGCGCCCGCGTGACCGAGGCCGGCGTTGTCGACGGCGGCGAACTCGACGCGATCGACAGCGAAGTGCTCGCGGCGATCGATAAAGCGGTCGAGGAGGCGGTGGCCGCACCGCTGCCCGGGGCGGCCGATCTCACCACCGACGTCTACGTCAAATACTGATACAACGCTAAAGGAGAATTCAAAATGGCTCGTAACTTAAGTATGAAAGATGCAATCAACGAAGCGCTGGATCAGGAAATGAGCAGGGATCCGACCGTGATCGTCATGGGCGAAGACATCGTCGGCGGCAGCGGCTCGCCCGGCGAAGACGACGCCTGGGGCGGCGTGCTCGGCGTCACCAAGGGGCTATACGCCAAACACGGCGACCGGCTGATGGATACGCCGCTGTCTGAAAGCGCCTATATCGGCGCCGCCATCGGCGCCTCGACCTGCGGACTCAGGCCGGTCGCGGAACTGATGTTCCTCGATTTCATGGGCGTGTGCTTCGACCAGATCTTCAACCAGGCGGCCAAGTTCCGCTACATGTTCGGCGGCAAGGCGGAAACGCCGGTCACCATCCGCGCGATGGTCGGCGCCGGCTTCCGCGCGGCGGCCCAGCACAGCCAGATGCTGACGCCGCTGTTCACCCACATACCCGGCCTGAAAGTGGTGTGCCCGTCGAACGCCTATGACGCCAAGGGTTTGCTGATCCAGTCGATCCGCGACAACGACCCGGTCATTTTCTGCGAGCACAAGGCCCTGTATGCGAGTGAAACCGACGTGCCGGAAGAGTCTTACACGGTGCCGTTCGGCGAGGCCAATATCGTGCGCGAGGGCAGCGATGCGACCATCGTATGCTACGGTTTGATGGTGCACCGCGCCAGCGAGGCGGCAGAGACCCTTGCCGGGGAAGGTATCCAGTGCGAAATCGTCGACCTGCGCACGCTGTCGCCGATCGATACCGATAGCGTCGTCGAAAGCGTCGAAAACACCGGCCGCCTGGTCTGTGTCGACGAGGCTAATCCGCGCTGCTCGATCGCGGCGGATATCGCCGCCACGGTGTCGCAGGAAGCCTTCAGCAGCCTGAAAGCGGCACCGCAGATGGTCACCGCGCCGCACACCCCGGTGCCGTTCTCGCCGGCGCTCGAAGACCTGTATATCCCGAGCGCCGAGGCTATCGCCGACGCGGTGCGCAAGACCATGGCGCCGTAACCATGAGCGAGGCCAACATCACACCGGTGCTGATGCCGAAGTGGGGGCTTTCCATGAGCGAAGGCGTCCTCGTCGACTGGCTGGTCGACGAGGGCGCCGAGATCAACGTCGGCGACGAGATCATGGAAGTCGAAACCGACAAGATCGCAAGCGCCGTGGAAGCCGCCGACCCGGGTGTTCTGCGCCGCCGCGTAGGCGACGCCGGCGAAACCTATCCGGTGCGTGCGCTGCTCGGCGTGCTCGCGCCGCCGGAGGTCAGCGACGACGACATCGATGCCTATATCGCGGCCTACGAAGTGCCAGTGGACGAGGACGACGACGAAGGCGCGGCGGCGGCCTACGAATTTGCCGAAACCGCCGTGGGACGCCTGCGTTATGCTAGCCGCGGCGACGACGGACCGGCACTGGTGCTGATCCACGGATTCGGCGGCGATCTCGATAACTGGCTGTTCAATATCGACGCACTGGCAGAGCGGGCACGGGTATACGCTTTCGATCTGCCCGGTCACGGGCAGTCGGTAAAAGCGATCGAAGATCCCGGCCTCGCCGGACTTGCCAGCGCGCTACAGGCGTTTCTCGATACGGTCGAGCTCGATAGCGCGCACCTGGTCGGGCATTCAATGGGCGCCGCGGTCGCCGCCCGGCTCGCCTGCGATGCGCCCGAGCGGGTACAGTCGCTGACGCTGATCGCTGCTGCCGGTCTCGGGCCCGAGATCAATGCGGATTATATCGACGGTTTCGTCGGCGCGGAATCGAGGCGCGAGCTCAAGCCCGTGCTGTTCAACCTGTTCGCCGACAGCGAACTCGTGAACCGCAGCATGGTCGATGACCTGCTCAAGTACAAGCGAATCGACGGCGTACAGGAAGCCTTGTCGAGCCTCGCCGCGGAACTGTTTCCAGGTGGCACGCAAAGCGCGCAACTGGCCGCAGATATCGACGCATCGGGCCTGAACACGCTGGTGATCTGGGGCAGCGGCGACGCGGTGATACCCGCCGCGCACGCACAGGCTCTGGGCAACGCGGCGATCGAAATCATCGACGGCGCCGGTCATATGGTGCAGATGGAAAAGGCATCGGCGGTGAATGCGTTGATTCTCGAGCATATCGGCTGATTTCTGGCCGCCGCTTCTCGGCGGCAGCCGGCTTTCAGGGCTGAAACCGCGATCGCCATGAGCATCACCCGTTTCAACATCCGGGTCTACATCCTGCTGTTCGACGAGAGCCGCGAAAGCCTGTTGCTGTCGGACGAAATTGTCGACGGCGGGTTTTACACCAAGTTCCCGGGCGGCGGGCTGGAATACGGCGAAGGCATCCTCGATTGCCTGCACCGCGAAGCGCTCGAAGAATTCGGCCAGGACGTCGAAGTGCTCAGACAGTTTTATACCTCGGAAAATCTCGTCGAGTCGCGTTTTGTCCCCGGGGACCAGATTATCTGCGTTTATTACGAATGCCGCCTGCAGCCGGATCAAAACGGCCGGCGCCTGCCCCGGTTTCGCGTCGCTGAACAAGCTTACGATTTCGTCGAACACCGCGAACGCGAGGAAAGTTTTCGCTGGCGGCGCCTGGGCGAAGTCGTGCCGAAGGAAATGAGCTTCCCGCTCGACCAGGAAGTGCTGGCAAGGTTACTCGAGGATCGGTGATACTGCCGCTGCTTTTGAGCAGGCCCGCCTCGTAATACAAGCATTCTTTGCCTGGGATCAGACTGGAATACAAACGCCCAGCTCGACCACCCGTCAGCAAAGCCAAACATTAAATAAATCTGTCCCGGTTTTTCAACAGTATTTCCCCTTCACGCCTCGTCCTCTTCCAAATCCTCGTCGTTGAGACCGAACACTTCTGCTCGCCAGGCACAGGCCGTTTCCGCATCGATCAACCCCTCTCTCCAGACGTTTTCCCAGGCATACTCCGGTTCCGGCTCGATCTCACCGGGCCAGATATTGCACAGGATCGGTTTTACCCCCTCGAGAATATCCATGTCTTTAGAAAAGAAACCCATTGCCTCGTCGACGTAGCCATGCACTTCAGGACTATCCTGCGAGGCGGTGACGATGTAGACGTCGTAGTGCGGGAATAGCACGGCATGGTAAGTCTCGGGCCAGCTGAAACCCGGCCCCGAGTCGGCATAGTTGATCATCAGCAGGAACAGAGGGTCGAAGCGGGCGCGGCGCAAGCTGCGGCCCTCGTAATGCCGGGATGTGACGACCGCGTCACCCGCACAATAACCCCACTGCGGCAGTTGCCGCTGGTGATGATTCAATGCCATTCGGGCGATCGCGTTGGGTACCGTGTAGAGGTTGAAGTTCCCGTCACAGGTAGGCCGCAACCTGAATATGCCGTCGCTCTCGAATTCGTCATGATCGAGCGTCGGGTCAAGTTCCTCCGGCGCATGTGGATTCAACGCCTTTGCGCAGTCGGGGCGCTCCACCCCGAGATAGTCACTGAGGTAGGCATGCTCCAGCGGATGGTAATAGTCGAGCGTTTCAGGATTATGAACAAAGGATTGAGCGTTCATCGCGATCTCTCCAGCCCCGGTCAAGGATCGGCGAGCGACGGCCTGGGGCTTGCGACCGGGTCACCGTTTTAGTCCAATTTGTAAGCCGCCGGACAAGTAGGTATAAATCGGCGGTTCAGCGCGGGCAATAAAAAACCCGCATCAGCTTTACCAATACGGGTTTCGAATTCTGACCCCGCTTTAGCGACATTTTTATAGCGCCTGCAAGCTGAAATCAAATCGGCGCTTATTCAGGCAATTATAGCGGATTCCACCCTGAAAATCACTCGCTATATTTCCCCTGAATATTGTACAAGCCACTGATTTTTAGATATAATTTTGACGTTCTTCCTGAACTATAGTCTTGAGTCCAAAATGGCATCCGCCGATACCCGGGCTACCCACCGAGACCGAAAATTTGACTGAAAAAACCGATCCCGAAACGGGATCAACGAGGCCGTGGTTGTCGTGGTATTTCTGCCGCGTAATCGAAACCGGAAATGCTGGCTTTACAATGCAGAAATGGCAACCCGTTCAAGAAACCTGAATGGAGACAGTTACCATGAAAGAAAAGACAGACTTAAAAGTTCTGGCCAGGGCGCTTGCCTTTGCCGCCCAAAAACACCGTGACCAAAGGCGCAAGGACTTCGAAGCATCCCCCTACATCAACCACCCGATCGCGCTGTTTGATCACCTGGTCAACGTGGGCAGTATATCCGACACCGAGATTCTCTGTGCGGCCTTGTTGCACGACACGATCGAGGACACCAGGACCACGCCAGAGGAGCTCACGGAGGTGTTCGGGGCCGCTATAAGCGGTATTGTTCAGGAGGTAACAGATGACAAAGATTTGGAGAAGGATGAACGGAAGCAGTTACAGATTGATCATGCTCCGCATCTCTCCAAGAAAGCCAGGGCGGTCAAGTTAGCAGACAAGATCTGCAATCTTAGCGATGTCATATCATCCCCACCGTCGAATTGGTCGCTGGAGAGACGGCAGCAGTATTTCGACTGGGCCAAGTTAGTGATCGACGGCTTGCGAGGTGATTGGCCCGAGCTGGAAGCAGTATTTGATCAGCAATATCGAGGGCGTCCTGGCAAGGGTTCGCTCCCGCCGAAACCGCACCCCCGGCACAACCCGGATTTGAAGGGCCGGGCCAAGAGGTACGCGGAGGCGATGGCGGACAATATCAACCGGGAAGCCAGGAAATAATTGGGGAAAGGGCCATTCAGGCCACAGTATCGAATAATTCTATTGAGGAAAAATATGAACCTGGAAAGAGCCATTGAAATAGCCGTAGAGGCACACAAAGGGACCCTGGATAAAGGCGGGAGCCCCTATGTACTGCACCCGTTAAGAATGATGTTCGCGGTTAGTCATGAAGAAGAGAAAATAGTAGCCGTTTTGCATGATGTCGTCGAAGATGCCATCGGCTGGGAATTCGAGCGCCTGGAAAAAGAAGGGTTTTCAGCCGAGGTGATAGACGCCTTGAGATCGGTAACCAAGATAACCGAGGATGAAGACTATGATGCCTTCATCGAGCGTGCCATGACCAATCCCATCGGCAGGCAAGTCAAAATAGCGGATCTCAGAGACAACCTGGACGTCACCAGAATCGGAGAACTGGCCGAAAGAGATATGAAGCGCCTGAACAAATACAAGAAGGCGTTGGCAAGGTTGGCTGGAAACCTTTGAAATCGAAAGGATTTCGCGTGAATGGCATACCTGTTTAACGGCGGCCATCCGAGTGCCAGCAATTATGCACTGGAAGCCAGAAGCAGTTTAGCCATTCGCTGACGCGAAAATTGAACTAAGTATACTGTCCCTGGAATTGCGCCGCGGACCCAGGTCGACCCTGGGCGTCAGTCTGCACCAGGTCGAAATCGCCAAAGGTTCCGCAGGCCTCGCGACACTGCATAGTGGTGAATATCTGGAGCTCATCGATTTGACCGTTTTACACTCTGGCGCCAACGCCATTTCCGGCAATTTCAGTTTCGGCGCTTCCGGTTACCTGTGTAAAGATTCGGCGCTTCCGGTTACCTGTGTAAAGACGGTGAGCGCATCCAGGCGGTCAGAGGCATTACCGTCGCCGGAAATTTCTATGAGATGTTGAATAAAATCTCAATGATCGGTAATCAACAGCAATGGGACGAAGGTCGATCCGCGTTAATACCGAGCATTCGGTTTGCCGACGTTGCAATCTCTGGATAAAAGTAGGGGAACTCTGCACGAGTCGCGAACCTGAAAATAGAGTGACAGTTAACTTAATTGACCACGAGATAAGCTAACTATCACCATATCTCTATCCTGGTCAGATATCCGCAAATTATCGAGAAGGCAGAAATCCTCAATGGAGATAGAGGGTTAGAGCTCAATAGTTGTTAGTATTAGGGCAAGTTATGTAGTGGCTCCAAATTTCATGGGAACCGTAAAACCAAAAACCTTCGACCTGTTTTCTGCGGCAACCGATCAGAACCTCGGGGTTGAATGGCCACCTGCAGTCAGGTTTCCAATAAATCAAGATTCCGCACGCGTTGAAGACACTGTTATCAAGGATCTAAAGTCGTCTAAAAAACCTTTGATCGTGACAGGTTTCGCGACACTGGATCGCATTATTGACTTTGTTGCTAGCGCTGACCAATGCCATCAGATCAGGATCGTCTTCGGCTCCGAACCTTTTAGTTCGCATCAGGAAACATTCTCAATAAACGCACCAGACCTGCCACACGAGATGAAAGAGTACTGGCTTGAACGTGGTATATCTATCCTGCTAAGTGCCAAACTTCTGGTCTGCATTGACCGGTTAAAGGCCGGCATGTTACTGGCGCGATACGTAGCTCGCTCAACATGGCGCCTGCATGCAAAAATATATGTAGGTGATGAAGCGGCAACAATCGGTTCGAGCAACTTCACCAATCCAGGCATGAGAAATCAACTGGAAGCAAACGTCAGATTTCAGCGGTACGGCAATGCCACTAAGCCCATCGAGCGCGAAGAGCACAAGCGTTACACGGAGGCAGTTCAGATCGCCGAACAGTTTTGGGATCTTGGAACCGACTACAACCAACAATTGATAAATCTGCTCGAGCAATTACTCCGCCTTGTTCCCTGGCAAGAGGCGATAGCACGTGCCAGTGCCGAACTCCTTGAAGGGGAATGGGCGCAAGGCTATCTGCGTGGCGAGTACCTGCCCGGTGATGCAGCACTGTGGCCATCACAACGCCTGGGTATTGCTCAAGCGCTATTCATACTTAAAGAGCGTGGCAGCGTGCTTATCGCAGATGCCACAGGATCTGGTAAGACCCGAGCCGGGGTTCATCTAATCGGCGCTAAAATGCAAGAAATTGTCGCATCGAATCGCCTACGCCGCGGCAAGGCAATGTTGATATCACCCCCATCGGTGAAACCCGAGTGGGAGGCGGAAAGTGCCATAGCGAGCGTTCCGCTCGATGTGTTCTCCCATGGCATGCTCAGCCGAACGAGTGATGATCCGCACGATACGATCCTGAGCAACTTGCGGCGTGCGCAGATTCTGTGCGTTGACGAAGGTCATAATTTCCTCAACGTAAAATCGAAACGTACTCAGCAGCTTATGCGCAATATGGCGGACCATGTGGCGCTTTTTACCGCAAC
>JAACFA010000322.1 GCA_009937625.1 Gammaproteobacteria bacterium | reverse complement strand
CCGCCAGGCTAGGTTGTATCGGAGTGAGATTGACATCTTGTAACATCTGGGCCTGGAAGAGTTCACTCACTCGTCCAATTTCTGTTCGCCCTCCTGCCTTGTAGCTATCAGAAAGAAAACGGTGCGCTGAAGCATTCGACGGATCCAGCATAAGTGATTCACTGGCTTCGTTGGTGGCCAATTTGTTGAAGCCAAGATCACTGTAAGCTCTCGCGATACTTGTGCCTCGGGCCGCGCGATCCTGATCGAGTAAAAATCGGCTTCGGTACACCGCTCTATTATCATTCAGTTCTATGGATTGCTCGATATCATTCAATGCCTCTACAGGGCGATTGTCGGTTTGTTTTTGGATTCCGCTGTAAAGGAACGCAGTCGGGTCATTGGGATCCAGTGACTTGGCAATATCGTATTGATCCTCTGCCAGGTTAGAGCGTTTTTCCTCAAAATAGGATTTTCCGAGATAGGACCTGAGAATCGCATCGTTGGAGTCCAGCGCGACCGCAGCTTCAATATCCTTACGCCCGGCGACCAGATCACCAGCACTGATTTTTGACAAGCCAAGGCCCAGGTGCGATAGCGGATTCGAAGAATTGAGCGAAATCGCGGTTTCAAAAGCAGTGCCAGCCGTCGCGTGATCGTTCAGGGCCAGGGCGGCAAAACCTAAAACTACCTGGGGATTATCAAGCTCGGAATTGATCGACACGGCTCGTTGTGCCAGATCCACGGCCTCGCTCCGACTTCCCATCATCAGATTGAGTTCCGCCAGTCTTGCCAGCACAAGGGCGTTGTCTGGATTGGCCTCGTTAGCCTGTTGCAGGGTTGCGCGGGCGGACTCCAGGTCCAGGTTCGATTGTTGCGCATAAGACAGCGCGATGAAGCTAGGTGCCGAAGGTGCGAGGTCGACAGCCCTGGCACCATCTTCCAGTGCCTGTGCGGTTTCGTTTAGAGCGATATTGATGACACTGCTGAGCGCGTACGCGAGGCCGTTATCTGATGCCATTAAAGGGGCCAGTTTTTCCCGAGCCTGATTTACGCGACCACTTTCCAACAACATCGCAATTTCAATAACCTGCGGGTCGGCAGATCGCTCCCCGGAAATCAGGATGCTGGGATAATTTAAGCCCCAGGTTACCTCGTTTCGTGGATTAACCAGTATCCGTTTAGTAGGCGCCTGGCCCTGTTGAGCGACGACGGATTCGCCGGCTGTTACCGAGGATTCACCCTGGCTATTAGATGCCACGACCGTGCCTTCGAACACGGTTATCTCCGTCTGCTCGTCGGTGACGCGGAACACGAACTCGGTGCCCTCGATGGAACCGTTCAGGTAGGGCGAGTTGACCATTAATTTCTTCGGCTTGCGGCTGAAGGACTGTATCGCGCCCCTGAGGATGTCCAGCAACGACTGCTCTTCCTCCTCCTCGATGATGTTCACCAGGCGCATCGTGGTGTTTTCGTCGAGCCTCAATACCGCATCGTTGACCAATGAAATTGCGGCACGGCTCTGCGCGCCGACGCGGATCGAACTGCCCTCGCACAGCGAGGTTTCCAGGGTGGCGTTTCGACCTCGCCGTGAATATCGACGAATTGACCGACGACCTCGCCGCATTCGGCCCAGGCTTCGTCACTGGAGATTAATCCGATTAAAAGGGTGAGCGCCAGGAGGTAGGGTCTTGAGACAAACCAAGGAGGCTCGATAGATTTACCCACCAGTAAACTGGTTAGTTGGTTATTCTTAATGACTCCACCCCTGCTTTAGCATGTATTCTGACGCCTCCCATATCATTATTCTTAAATTCGGGAATTGTCATTATTTTGACGTCCCATCCTATACCCTTAACGCCGTAATAACAACTTAATACTAATTCCCCCGCCAGATATTCCATTTTCTGAGAAAGTTCGCCCTAAAACCGCGCAAATTCATAATCGAGGCTGATTTAAGCCCGCAGATAAGGTAGATTCGATCGTCGTGATAACAAATAAAGAAATCGATGGTTAATATCCTCGGGGCTCATGCGGCGCCTGCTTAGAGGCCTGCTGCTGGGTTGGGCGATAGGATTTGCCGGCGCCCTGCTCGGCCTGTCACCCTATGGAACCCTGCTCGAACGCAGTGTCGGGCTGGACTGGTTGTTTCATATCCGCGGAGCGATTGATCCTCCCTCAGGAGTGGTCGTGATAGCGATCGATGGAACGACAGGGGCGAGGCTGGATATTCCTGCGCTGCCGAGAGATTGGCCACGTTCCATTCACGGCAAACTGGTCGATGCGTTGGTCAGTTACGGTGCATCCGCCATCGTTTTCGATATTGATTTCCGTAGAGTGAGATCGCCGTTAGAAGAGCAGAAATTTGCGGAAGCCGCCAGGCGTTCCGATCGTGTCGTCCTGTTTCAACATCTTAGCGGCAAGGGTCAGCGGGTCGAAGATGCCAGCGGTAAAATTCTGGGTAGTGTCTGGGTCGAGGAACTGATTTCGCCCATTCCTGCGCTGACCAACGCGGCGCGGGGCCTGGGGCCGTTTCCGTTACCCAAGCTCGACGCGGCCGTCTATGAATTCTGGGTGTTCAAAAGCAGTGCCAGGGAAGCGCCAACCATGCCCGCGGTCGCCTTCCAGCTGCACGCGCTGAAAGCCTATGCATCGTTCAAACGCCTGCTCGATGCTAGCGGCGTGGCCCAATCGATCGAGCTTCCCGCGTCGGCTGCAGAAATCTCGTCCGCCGAAGACTTGCGCCAGTTAATGACGGGCATTCGTCACGCGGTGACCGACCGGCCGACAGATACCGATAAGCTGCTCCAGGCCATGAACCAGCCCTGGGTTGCCGCGGAAACCGAAGAAACCCGGCGCCTGCTGCAGGCGCTGGTCGCGATGTATACCGGCAGCAACGAGCGCTACCTGAATTTTTACGGACCGCCGGGTACCGTCAAGACGATTCCCTATCACGCCGTTATCAAGGGTCCGGATGCGAACACTTCTCTAGCCGATCTGGACCTTACCGACAAGGTTGCTTTCGTCGGGTTTTCGGATCTGTACGATCCGGGTCAGCCGGATCGCTTTTACACGGTGTTCACGGGCGAGGACGGCGTCGATTTGAGTGGCGTCGAAATAGCGGCCACCGCGTTCAGCAACCTGCTGCATGACAAATCGCTGCAGGTCCCGGACGCACTCTCGACACTTGCCATCCTGTTCTGCTTCGGCCTGATGATCACCATAGTGATCTATTTTACCCCGGCAAGCCTCGGGGTGCCCGCGTCCATCGTGGTGGCCGCAATTTACGGCTACTTCGCGCAAGATCTGTTCAACGACAATCAGCTATGGTTGCCGCTGGCCACGCCGCTACTGGTGCAGTTTCCGCTGGCGCTGTTCGTCGGCCTGCTGGCCCAGTACCTGCAGCAGCGCCACAAGGTCAAGCACATTAGCGAGGCGATCAGCCTGTACGTGCCAGCCGAGGTATCGAAGGCCCTGACCGGCAGCAATTTGAAACCGGAAAGCGTCGACCAGGTGACTTTCAGCACCTGCCTCGCGACCGATATGCAGGGTTTCTCGACCATCGCCGAACACATGCGGCCGGGCGAACTGGCGGAATTCCTGAACGATTATTTCGATACCCTGGCCAAACCCCTGAGCGATCACGACGTGACCGTGACCGAGTTTCGCGCCGACGCGATCATGTGCGCCTGGACCGGCGACGAATCGGATCCCGAAATACGCCGTAAACCGATCCTCGCCTCGCTACAGGCGGCGGACGCGATCGAGGACTTCAAGGCGCGGCATGACGCCTTCGAAACCTCGCTGCGTATCGGCCTCGAAACCGGCGAGGTTTACGTCGGGCATTCCGGTGGCGGCGGTCACTTCGTCTACAGCATCGTCGGCGACTGCGCCAACACGGCGTCGCG
>JAACFA010000110.1 GCA_009937625.1 Gammaproteobacteria bacterium | reverse complement strand
CGCTTACTGCACGCCGAAGAGCCTGTTACCGGTGAGCGAGGTGTTCGAAATAATCTCGAACGTGGCGCTGGCGCTGGATTATGCGCATAAAGAGCACGTGGTACATCGCGATATCAAGCCGGCCAACATTATTTATGACAAGCCCAAGCGCGTTGCCAAGATTACCGATTTCGGTGTGGCCTGCCTGACCGATGCCAGTAAAACCAAGACCGGTACCGTGCTTGGCAGCCCTTACTATATGTCGCCCGAGCAGCTTGCGGGAAAGAAGGTTGACGGGCGTGCCGACCTGTTCTCGCTGGGCGTAACATTGTACCAGATGCTAAGTGGTGAGCTTCCGTTTAAGGGCGAATCCATCGCCAATTTGATGTACAACATCACCAACGAGAAACACCCCGATATTCGGCGCTACCGCTCCGACCTGCCGAACTGTGTCAATAACGTGGTCAACAAGGCGCTACAAAAGGAGGCACAGGCGCGCTACGCCAGTGGCAAGCAGATGGCGACAGCGATGAAACGCTGCCAGGAACACATCAAGGAGATGGAAGCGGCCTGAGCGCTTGACGCTTCGCTCAGGCGAGCGCCTTGAATCGCGCCAGCGCGCGTTCGCGTGTCGTCTTCAAGTCCAGTATGGGTTTTGGATAGTCGACTCCGAGCCTTAGCCCGGCTGCCTTTAGCACCTCCGGCGGCGCTTCCCAGGGTTTGTGCCGATAGCGCAGCGGTAACCCCCCAAGCTCCGGGCAGTAGCGCAACAAATACTCGCCCTGCGGGTCGAACTTTTCACTTTGCAGCACCGGGTTGAAGATCCGGAAGTAGGGTGCGGCATCGGCCCCGGAACCGGCGCACCACTGCCAGCTCGCGCTGTTGCTGGCGAGGTCGGCGTCTACCAGGCAATCCCAGAACCAATCGGCGCCGGTGCGCCAGTGAAGCAGCATATTCTTGATCAAAAAAGACGCGACGATCATTCTGACCCGGTTGTGCATATAGCCGGTTTGCCAGAGCTCGCGCATGCCCGCGTCGACGATGGGAAATCCGGTGAGGCCGCGCTGCCAGGCCTCCAGGCCCTCGTTGTCTCCGAGCCACTGAAAGTCGTCGAACTTCGAATTAAAGTTGCGCTCGGGCAACTGCGGGAAGTGATATAGCAGGTAGTAGGAGAATTCACGCCAGGCTAGTTCGCGCAGGAAATGCCCCGGGCCATCACCTTCGACATGCATGGCGGCGTTGTCGATACGATGCCAGGCCTGCTGTGGCGAAAGTTCACCGAAGTGCAAATGGGGGGACAGCCTCGACGTCGCCCCTGTTGCCGGAAAGTCTCGGCCTTCCCGATAGATCTCGAGCGCGCTGGCGCAAAACGATTCGAGGCTCCATTGTGCCCCCTGTTCCCCGATTTTCCATTCCTCGAGCATGTTTCGATGCCAGTCCGGTGACGGCAGCAGCTCGAGCGCCGCCAGCGGGACGCCGTTCACGGCCGCGGGCTCGACGAAGCGCAGTTCCCGCGGCCGATCCAGAGGCTGACGCGGTGCTGGCCGAGACAGGCAACCCTTGCGGTAGTAGGGCGTGAACACGCGGTAGGGCGTACCGTCGCCCTTGCTGACGGTCCAGGGCTCCCACAGCAGGCTGGCGTTGTAACTATGGGCCGCGACACCCCGTTCCGCCAGTGCTGCCTTGATTTGCGCATCGCGCTCGATGCGCCAGGGTTCATAACAGCGATTCCAGTAAACCGCGTCGATCGGTAAAGACTCGACCAGTGTCGCGATGATTGCCCGCGCGTCACCGCTAAAGAGTTGCAGCCTGCCTTCGAGCGACCGGTCCAGCGCCTGCAGCGAACCGTGTAACCAGGCGCGGCTGGCGGACCCCATCTTCCAGTCGCCGGCATTGACGTCGTCGAGTATATAAACCGGAAATACCTGGCCCGCGGCGGCTGCGGCGCTCAACGCCGGATTGTCGGCCAGTCGCAGATCCTGACGAAACCAGACCAGGCTTATGCGTTTGCTGCTCAAGGTTGAATTCCGGGGGTCCGTGACGGTTACAGTGAATTGAGCAGCATCAATTCGTCGGGATGCGGCTGCATGTAGTAAGAGCGCTCGATGTACTCGTTCGGGTTCTTGCGGAAGTGATGGCGCAACAGCGTGATCGGTACGATCAGAGGTAGCTGACCGCGGCGGTATTTTTCGATGGTTTCGGTCAATTCCTGCTTGTCACTCTTATCGAGATCGCGTTTCAGGTAGCCGCGAATGTGCTCGAGCACGTTGACGTGGTTCGATCTTTTCGCGGAAATCTTCAGGATTGCCATCATCTGGGACAGGTAGAGCTGCGCGTAGTCTGCCACCGGTTGATCGTGTGCCGCCGAGAGTTCGCGGCCGAGCATGCGCCCGAGATCCTGATCGTGACTGTAAAGTATGAGCTTATGGCGCGCGTGAAAGTCGGTTAGCGCCCCCCAGTCGAGACCGCCTTCGAGCATATTCCGCCAGCGCTTGTAAATGAAAACGCGCTTGACGAAGCTTTCTCGCAGTACCGGATCGCCCAGGCGGCCTTCTTCCTCCACCGGCAGCTGTGGAAAATTTCGCATCATGGTCTCGGTATACAGACCGACGCCGATGCGCTGAGGCTGGTCTCCCCGGTAAAGCCTGACCCGTTCCATGCCGCAGCTGGGTGAATCCTTCTTGACGACGTAACCATAGATTTGCTGGTGCCAGGAGCTTTGTTCCTGTGCGCTCTGGATGAGCGCGTCGGTGACGTTCAAATCGGCGCTTTTATTGCCTATGGCCTGGGTGCGGCCGTCCAGTTCGACCAGGCGAATGGTTTCTCGAGGAACCCCGAGGCCGATCGCCATTTCAGGGCAAAACGGCCGAAATGCGAAGTATTGCCCGAGGGTGTCGAGCAGGTAGCGACTCTGCTTGTGGCCGCCATCGAAGCGCACCTTCTCGCCAATCAGGCAGCTGCTTACACCGATCAGGATCTTTTGGTTTGAGCTAGTCTCGACCACGTGGAAATGAACCGGCCAGATTTCGTGGCTCAGACATAGTTGCGCCGAATCAGCGGATTCAGCATTCGGCTGAATAGACCAGTGAACTGGACCGGGCCCTCGGTTACCGCCAGGCAGATGCATTCGCGGTCCTGGGTAGCCACCGGGGTGTGCTGGTCGCCGGTGCCCCTGACCATGAAGTCTCCTTCACGGTATACCCCGGCTTCATCGGAAAAACTGCCCTCGAGGATGACGGTATACTCGTCACCGAGGTGGGTGTGGGTGGTAGCCGAACCACCGGGTTTGATCTTCAACAGTTCGACCTTGGCGCCGTTGCTGTCGCGACATAATTCGACGCTCTGAATGTCGGCGGACACGCGTTTCCACGGCAAATCGTCGTAGCCGCGGTCGATAAACTGGTTCAAACAACGTGGTACCGATGGATTGGCGCTGACCGAATGCTGCGGCGGAATATCATCGACAGTCAGCGAATCGAGGCTGTCGAGCATGCGGTTTTTCAGCTCGTCCGAGGCGCGCGCCGGCTTCAGCTGCTGCATCAGTTCGCTACCAACGCGGTTCAGGCGCGCTAGTTTCTGGCCACAGGACTCGCAGTGCTCGAGGTGAGCCGATACGCAAAGTGCCTGGCTTAACGGCAGGCTGCCCGCGGAGTAGGCGGCCAATAATTCTTCAAAGGGATGGTTGGTTGATTTGCTCATGGTTACCTCACGACCAGTACTTCGAGTTTCTTGAGCGCCAGTCGAACACGTGATTTAACGGTGCCCAACGGCAGCTTCAGCTCGTCGCTGGCTTGTTGATGACTTTTCCCCTCCAGGTACACTTTGGTTAAGATTTCCGATTGTTCTCGCGGCAGCTGCTTCAGGCCTTCTCTGATGCTTTCTTCCACCCGGCTTTGCTGCGCCAGCTGGAACGGATCGGGCCCTTCGTCTTCCATCTCGTTGAACATATCGGTCGGATCGATTTCCGTAGCATATCGGCTGTTGCGGCGCAGGTAGTCGATGCGACAGTTACGAGCCAGGGTGAAGATCCAGGTGTTGAGATTAGCGAGGCCGGGATTGTAGCTCGCCGCCTTCAACCACACCCGGGTCATGACTTCCTGCACCAGGTCGTCGGCGACGAGATCGGATCCCGGCTCGCGCGCCAGGCTGTAGGCGCGTATTTGTGGTGCATAATGGTCGAAAAGCTCGGCGAAAGCCGATTTGTCCCGATCATTGGCCACGCGCGCCAGGCAGGCGCTCAGCGCGACTAGTTTGTCGCCAGGAGTTGCTCGTTTGGTCATGCTCGACATTATACAGGCTCGCACATTGTTAGTGGGCGTGTATACGGGGCGCCACCTGATCTGGATCACCGTGATCCAAAACAAAATACGGGCCGTATAGAAACCACACTAACCGTAAGCCAAACGAGAGCGATTAACCCGAATGAAATACGACACCCCATTGTTAGAGCGTTTCAAGGACTACTTCAAAGTCCTGCACGCGTCCGACTTCAGCAAACTGCGGGACCTGTACGATCAGGGCATCGTGTTCAAGGATCCGGTGCATGAAATCAGGGGACTGGTCGAGCTTGAAGATTACTTCACCTCGATGTGCGCCGATCTCAGCGACTGCCGTTTCGAATACCTGGACGAACTGGTCAGCGATAATGCTGCGTATATAAAATGGATGATGCACTTCAAGCACCCGAAACTGGGCAATCGGTTGATCAGCGTGCGGGGTGTCAGCCATCTCAAGATCGGCGAAAAGATAGAGTTCCACGAGGATTTTTACGATATGGGCGCGATGTTGTACGAACAGCTGCCGCTGCTGGGCAACGTCACTCGCTGGCTCAAGCTAAGACTGGCGAGTTGATAATATGATTGCCAAGTCAAAGAAAGTCGTCTGGGTCACCGGTGCCAGCAGCGGCCTCGGCCGCAGCCTGGCGCTGGCGTTGGCCGCCGGCGGTGACCAGGTGATCGCCTCTGCCCGCAACCAGCAAGCGCTCGACCAGCTGGCAGAGCTCGATCCGAATATCGTCGCCGTGGCCTGTGACATTACCGACAAGGCCGCGCTCGAGTCGGCGGCAAAACGCATGCTCGAAATATCGCCGCATCTCGACCAGATAATACTCAATGCCGGCAACTGCGAGTATCTCGATTTTCCCGACCCCGACTGGGCGGCGGTTCGCCGCGTTATGGAAATTAATTTTTTCGGCACCGTCAATTGCGTCGAGATGGCGCTGCCATTGTTGCGCCAGGCAACAAACCATCGGCCCCATATCGTTGCCGTGGCGTCGCAGGTGACCGCCGCGCCGTTTCCGCGGTCGGAGGCCTATGGAGCGTCCAAGGCCGCAATGCAGTACTTCTTCGAAAGCCTGCGCATCGACCTGGTCGCCGAGGGTATCGATGTTAGCGTCGTCAACCCGGGATTCGTCGACACCCCGCTGACCCGCAAGAACGACTTTGAAATGCCCTTCCTGATGGATGTCGACGAGGCGGCGAAGCGTATCGTCAAGAATATCGAAGCGCGGCCGTGGAGCTACAGCTTCCCCCTGCGACTGTCAGCAACGCTGTGGTTGTCGAAGCTGATGCCGCGCACCTGGCAGAAAATCGTGGCGCCGAAAATAGAACAATCTACGACTGAATCAAAAAGGGGAGCATAGGAATGAACATCGCAATCATCGGCGCCGGGATATCCGGCCTGACCGCCGCCTATTACCTGCGGCAAGGACACAACATTACCGTCTACGAATCAGCGGCCCGAATCGGGGGGCATACCGCAACCGTCGATATCGAGCACCGGGGCCGCGAGTACGCGATCGACACCGGCTTCATCGTTTACAACGACTGGACTTACCCCCTGTTTATCGAGCTGCTGGATGAGCTCGGAATCGAGACCCAGCCGACGGAAATGAGTTTCAGCGTGCGTTGTGACAGCAGCGGCATCGAATACGGGGGCAATAATCTGAATACCCTGTTCGCGCAGCGTCGCAACCTGTTACGCCCGTCGTTTCACGGCATGCTGCGGGATATTTTGCGATTCAATCGGGAGGCGGTGCGCGATCTCGAGAGCGGGCGCATAGCGGCCGATACCACGCTTGGGGAGTATCTCGAGGCCAACGGTTACGGCGAGGCTTTCATGTTCCAGTACCTGTTACCGATGGGATGCGCGATCTGGTCCGCATCGACCGACCGCATGATCGATTTTCCGCTGCTCTTTTTCACCCGATTCTTCAAGAATCACGGCCTGCTGAGCGTCAACGATCGTCCCCAGTGGCACGTTATCAAGGGTGGCTCCAGAAGTTATCTCGAGCCGCTGACGCGGGAGTTCAGCGATTCGATCCGGCTCAATGCGAGGGTGTCTTCGGTGCGCCGGCGGCAGGATTCGGTGGAGCTGGTGATGGCCAATGGACTTACCCTGCAATACGATCAGGTCATTTTTGGATGCCATAGCGACCAGGCGCTCGCGCTGTTGGCCGATGCAACCCATGCCGAGCGTGATGCGCTGACCGCGATTCCGTACCAGGAGAACGAAGTGGTGCTGCATACCGATGAAACCCTGTTGCCGCAGCGTCGTATTGCCTGGTCGAGCTGGAATTACTGGTTACGCGAGCGCTACCAGGAACGAGCAGTTTTAACCTACGACATGAACATCCTGCAGGGCCTTGAATCGGATACGACCTTTTGTGTTACCCTGAACGCCACGGAATCGATTGCGGCAGATAAGATTATCGAGACCTTCAACTACAGCCATCCCGTGTTTTCACTGGACTCGGTGGCGGCCGCCGCGAGGATCAACGACTTCAACGGGCTAAATCGCACCTGGTTCGCTGGCGCCTACCTGGGCAACGGTTTTCACGAGGACGGCGTCGTTAGCGGCCGCCGCGTGGCCGACGCGATCAATCGACTCGCGCCAACATCCAGCGACGAAGTTCCCCTGCTTGCGGAAGTCGCCTGTGCATAGCGCGATCTACCGGGGTTATCTGCGCCACCGTCGTTTCACTCCGCGGCCGCATCGTTTCACCTACCAGGTATTCATGATGTACCTGGACCTGGACGAACTTGACGAGGTGTTCGCGTTGTCGCCCCTGTGGTCCCGCAAGAGCTGGCGACCCGCGCAATTTCGGCGCGCCGATTTCCTTGGCGATCCCGACATGCCGCTGAAACAGGCGGTGCGTACCCGTATTCATGAGGCGACCGGGGAATGGCATGAGGGACCAGTCCGGATGCTCGCAAACCTGCGCTATTACGGATTCAATATCAATCCGATTTGCTGTTACTACTGCTTTGACGCCGCCGAGGCGCTGCGCTACATCGTCGTCGAAGTGACCAACACCCCGTGGAACGAGCGCCAGAGCTACGTGTTGTCATGTGATCCGGAAAAAAACTATCAACGTATCGATTTCGACAAACAGATGCATGTTTCCCCGTTTAATCCGATGGACATGAAGTACCGCTGGTGCAGCAATAACCCCGCTCGGATGTTAAGCCTCAACCTGGAGACTGAAATGGATGGCGAGGTTCACATGGATGCCACCATGGCATTGAGGCGGCGCGAAATCGGTTCCGCCAACCTCGCCGGAATCCTGCTACAGCATCCCTGGATGACGGCAAAGGTAGCGGCGGCGATTTACTGGCAGGCGTTGAAACTCTGGATCAAGCGCAATCCTTTTTACGATCATCCCGCCACCGGGAAGCGGGATGGGCTGGATCAACCGACAATAACGAGACTGAAGACGAAGACATGAATTCGATAAATCCATCCGCAGTCAATACGCGGGACAATGCGGGCTGGCTGGGCAATTTTGGTGGTTACCTGTTGATCGAGGAGGGGGACGAGCTGTACAGCTTCGGCGATCCCGAAGATAGCGTTGGTGTCAGGGCCAAAATCGTTATCAAGGACGCCGGCGCCTATCGCGACATCGCCTTCGGCGGCTCGATCGGTGGCGCCGAGGCCTATATGCACGGCAAGTGGACGACGCCGAACCTGCTCGAGGTAGTGCGCCTTATGTCGATCAATATCGATTTTCTGAACGCGATGGACGACGTCAAGCCGGTTTTCCAGCGCGCGGCGGACAAGCTGTTTCACTGGCTCAACCGTAACACCGAGAAACGCGCAAGGGACAACATTTCGAGCCACTATGATCTCAGCAACGAATTCTTTTCGCTGTTCCTCGATCCGGAAATGATGTACTCATCGGCCATTTTCCCGCATCCTGATGCCAATCTCGATGAGGCCGCGCTTCACAAGCTCGATGTCATTTGCCATAAACTCGACCTGCAGCCCAGCGACCATCTGCTGGAAATCGGCACCGGCTGGGGCGGTCTTGCGGTTTACGCCGCGAAAAACTATGGCTGTCGGGTTACGACAACTACGATCTCTAAGGAGCAGTACGAGACAGCCTGCCAGCGGGTACGCGATGCCGGTCTCGATGAGCGGATCACGGTGCTGTTCGAGGACTACCGCAACCTGAGCGGGCGCTTCGACAAGCTGGTTTCGGTCGAAATGATCGAAGCGGTGGGCCACGAGTACTACAAGCAGTACTTCAGCGGCTGCGCCTCGTTACTGAAAAGCGACGGCCTGATGTTGCTGCAGGCGATTACGATTCCGGATCAGCGTTTCGAGTACGCGCAAAAGTCGGTCGATTTCATTCAGCGCTACATTTTTCCGGGCGGTTCGCTGCCCAGCCACGAGGCTATTTTGTCTTCGGTGAAGAAGCATACCGACCTGTTGATGGTCGGGATGCAGGAAATCGGCGAAGATTACGCCCGCACGCTGGAGATCTGGCGCGAGCGCTTCGTTGCAAAACTGGACGACGTGAAGGCGCTGGGTTTCGACGATTATTTTATCCGTATGTGGAATTACTACCTGTGCTACTGCCAGGGCGGTTTCGAAGAGCGCATTATCGGCACCTCGCAGATCCTGTTTGCCAAGCCGGGCTGGCGCCGCAGCGGCCGGGTCTGAAGGCGGGGTATGGCGCGAAGTGAAGAAGATACTGATCAACCTGGCACTGTTTCAGATCGGCTGGCTGGTCTGCGTCATGGGCGGCGATCTATACGCGGTAGCGTTTACCATCGCGGCATTGCTACTCCATAACTGGCTGGTGCTCAGCAGTTACAACGAATGGAAACTCATCGGGATCGTCGTCCTGATCGGCTGTCTGTGGGACATCCTGATGGCACAAACCGGTGTCATCCGTTATGCCGATGCGATGCTCTTCGGTATTCCGCTCTGGCTACTGTGTCTGTGGCTGCTGTTCGCGACGACCTTCATGCATGGACTGTTCTGGATGCACCGCTACCTGTGGCTAGCGGCTGCGTTTGCAGCGGTGATGGGGCCGGCGAGCTACTGGTTCGGCACCAGCCTTACCGAGGCGCAGCTAGGCCCGCCGATACTAACATCGTTGGCCGTCATGGCCGTCGGATGGGGCCTGTTGTTCCCATGCGGGATCTACTATGCGGGAAAATTGAAAGCATGATGACTCTAGGAAAAACCAATAGGGGCTGGCGCCTGCTGTTGCTGGTGTGTCTGGCGGCGGCGCCGAGCGTTTACGCCGTTGAGAACGGAGGGCGCGTAGTTGGCGAGGCCCATGATCTTGAGAGCGATGAATTGCTGTATCGCGAGATTTACTGTGCCAATGGCAATCCCGATGAAATGGAAGTGATTTATCGCGACGAGGCGGGAGGCCTGATTGCGCGCAAGGTGCTCGATTACGGCTCCGGCGCGACCACGCCATCATTCGTGCAGCGAAATCTCTACTCCAGCGAGATTATCGAGGTCAAACTGCAGGACAGCAAGGTTTCGATGACGGTGCTCGATGCGGTCAATTCGGAGCCGAAGAGAACCAGTTCGACTCAGACCGACGGCAAGCTGCCGGTCGTCATCGATGCCGGCTTCGACGAATTTGTCCGCGATCACTGGGATAGCCTGGTCGCCGGCGAAAAAAAACGCTTTCTGTTCCCGTTCGCCGAGCGCGACAGCCTGGTGGAGTTGCGTATCAAACCGGCCTCCTGCAATTACGCGACCGAAACCGACCAGTGCTTCAAACTGGAGTTGTCTAACTGGTTTGTCCGCATGCTGGTGAAGCCGATCGAACTGGGTTACGACCCGGTGCTGCGACGCCTGACCCGCTACCGCGGGCTGTCCAATATCGGCGACGGCAAGGGCAATGGCCTGGTCGTGGATATCCGTTACGATTACCGGGATGTGCCGGCGCATGCCTGTAGCTTGAGCGATCAGGCGCCGGCCGTTTCCGCAGCCCCGTCCGGACGCGTCAGGTCGTGATGAACTTCGCCATGAGATGCGCGTTCGCCGTGGTCTGTCTCGGTGTTATTGCCTCCTGTTCGTCGGTTTCGATCGAAACCTATGCCGATAACAAGCCCCGGCTGGTCGCGGAGGAGTTTTTCAACGGCAAGCTTACCGCACACGGCATCGTCAAGGACCGCGGCGGTGAGGTCATCCGCTACTTCAACGCCACCATCGACGCCTACTGGGTCGACGGCGTCGGCACGCTCGACGAGCGCTTTGTCTTCGACGACGGCGAACAGCAGACGCGGGTCTGGAAGCTGGTGCCGAACGCGGACGGAAAGTACACCGCGACCGCGGGCGATGTCGTGGGTGAAGCCGCGATGCAGGTCGCTGGCAACAGCCTGTTCCTGGATTACGTGTTGCGCATTCCCTACGGCGACGGCACCATCGATTTGCGTATCGATGACCGCATGTACCTGGTCTCCGAGCGCGTGTTGTTGAATGAGTCGATCATGACCAAGTGGGGCTTCGAGGTCGGCCAGATAACCCTGGTAATCCAGAAAATCTAGTTCGCTTACTTGCGCGGCGGTAACCCGGTGTGCTGGGTCAACAGCCTTCCCTTGCGCAGGCCGTCGGATTTTTTCGAGTAACTGTTCTTGCGCCGCGGACTGCGATAGCTGTCGGTATTGCGAGGTTGATGAGTCGGGATCAATTGCTGCCTGCCGTTGCCGATCAGGTCTTCCCGCCCCATCGCCTTAAGCGCTGCGCGCAGCAGCGGCCAGTTAGCCGGATCGTGATAGCGCAGAAACGCTTTATGCAGGCGGCGCTGCTTTGCGCCCTTCGCGGTGCTGACTTCCTCGCTATCGCGGCGGACCCGGCGTAACGGGTTCTTGCCGCTGTGATACATCGCGGTTGCCGTCGCCATCGGCGATGGGTAAAAATTCTGCACCTGGTCGGCGCGAAACCCGTTGCGCTTGAGCCACAGGGCAAGATTCATCATGTCTTCATCGGTGGTTCCGGGATGGGCCGCGATGAAGTAGGGGATCAGGTACTGTTGCTTGCCGGCCTTTTTCGAATACTTTTCGAACAGTGCCTTGAAACGATCATAGCTGCCCATGCCGGGTTTCATCATTTTCGACAGCGGGCCCTGCTCGGTATGCTCGGGCGCGATCTTGAGATAACCACCGACGTGATGACTAACCAGTTCCTCGACATAGGCCGGCGATTCGACCGCGAGGTCGTAGCGCAGCCCGGAGCTGATCAAGACTTTCTTGATGCCGTCGGTGCCGCGCGCTGCTCGATACAGCTCGATCAGGGCCGAATGATCGGTGTTCAGGTTTTCGCAAATGCCGGGGTACACGCAGGACGGCCGGCGGCAGGCGGTCTCGATCGCCTTCGATTTGCAGGCGATACGGTACATGTTGGCGGTCGGCCCGCCGAGATCGGAAATCACGCCGGTGAAACCCGGAACCCGATCGCGAATGGTTTCGATTTCCTGCAGGATCGACGCCTGTGACCGGTTCTGGATGATACGCCCCTCGTGCTCGGTGATCGAACAAAAGGTGCAGCCACCGAAGCAGCCGCGCATGATGTTGATCGAGAAACGAATCATTTCATAAGCGGGAATCCGCGCATCGCCGTAGGACGGATGCGGCAACCGCGCGTAGTCGAAGCCGAAGACATAATCCATTTCCTCGGTGCTCAGCGGTATCGGGGGCGGGTTAAACCAGATTTTCTGGCCGCCCTGGTTTTGCACCATGGCGCGCGCATTGCCGGGATTCGTCTCGAGGTGCAATACCCGGCTGGCGTGCGCGTAAAGCACCGGGTCGCGACTGACGTCGTTATACGACGGCAGGCGAATTACGGTTTTCAGGCGCTGCGCGAGTTTCTGTTGCACCTTGGCGAGCTTGCCTTCGAGCCTGACGGCCGCGCTCGGCGCCTGGTCGTTGTCGGGGCTGCTGTCGCAAACGCTTTCATCGATGATCAGGTACGGGTTGAGCGGTTTTTCGACGCGGCCCGGCTTGTCGACGTTTGTCGAGTCGATCACGGTCCAGTCTGGCGGCAGGTCCCTGATGAAAAACGCGCTGCCGCGTACGTCGGTGATATCCGCGATCGCCTCGCCGCCGGCCAGTCGATGTGCGATCTCGACGATCGCGCGTTCGGCGTTGCCAAACAACAAAAGGTCGGCCTTGGCGTCGGCCAGTATCGAGCGCCGCACCTTGTCCTGCCAGTAATCGTAATGCGCAATGCGACGCAGCGAGGCTTCGATGCCGCCGATGATAATCGGTGCAGCCTTGAAGGCCTCGCGGCAGCGCTGCGAATATACGATGCAGCTGCGGTCCGGCCGTTTGCCGCCGATATCGCCGGGGGTGTAGGCATCATCGCTGCGGATCTTGCGGTCCGCGGTATAGCGATTGATCATTGAATCCATGTTACCGGCGGTGACGCCGAAGAACAGGTTCGGTCTGCCCAGCGCCTTGAACGGCTCGGCCGACTGCCAGTCGGGCTGCGCGATGATGCCGACACGAAAGCCCTGCGCTTCGAGCAGGCGGCCGACGATTGCCATGCCGAAACTCGGGTGATCGACATAGGCGTCACCCGTGACGATGATGATGTCGCAGCTGTCCCAGCCGAGCTCTTCCATCTCCGTGCGCGACATCGGCAGAAACGGCGCCGTGCCGAAGCACTCCGCCCAGTAAAGCGGGTACTGGTTTAGCGGCCTGGCCCGGGGCGAGAGTTCGATTTGCGTGTTGGAGTCCATCAGGGGCGCGATTCTACCCGATAACCGCGACGATTGTTCGGGAATATCGGGGTTTCGCTATCCATGTAACGATGTCGAAATCACGATGTGAGATCGTCAGTCGCGCGTCGCAGAAGGCATGGAATAGCACCTTTACGAAACGGTGGAGTCCTGGATCGCCGATTGCTGGCCATTTACCGTCCCGGCCTATCCCGGACCTCGCATCTCGTTCGACGAGTGGCGCGCGCTGCCCGCCGAGTGACTCTCGCTAACTGACCAGGTTCACTATCGATAGCGCCAGCAGGATGCCAATCGCGGTGCGGCGAAACAGCTTTTCGCTGGACCTGTGAAAGCCATGCGACCCCATCCAGGTGCCGAGCATGTAAGTCACGGCGCCCGGTAGTGCGGTGATGACGTCGTCTGCTCCGGTGGTGCCGCTGACCACTGAAATCAGGGCGAATCCCAGTACCGTGAAGAATGACCAGGAAATGATCAACGCCCGCCCATCGCTTTTATCGTAGGGTCCGAGCAGGATGAAAACCACGGCCACCAGCGCGATATAAGTGCCACCGAAGACGACGCCGGAGCAAATCCCGGCGAAAATCAGCCAACCAGTGGTCATCGGGTGCTTGTAGCGGAAGCCGGTCAGCATCAGTACGCAGGCGGCAGAGATGATAAGCGCCATCGCACGTTTCATCCAGACCGGGTCGAGCTCGATCAGCAACCAGTGACCGAGCGGCATGAATACCATGGTCGGAATGACCATGGTCCAGGTCGAGCGCCAGTTGATCTGTCGGTAACAGGCCTTGAACAGATACACGTTGGCGAAAAAATCGACCACCAGGATCTTCGATACGATGCTGACCGGGCTAAAGAACAGGGTCAAGATGGCGAGAATAAAGGCGGGACCGCCAAACCCGGTAAAGCCCCGGATTAGTCCCGCACCGAAGGCGACCAGCGCAACCGCGAGAATCCCGGGTTCGTCACCAGTCAAAATAATCTCGCAGCCGGTAGAAACCGAGGCCGAGACGCAGGTATTGCCGGCGCAACCCGGCGAGCGGGAAGCGTGGGGCCCGGCCGCGCACGATTGCCGGCAGGTGTTTCGGCAGGATGCCGCTACCGGAGTCCTTGCCGGCCAGCCATTTTGCCAATTCGCGTCCGCTCCAGGTGGCGCTGTTAACGCCGTTACCGTGGTAGCCGAAGCCGAAGTAAACCGACCTGTCTTCCGGCATGCGGCCAATCGATGGGCGGAAATTCAGGGTAAAACAGACCAGGCCGCGCCACTGGTGGGTGTACTCGATATCGGCGAATTGCGGCCACTTTTCGGCGATAGACCGTTTCAGTTCGGCGAAGGTTGCCTCGGCGCCGGCCGGATCGCCGATATGATTGGCGCGCCCACCGAGCATGAAGCGCCCGTCGCTAAGCAGTCGATAGTAGAAAAACATGTGTTTCGAGTTAATACAGGGATTTTCTGTATGCCAGCCCTTTTGCTCTAGTTCGTCGCGACTCATCGGCCGGGTCACGACGATCGCGCTTTGCACCGGTAGCGGCCTTCCCTGAACACCGCGATGCAAATGCTCGGGCATGAATCCGTTACCGGTCAGGATGACCTGTTTCGCGCGGAGGCTGCCCCCATTGGTCTCGAGCCGGTGGTTGTCGCCCTCCTTGTGCCAGCTTAAAACTTCGCTATGCGGGTGGATCCTGGCACCCCGGCGTTGCGCGGCGGCAGCCAGCCCCTGCGCGTAGCGCAGCGGATGCAGCGCAAATGAGGGCCGGTGCGCGATCGCGCCGTGCTGATGCGGCGAGTCATAACCGATCTCGCGAAACTCGGCCTGGCTGTGCACCGTGACGTCCAGTCCGAGTAAAGTGCGTTCGATCTCGACCTCTTCCTGCAGGGCCGCGAAGTGTGCGTCGCTATCAGCAACCACGAACTCGCAGTCACCCTGGGGCAGGAAATCGATCGTCTCGTCTTCCCCCAGTGCGCGCACCAGGTTTACCGCGTCGGCCTGGCTCTGGTAGAACGCGCGTGTCTGCTCGACCCCGAATCTCTTCAGTTGCGAAGCCAGCGGTACCTTGGTCATGCCGATGGTGCAGAACCCGCCGTTGCGGCCCGAAGCGCCCCAGCCGACATGCCCCGCCTCGAGCAGGCAGACGTCGATGTCGTAGTCCCGCGCGAGATGCAGCGCCGCGGACAGGCCGGTATAGCCGCCGCCGATGATCGCCACGTCACAGCTTTGGGTGCCGCTCAGCTTCTCGTTGGGGGTCGGCGTCGAGCCCGCAGTTGCCTCCCAGTAGGATGGTTGTGGCTGGTCGAATTGATACAGGCTCGGATGGAACAATGGGTTCATGTTGGTTTTGTATTCTAAACAGCGTGCTCTGATTGTTATTCCTGTTCCGCCGCTTCGCGTTGCCGGCGCACCTCGCGGCTGAGGTACAGGCGTTCCATAAAGCGCTGCCAGCGGCGTTCGATTTTTCGCCTTACCAGGAAAGGAAAGATATCGAGCCAGTCAAGCGCGACCGCGTCGCCCAATCCGTCGATCGCGACGATACGAACCTTGCTGGCGGATAGCTTCTGCACCAGCAGCTTGCCGATGATCATGTCGTGATTGAAGACGATCAGGTTTTGCAGAAAAGACTGTTTCAGCTCTTCCAGCGAAGGCTCGAACTCCTCGATCGGGTAGCCCTGGGCGAGGTACCAGTCAAGCGGCCGCGCTATTTCGCCATCGTAATTACGAATCAGGTCGACGACAATGCCGACACCACGATTGGTTTCGCAGAGACCGTGAAATTTGGGGATATGTCGGTCATGAAGCCCTCCCCGCTTCTTTAGTTTGCGGTAGAACTTGATTTCGCGTTGCGACTGCTGGCTGACCTTCTCCCTGGGGATCTTGATGGCCAGGCGCGGGTCCTCGGGATGCACGAAGCACATGCGCTCCTTGCCCATACCGATGGGTTTTTTCGTGATTTCCAGCATTTGTAAATAAAGGCCTAGTCGAAGACGTGAATCAGGTTTTTCAAAATAGCCGCTAGAATAACACGAAGCTGCCCGGCCTTGTCTGCATCGTAGTGCCAGGGTGACTGTTCACTCATGTAATTACTTTGCGCCAACTCCATCTGAAGCGCATGCAAGCCGCGCCCGGGCTCGCCATAGTGGCGCGTGGTCCAGCCTCCCTTGAAGCGGCCGTTGGTCACGACCGAGTAATCCTGCGCATTATCGCAAACCGCGCGCACCGCGGTTTCGATCAAGGGGCTGCAGCTCTCGCCACTATTGGTGCCGATGTTGAAATCAGGCAGCCTGCCGTCGAACAAATAGGGCACGAGTGAACGTATCGAGTGGCAATCGTAAAGAATAGCGAAGCCGTGCCGTTGGTGAATGCGCTCGAGTTGTGTTTGCAGGGCATCGTGGTAGGGCTGGTGATAACGTTGCTGTCGCTCCTGGACTTCGTCGGCGTCAGGTGACTGGCCGCGGAGGTAGATTTTCTCGCCGTCGAAAGTGGTGGTTGGACACAGGCTGGTGGTGTTCTGGCCCGGGTAGAGCGACTGGTCCGACGGATCACGGTTGGCGTCGATTACGTAACGATGCACCGGGGTGCTGACGATGGTCACATCGGGGACCAGATCTGCATAAAGACGGGTGATATGCCAGTCGGTATCGGCGCGCGCCTGCCCCCGTGAGTTGAGCCGGGAAAGAATCGCATCGGGGATTTCGATGCCTCCGTGCGGCTGCGCTAGCAGTAACGGCCCCTGACCTGGCGTCACCTCCGGTTTCATGGTTGCAGTTTTGGCAGCAGCCCGTCTTCATCGAGCGCGGCGATGATGCTGCGTTCCATCACCAGCTGTTTGATCGCCGCGATATCGTCGGCCAGGTAGCGATCGCCCTCTAGCGGTGCCACCATGCTGCGAATTTTCCGCATTACCCGGGTCAGTCGTGGGCTGGTTGTTGTCGGCGCGCGAAACTCGACGCCCTGTACCGCGATCAGCAGCTCGATGGCGACGATATGCGCCAGGTTATGGTTCATTTCGCCGAGCCGTCGAGCCGCATGACAGGCCATGGAGACATGGTCTTCCTGATTCGCGCTGGTCGGGGTCGAGTCGATCGAGCAGGGTGTCGCGCGCTGCTTGTTTTCCGCCATCAGCGCCGCCGCGGTTACTTCCGCGACCATGAAACCGGAGTTGAGCCCCGGATCGGGCGAAATAAACGCCGGCAGGCCGAAGTTTTGTGCCGGATC
>JAACFA010000321.1 GCA_009937625.1 Gammaproteobacteria bacterium | reverse complement strand
CGGAAGTACCGCTCCGGGTCGACACCGTTGTTCAGCATCGCGATGCGGAACGGCTCGGCGAAGGCGGCCTTGACGACGCCGATCGGCTTGCGGTTTTTCGAGCTCTGACTCATGTATCGAAATTATCGCAAATTAGGGTGAATGTCGCAAAATGGCATGGGGTTTTAATTGAAATTACAGTCCGGGTCTCAAAGAATAGCGTACTTAAATTATGGTGACAGTTACCAAAAATACGAATTATGGTAACTGTCACCGTAATTCGTTGAAAGCCGGCGCTGGGCGCGGTCGCCGGGGCCTTGCCTTGCGGGATAGCCCGCGCACATTGCAGCGGCGCCTGACCGAGGAGGGATTTACCTTTAAGCGCCCGGTCAGCGAGGTGCGTTTCCTGTCCGCACGACGCCTGATCGTCGAGAATCACAAGTTGTCGGAGATCGCGACGCGGCTGGGTTACGCCGACGCCAGCAGTTTCACGGGGGCGTTCGAGCGTTGGACCGGTATATCGCCGCAAAGATATCGCAGCCAGTACGGTAGGACTGCCAGCGCCCCGCACGATAAACCGAAGTACTGGCGCGAAATGGCAAGAACTTGCCAGGGCTTTTACGTAGAATCGCTATTTAAATACCACCAATTTGGAATAGATAAAATGATCTCAGAAACTTTATTCAGGGCGGCAGCAGATATTGTAAAACGTATCGCGGGAATTCCCGTGGCGATCTTGCTGGCCGCCGCGTTGGCGCAGCAGGCAATGGCCGCGGACAAAGAGCAACCGCGGCAGGTCCTGTTCACCAATGTGCACGTGTTCGACGGCATCAGCGCCGAGCGCCTCGAAAATGCCAATGTGCTGGTCGAGGGCAACCTGATCAAGCAGGTCTCGACCAGCCCGATAGAGGTCGATTCGATTTACACCGTCGACGGCGGCGGCCGCACGCTGATGCCGGGCTTGATCGATATGCATTCGCACCTGTGTTTTCGCAACGGGATGCTCGAATTCCGCGACGGCTACGATCAGATGGCTGCGGGCGCTTACACAGCGTTTGCCATGCGAGACTACCTCGACCAGGGGTTCACAACCGTGCGCGACGCGGGCTGTAATGTACTGGGCGTGGCCAAGGCCGTGAAAAACGGCATCGTCCCAGGTCCTCGTATCTATCCATCAGGCGCGTTTCTTAGCCAAACCGGCGGGCACGGTGACACGGGCAATTTCAATGATCAACCCGGTGATCAGGACAAGCTGGAAGCTGCCATGGTCAGCTTCATCGTTGATGGAGTGGGCGAGGTAATGAAAGCTGCGCGTCACAATCTACGCGCCGGTGCAACGCAGATAAAAATCATGGCCGGCGGTGGTGTCGCCAGTGAATTTGACCCGTTGCACATGACCCAATTCAGCCTTGAAGAGATGAATGCGATTGTTGGCGTTGCGGAAGACTACGGCACTTATGTCCTGGCTCACGCCTATCACGACCTGTCGGTCAATCGGGCTATCGATGCCGGGGTCAAGGTCATCGAGCACAATTTCCTGGTCTCGGAGAAAACGATCAAACGCATGGCGAAGGAAGGTGTGGCCCTGTCGGTTCAGTCGATTGTTGCATTCGAGGTGTTCAACCCGAAGGCAGTCGAACAGGTCACATTTTTCAGCGCGGATCAGAAAGCGAAGGCAGTAAAGGTAAATTCTGGCGCAAAGCAAATGTTGGAATGGGCGGTCAAACATGACTTGTTGATGGTCACCGGCGGCGATATGTTTGGTCCTGACCTGTTCCGTCAGGCCGAAAACATCATCTCTTTCAACAACGAGATATTAAACAATCCCCACCACGCCTTGAAGACAGCTACATCGAACGCGGCCACGGTGGTTGGCTTCAGCGGTGAGATGAACCCTTACAAAGAGGGTACACTCGGTACGATTGTCGAGGGCGGGTATGCTGACATCATCCTCGTTGATGGCAATCCTCTCGAAGACATCAACGTGATTAAGCGCGACAGCGTGGATTTTGTTATGAAGGACGGTCTCGTTTACAAGAACTGGTTGCCCGACGAAGACGCGCCGGCATTTTTGCCGGCCGGACCGGAACGCGACGAATACTTCGGTAACCTTTGATTTTTATGCCAATAGAGAAATAACCAGAACGGCAAGAATGTAACCGTATGGAGGCAAGACAGATGAATATCAGAAACCTGATCGTGACGGCGCTGCTGGTTTTTGCAGTGCTGGCAAGCCCGACCCAGGCACGATATCTTCAACGGCACCGAGGACAAGCTGTACGAGAATCACCAGGTGCTGGTCGAGGGCAACCTGATCAAGGCGATCTCGGCGTCCGAGATCGAAACCCGCGATGGCGCCACCGTAATCGACGGCGGCGGGCGCACGTTGATGCCGGGCTTTATCGACAACCACGTGCACCTGGCGCTCGCAGGGCCGACCATCCCGGCTCACGAAACAAATAACACCTGGGAGGACATGGCGGTCAACGCGGTAACCATGGCCGAGATGTACTTGATGCAGGGTTTTACCACCGTGCGTGATGCCGGAGGACAGAATGCCGGTTTCCAAAGAGCGATCAATGCCGGCCTGATCAACGGGCCGCGAATCTACCCTTCGGCCGCCTTTATCGGCCCGCGAGGAGGCCACTCCGACTTCCAGCCTTTCACCGCTCAGCCGGGTAACGAGGGCCAGATGGGGTATCTCAACCTGGGTCGCGAAGCCGACGGTGTGGATGCGATTCTGAAGGCTGCGCGCAATAATTTTCGCATGGGTGCGTCCCAGCTGAAGGTGATGCAGTCCGGTGGCGTGACCTCGGCCTTCGATCCGTGGCAAATGGATGCCTACACGGATGCGGAACTGAAGGCCGTGGCAGACGTCGCCAATGCCTACGGCAGCTACGCTATGGCGCATTCCTATCGCAAGCCCCTGATGATCAAGGCGCTCAACGCCGGAATCATGTCGCTCGAGCACGGTTTCGGATACGACTGCGAAGTCGGCGAACTGATGAAGGAAAAGGGTGCCTACATCACGACCAACCTGACGGCGTTCGACCCGGGCCTGCTCGATATTCCGGCTGTCCGCGATGTCGCGTCGAGCTATCGCAAAGCCATTTCGGCACAAAAAGAGTTTGCCGGTTATCTCGACAATATGCGCAAATGCCCGGTAAAGCGAGGTCACCAGACAGACTGCGTGGGCAACGCTGTTGCCTGCAACATTCAGATCGCGTACGAAAAGCACCTCAACGCAGAATTCTTCGGTAACTTCACCGCGCTCGTGTCGATGACCTCTGTCGGCGGCGAAATCGCCGCCATGACCGGCGATTTCATGAACCCGTATCCCGAGGGCAAACTCGGCGTCATCGAAAAAGGCGCCTACGCCGACATCCTGC
>JAACFA010000006.1 GCA_009937625.1 Gammaproteobacteria bacterium | reverse complement strand
CCCATGCCACCCAGCCACTGCAGCTCCTGGCGATACAACAACAGTGAATGCGGTAACGCGTCGATGCCGACAATCACCGTCGCGCCGGTAGTGGTAATGCCCGAGATCGATTCGAAGACCGAGTCGGTTACCGAAATATCGTAAACCCCGGACAGGTAGATCGGCAACCCACCGGCCACGCCCAGCACGGTCCAGAACAGCACCACCACGAGGAACCCGTCGCGCAGCCGCAATTCGTTGCGATGATGGCGCACCGGCAGGAACAGCAGAAAGCCGATGACCAGCGTCAGCCCAAAGGCTTCTACAAAAGGCAACAGCGCACCGTCACCGTAAATCAGGGCGGTGACAATCGGCGGTACCAGGGTACTGCTGGAGAGCAGCATCAATAGCCCGAGTATGCGCAGTATTACCAGTGGTTGCATGTTCTACCGTCGATTACTGGCTAGAAATAGGTTATTCCAACCTGGAACAATTTCTCGACCGCCGTGATTTTCTTCTTGTCGGTCAGAAACAGGATGACGTGGTCTTCCGATTCGATCACCGTATCATGGTGGGCGATAAGCACCTGGTCGCCGCGCACGATCGCGCTGATACGCGCGCCCTCCGGTAGCTTGATGTCCTCGATCGCCCGGCCCACCACCTTCGACGACGTCTTGTCGCCATGCGCAATCGCCTCGATCGCCTCGGCCGAACCGCGGCGCAAAGCATGCACCGCAACCACGTCCCCGCGTCGGATATGCGCCAGCAACGCGCCGATGGTGACCTGGTGTGGAGATATCGCGATATCGATCAGACCACTTTCCACCAGGTCGACATAGGCCGGGCGGTTTATCAAGGACATGACCTTCTTCGCGCCCATGCGCTTTGCCAGCATCGAGGACAGTATATTGGCTTCGTCATCGTTGGTAAGCGCGCAGAATACGTCCATGGACTCGATATTCTCTTCCAGTAGCAGATCGGGGTTGGCGGCGTCGCCGAGCAGAACGATAGCGGAATCGAGCATCGCTGACAATTCGCTGGCTCGTGCCGGAAACCTCTCGATTACCTTGACCTGGTAATCCTTTTCCATCATCGACGCAAGCTGGCCGCCGATATTACCGCCACCGGCGAGCATGATTCGTTTGTTCGGCTTTTCGAGCTTGCGCCATTCGGAAATCACAGTCGGTATATGCTCGCGCGCGGCGAGGAAGAAAACCTCGTCTCCCGGCTCGATCACGCATTCGGCGGATGGCTGAATCGACTGCCCTTCGCGAAAAATAGCGGCCACCCGCATGTCGACTTTGGGTACTACCTCGCTCATGGTTCGGAGCTCGCGCCCAACCATTAAACCGTCGTGATAAGCCTTGACCGCCACCAGCTGCACCCTGCCGTTGGCAAAATCGAGCACCTGCATCGCACTCGGGTGCTCTATCAGGTGGTAAATATACTCGGTTACCAATGACTCGGGGCTGATCATGACGTCGACCGGTATCGAATCCTCGGCAAACAGGCCGGGCCTGCCCAGGTACTCGGGAGAGCGAATACGCGCGATCTTGGTCGGTGTATGAAAAATCGACGAGGCGATCTGGCAGGCGATCATGTTAATTTCATCGCTATTGGTCAAAGCGATCAGCATGTCGGCATCGTCGGCACCGGCGTCGTCCAGCAGGCCCGGGTAGGACCCGTTGCCGCATATGGTTCGCAGATCGAGCCGATCCTGCAGTTCGGATAGGATTTGCTGGTTGGTGTCGATAACGGTGATTTCGTTGCTCTCTTCCTTGGCGAGCTCTGTTGCCACCGTCGAGCCAACCTGCCCGGCGCCTAAGATAATAATATTCATGAGTTCTTATTGTTTTTTGGTTTGCAATCCGAGTGATTTCAACTTCCGATAAAGGTGCGTACGTTCCTGCCCGACCCGACGCGCAAGTTCCGCCATATTGTGGCCGCTGAGCTCGAGATGCCGAGACAGGTATTCACGCTCGAAGGCTTCTCTCGCTTCTCTGAGATCCATGCCCAGATCGATCGTAATCTGCATTCGATTTGCGGCATCGATTTCAGGCTCGGCGCCGAGTGCATGCAAAGTCTGCTCGATTTCGTCGAGCTCGATAAACTCGACATCGCTATTGCTCAATATGGCCCTGATAAACTGCTTGAGTTCGCTAATATCGCCGCTCCAACGATGGTTACGTAACAGGTTCTGCGCGGCAACATTGAAGTGCCGATAGGGTAGCTGCTCGTGGTCGCTATACCAGTTCACGTAGTACTCGAGCAGCTCGGGGATGTCTTCGATATGTTCATCCAGCGAGGGAATAACGATCGCATCCAGCCACATCCTGGCCAGTCGCGGATCAACCTGATCATTGGTTCTCAAGTCATCGTAACTACTGCGGCTGGAAATAATGAAGCGGAAATCCGAATCGCGGTTGGTAACCAGTATGGAATCGTAAAGCGCCGACTGCTGCTGCCGGTCCAGTTCGCAAACCTCCTCGATATAGAGATTGCGTTTCAACGGAATAAGGCTGCGAAGGGGCTGCCGGTTATCGAAAACGTCCATACCGCCCTGGGTCTCGCTCAGAAATTCAGCCCAGATACGGCGGCCACTGCCAGAGTCGCCGGTAAAGAATACCGTCTGGTTCGACTCGCGCAGGTCCAGCATGCGTTGCTTCAAGGCCTGCACGATGCGACTATTGCCAACGGGCTCTTCGCGCCAGGCGCGTTCATCCTGGCGCGTTTCCTCGGCGCTGGAAAGAGCGGATTTTACGGTGCTCAGCAGCTTGGCCATCGATAGCGGTTTCTCGACGAAATCGATCGCGCCGTAGCGCGTGGCCTCGACCGCGGTTTCCACCGTACCGTGGCCCGACATCATGACTACCGGGCAATGATCGTTGCCCGACGATTTCCACTGCTTCAGCAGGGTCACCCCATCGACATCGGGCATCCATATATCGAGCAGCACCAGGTCCGGATCCGCAACGCGACGGATTTCGTTGGCGGCCCTGGCATGTTCGGCGACGTCGACGACATAACCCTCGTCCTCGAGAATATCCTTCAGCAGGACGCGAATATCGGGTTCGTCGTCGACCACGAGAATTCGAGCGTTCATGGCATCATCCTGGTTTTAATCGGTTCGGCCTCATCGATTTCGGCCTCGTTGGCGACGATCGATAACGGCAACCGCACGGTGAAGCTTGCGCCACCATCGGCCGCCTTGCCGACCCGCACCGAGCCGCCGTGCTCATCGACAATTTTTTGCACGATAGCAAGCCCGAGGCCACTACCGGAAGACTTAGTGGTGACGTAGGGGTCGAACAGGGTATGTGCGACCTCGTCCGCGATACCGTGACCGCTATCTTCCACCGTGAACTCGAGCCAGCGGCGCCCAGAAGTCTCTATCACCTCGGTTATCAGGCGAATCCAGCCTTCGCCGTGGAGTGTTTCAAGACTGTTCTTTATCAGGTTATGAATAAGCTGACGCAACCGCACGTCATCGGCCTCGATCTCAGGCACCGTCGGGTCCAGCTTCAGGTCGATCACTACCCTGGCGTTATCCTCATGATAGAGCACGGCTATTTCTTCGAGCATCGCGTTGATATCGATCAGCTGCGGTTTTTGCGTCGGCGAGCGCGCGTAATCGGTAAACGCGTTGACCATTGACTTCATCGCTTCCACCTGCTGCACGATGGTATGCGTATAGCGGTCCAGCAGCGACTGCTTTTCCGGGCTGACTTCACCGCTGAGCTTGCGTTGCAGGCGCTCCGCCGATAGCTGAATCGGCGTCAGCGGGTTCTTGATCTCGTGCGCGAGGCGGCGCGCCATTTCGCTCCAGGCCGATTCCTTTTGCGCCTGGATCAGCTCGGTGACATCGTCGACCACGATGACCTGCTCCATGCGATCGTCGGTTTGCGACAACAGGGTGGTGCCGCGCACCCGCAGAATTTTTTTACCGCCCTGAACAAACATGACGATTTCCTCCTGCCATTCCTCGTTCTGTTCGAGGTGCGCCTTGACCGCATCGAAGAACGGGGCCAGCGTCGGGTACTGGCGCAGAACATCGGCAATGTAGAGTTCGGAGAAGAAGTTGCTGTCGACATCGAAAATCAGACAGACCGCCGGGTTTCCGCTTTTGATAAAGCCGGTCTCGTCGATCGTCAGCACGCCGGAGGTAATATGCTCCAAGACCGATTCGAGGTAATTCTTTTGCAGGGCCTCCATGCGCTGACTTTGCTCGGCAATCGCGCGGCTGCGGGAAATCTTGCGAGTCATGGTATTGAAGGAGCGCAGCAGGAACCCGAGTTCGTCGCTGCCTGACAGCGTCAACTGTCTTTCGTAATCGCCAGCGGCAACCGCCTTGGTGCCCTCGACCAGGTCGTTGATCGGCGCCACTAGCTTACGCGCGGCGACGAAGGCGAGCCAGATTGCCGACAATACGCTCAACAACCAGATGATGGACAATGCCAGCGTGAAGCTGGTCTTCAACGGATCACGCAGTACCGCGAGTTCCTTGTAGCGGTCGTAGGCATTCTGCACCCCGACCGTCAACTCGTTGATGCGATCCGTAAAAGGATATTGTGCCTGCAGGGTTTTCGCGGGTTCGGTCGCGTCCAGGCTCGGCACCAGCACGACAATTTGCATCGCCAGTCCGTAGATCGGGTCCTCGACCAGCTTTAAATAGGGACTATCCGCGTCGAGATCGCCAATATCGGTTAGGGGCAGCGCCTCGGGCAGCTCGGTCGAATCGAGACTACTGGAGGCAATAATGGAGTTGGTGTGATCGTAAAGCGTTAACTCGTTGGCGACGGACTGCTCCCTGACGTCGTCGAGGTAGACGACCAGGATTTCATCGTCGATTTCTGAGATTTCGCTGGCAATCGCGCGGGTCTTTTTCAGAGCATCGCGTTTACGCAGATCGATGGCCCCGCGGCCAAGCTGCAGCGAGTCTTCGAGCGCGGTCTCGATACCGACATCGAACCAGCTGTCGATACCTCGATGCAGAAAACTCAACGAGAAGTAATAAACCACGCTGACCGGAATTATAGTCAACAGCACGAATACCCCGATCATGCGCGCCGTCAGGTGGGAACCGATCGCCTTCAGACGGTACTGCACGATCAGCCGGTAAACATTGTAGGCAATCAGGCCCAGCAGCACGACCAGCCCCAGGGCATTGAAGAACACCAGCCAGTTATAGTACTTGCCGAAGGTTGCCGAATTCGAGGTTGCATCGCCGATGGTATAGAGCGAAACCATCAGCAACACGACCAGCGCCAGAATCGAAGCGGTATTGCGAAACGTGCTATTCATGGTTCTGGACGGACAACCTCCCACTCGTACCAGTCGCTTTTCAGATCCCAGTCGTTATCCCAAAGCGAGCTCGACTTTAACGGCAGCGGCAGCTCCTCGGCATCGATGCCAAATCGCACGCGTGCGTAATAATCCTTGTCCGGTGCCAGGTTGTTGATGTCGAGCATGGGGTAATTGTAAACCACTTCGGTAAATTGCACCGCTGCTTTGCGCGTGTCGAAGTAGTGTCGTTCCGAAGTATTGACGTCGAGCACCACGAACGAATCCAGCATCGGCTGGTGATGCAACAGGTATTGCTGCTTCAGCGAGACTACTTTTTCGTCGAACCAGTATTTTTTCTCGGAGCGAATCTCTACTTCGAACATCAGCGGCACGGCAAAACCCTGGTCGATTGCGATCAGGATGTAGCTCGGTATCTGGCTATCGATTAGCAGGTTGAGCCGCAGCAGGCTCTCATCGAGGTTGAAATCGGCACGATCGACCACGAATGGATCCTCGTCTTTGGCGTGCAAAGGGATCGACCACAGGCCGAGCATCAGCACGACGATAATCAGGGCATGGCGCCGCGATGCAGGGTATGCGCTCATGAGACACCCGATTTCGACAGTAACGCGTAATAGAAGCCATCCATGTTGTGACTGCCGGTCAGAATCTGGCGTCCCTGAGGTCGCGCCTCGCCCCACGCCACATCGGAAATTTTCACCTCGACGCAGTCCGGGTGGCGCTGCAGGAATTTCGCAATCTGGACTTCATTCTCTTGCTTGAATATGGAACAGGTGCAGTAGAGCATTTCCCCTCCCGGTTTCAGCAGGCGCCACAATGCATCCAGGATCTTACGCTGCAACGCGAGCAGCGGCATTATATCGCTTTCGCGCCGCAATAGTTTGATATCCGGGTGGCGCCGCATGACGCCGCTGGCGGAACAGGGGACGTCCGCCAGTATAGCGTCGTAGCGCCCGCCCGAAAACCAGTCTTCCGGCTTACCGGCATCGCCCACCACTATGTTCGCCATTTTATCGATACGCGCCAGGTTTTGCCGCACCCGCTCGAGCCTGGCTTCGCTGGCGTCGAGCAAATCGAGCTCGATCCCGTCGTATTGCTGTAGCAGGTGCATCGCCTTGCCGCCCGGCGCCGCGCAGGCGTCGAGCACGCGCGCTGTCGGTTTGCAGGCCAGCAGCCCCGCGGCGATTTGCGCGGCGGCATCCTGTACGCTTAGCATGCCTTCGGCAAAGCCCGGCAGTCGGCCGACCTCGCAGGGAACCGGTAACTCGATAGCGCTCTCTACTATGTCATGTCTGACGGCCTCGACACCCTCTGCCGCGAGTCTCGCAATGACCTCGTCGACTCCGCACTGGCGGGTATCGACGCGCAGGGTCAGCGGCGGGCGGTCGTTGCCGTGCATTAGCAACTGGTCGGCCCGCTCGCGCCAGTCGCGACTGATCCGACCAAGTATCCAGTCGGGATAAGCCTGCGCCCTGGCTTCAGCCTCGAGTTCGACATTCTCGCGGATCACCGTGCGTAATACCGCGTTTATCAATCCCCGCGCCCAGGGCTTTTGCTGAACCTGGGCGAGATTAACGGTTTCATTGACCGCGGCATGCGCCCCGGTTTTCAATACCAGCAGCTGGTAGAGCCCCAGCAACAATATGATTTCGATATCCTGATCGCGGGCGCGCAACGGCTTTTGCAGACGGCTCGCGAGCAGCGGCGTCAGCACGAAGTACCAGCGACACAAGCCGTAGGCAAGCTCGCGGCTCAGGGCCAGGTCGCGCCCCTCGGCGGTCAACGACTGGAACCAGCTGCTGTTAAAAACGTCGTCCAGCGAGCGCCCGCCGTCCAATACCCGCAGCATGACCTGCAGCGCTATCCAGCGGGGATTGTCATTCTTGTTCATGCTATGCCGAGCCGGCAGCCATTCAGGTTTCGGGCATTCAGCGCCTGCGCCGCATCGCATCGATTGCGCCCGGCAAACTGCAGCTCCGTGACCTGCACAATCCCGTCGCCGCAGCGTACGTAGATGCCGTCGCTCTCGTGTGCCACCACTTCACCGGGCAGGCCGGCGGCGGTGACCAGCCTGCCGGCCTGCGCCCGCCACAGGCGCAGATTCTGGCCCTCGAGCGTGGTATAGCTAACCGGCCACGGATTAAAGGCACGAATTTCACGTAACAGCAGGTCCAGCGATTTATCCCAGTCGACCTCGGCCTGCTGTTTGACCAGGCGCGGCGCATAGGTCACCAGGCTTTCGTCCTGGACTTGCGCATGCTGCAGCGCGGTTTCGATGTCAGCCATGGTTGCCATTAGCAGTTCGGCGCCGAGCGGTGCCAGTTTGTCGTGCAAATCGCCGGCACTCCATTGCGCCTCGATTTCAATACTGCGTCTCGCGATCATATCGCCGCTGTCCAGCCCCCGCGCCATCTTCATCAAGGTAACGCCGCTGTCGCGGTCGCCGGCCAGAATCGCCTGCTGAATCGGGGAGGCGCCGCGCCAGCGAGGTAGCAACGAGGCGTGGATGTTGATACACCCGAGACGCGGCGCAGCGAGCACGGCTGGCGGTAGCAGCAAGCCGTAGGCAGCCACAACCATTAAATCGGCCTGAAGTGCGGCCAGCGCTTCGATATCCTGCGCAGAATCGAAATTTTCGGGCTGGTAAACCTCGAGGCCGTGCTCGAGCGCATGAGTCTTGACCGGGCTCGCCTGCAGCTTGCGGCCGCGCCCGGCAGGTCGATCCGGCTGGGTATAAACCGCAACCACCCGATGCTCGCTTTGCAACAGCGCCTGCAGCGCCGGAACGGCAAATTCCGGAGTTCCCGCGTAAATAATTTTATGCATGACAAGTGGGAGGCTATCCCGCCTTCTGTTTTTGCAGTTTAACCAGCTTGCTGCGAATCCGGTTGCGTTTCAGGTTGGACAGGTAGTCGACGAACAACTTGCCTTCCAGGTGATCCATTTCATGTTGAATGCAAACGGCTTCCAGACCCTCTGCCTCGAACTCCGAGGTTTGCCCATTTTCATCCTGCGCGCGCACACGAATGTGCTCGGCGCGGCGCACTTTTTCATAGTACCCGGGGACCGACAGGCAGCCCTCGTCCATTTCCTCTTCGCCATCGGCCTCGATTATTTCGGGGTTGATCAGGCAGCGCGGGCGATTTCGGCCTTCCGAGACGTCCAGCACCAGTAAACGGATATGGCGATCGACCTGGGTCGCGGCAAGCCCGATGCCGGGCGCTTCGTACATGGTTTCGAACATATCGCTGACCAGCTTCCTGAGCTCCGCATCGAATTCCGTAACCGGTTTGGCAACGGTTCTGAGGCGGGGATCGGGGAAATGTAAAATATTTAATAAAGCCATAGTAAAATACTTCAAGAAACCTTATAACTAGTTATCCCAAGTTAATGATTATACGTAGTATCTTTGTCATTAAATACCTTGTAGTCGGTAAATATTAGGCTACAATCCGTCCATTAGTTCCGCATTTTCAGGGGTTTTTATGCCTGCCAAAAACAATAGTCAGCTGCTAAAAGGATTGATTCTGCTCTCGGGCATGATGCTGATAGCCTCCTGCGCCGAACCACCACCGCCCTATGCGGTCGTGTACGAGGAGGAAGAGGCCCCGGAAGAAATCGTGGTAAAGGCCCAGCTGCCTGAACCCGATCCTCAGCCTGAACCTGAACCCGTCGAATCTATCGTTTACGAAGCGGAATACCCTGAAACCTATATTGTACAAGAAGGCGATACACTATGGGATATCTCGACCGTGTTTCTGCGAGATCCGTGGTACTGGCCGGAAATCTGGTTCAAAAATCCCCAGGTCGAGAATCCACACCTGATTTATCCCGGCGACACGCTGGCGATCGTTTATATTGGCGGCGAACGCAGGGTACAGATCCTGAGCCGCGGTGAGGAAGGTTCGGTGCTGTCCCAGACTTCCGACGGCCTCAAGATAGTCAAGGTCAATCCCCGGATTCGTAGCCAGGCCATCGACGCGACGGTCGCCTCGATCCCGATCGACTCGCTGCGTCACCTGCTGGAACGCCCGATGGTGGTCGACGAGGAAACCTTTAAAAACTCTGCCTACGTGTTGTCCAGTCTCGATAATCACTTGATCAACAGCACTAACGACAAGCTTTACGTACGCAAACTTGACACCTCGACCGGCAACGGCCGCTACCAGATCTATCGCCCTGACCGCCCGCTCTATGACCCGATTACCGACGAGCTGCTCGGTTACCAGGCGCTGTATGTCGGCGAATCGAAACTGCTGTTGCGCGGCGACCCGGCCTCGGTCAGGGTGACCAACTCGGATCGCGAAATCCTGCGCGACGATCGCGTCATGCCGATAGACAACACCAACTTCGAGCGCGACTTCGTTCCAAGACCACCGAAAACAGAGGTTAGCGGGGAAATTGTCGCGCTGCTGGACGCGATCTCGCAAACCGGCATTTACCAGACCATCGCGATCAACCTGGGCCAACGCGACGGGCTCGAGTCCGGCAACGTACTGCGGATACGTCGTACTGGCGAGGTGGTACTCGACAAGCTCGAGGACGAGCCGCGCTTTCTCGTCAAGCTCCCGGACGAACAGGTCGGCATGGCAATGGTCATCCGCTCGTTCGAGAAAATGAGTTACGCGTTAATCATGGAATCTGACTTCCCGATTACCGAAGACGATTACGTCGAGTCACCCTGAAGCCCCGCGCCAGGCCATCCTGGCGGTAATCAAGACTCTCTGGCACCAGGCATCGTCCTGGTGCTATAGTATCCGGGTCTGCAAACGGAACTGGAGACTCACATGCAAACGGAATTGCTGCCCGATTTCCTGCACCTTTACCACAGCTTCGGCAATCGCAGCGCGGCCCTGTTACGACTGCTGCAGCACTTCGATGCCGATCCGACGGTTATTCGCAAAAGCAGCCCCGCCGCACTGCGCGGGATCGGGCTAGCGCCGAAGGCTATCGCGCGAGCCAGGCAGCGACACGATCGACAGGTGAAAGCCGATCTGGCCTGGGCACAAGCCGACAACAACCACCTGCTTTGTTACGACGACGACAGCTACCCCGCGCTGCTGCGACAAATTCCGGATTTTCCTGTCCTGCTTTACGCCAGCGGCGATATCGAGCTTTTACGGGCACCACAAATCGCGATCGTCGGCAGCCGCCTGTGCACACCGGGAGGTGCCCGCACCGCGTTCGATTTCGCCGCGCAGCTTGCCGCGGCTGGCCTGGTCGTTACCAGCGGCATGGCGCTGGGTATCGACGGCGAGGCCCATTCTGGTGCACTACAGGCTGGCGGTCGTACCCTGGCAGTCACCGCGACCGGCATCGATCTTGTCTACCCTGGTCGCCACCACAAGCTTGCCGCGCAGATCCGGCAACAGGGGCTTATCGTATCCGAATTCCCGCTCGGTACCAGCGCGCAGCGCCCGAATTTTCCGCAGCGTAATCGAATCATCAGCGGCCTGGCCCTGGGCGTTCTGGTGGTCGAAGCCGCGCAGCGCAGCGGGTCGCTCATCACCGCACGCCTCGCCGCCGAACAGGGCCGCGAGGTATTTGCTATTCCCGGCTCGATTCATAATCCGCAAACGCGCGGCTGCCATGACCTGATCCGCGATGGGGCCACGCTGGTCGAGGGCCCGGGAGACATTACACGAGAGCTAACCCAGCTCGCGAGTTTCGTCATCGGGGAGAACTGCGAGGTCGCCAGTGTCGACAGCATCGAAGTCGATCCGGCGCATCGACGCCTGCTCGATTCGATCGGCTACGACCCGGTTAACTGTGACATACTTGTGCGACGTAGCGGCTTGACCATCGACCAGCTTTCATCCATGCTACTGGTACTTGAGCTTAATGATTTAATTCAATCGGCACCTGGCGGCTGCTTCGTCAGGATCTAAACGAGGTATCCATGAAAGAAGGCGTTATCGACGTTCTGATGTATATTTTTTCGAGCTACGCGGATCAGGATGAAAACCTCCCGGAAGACCGTGACGGCATCGATGCGGACCTGCGTGCCGCCGGCTTTGATTCGCTGGAAATCGACAAGGCTTTCGAATGGCTCGATGGACTGGCCGAGGCCGAAGACAGCACGGCTTCCGACCAGTCCGAGAGCGCTATGCGGATACTGGCGTCCGAGGAAAGCGCTCGCCTGGCTTACAACGCCCATGGCTTCCTGCTGTTTCTCGAACAGTCCGGCGTTTTGACGCCACGCCTGCGAGAAATGGTTATCAACCGGGTCATGGCGCTCGAATCGGATTCCGAAGTCGACATCGAGGAGCTGAAATGGATCGTCATGATGGTATTGTTCAACAGCTCTGAAGAGCAGGATGAAAACGCCCTGATGCACTACGAAGATATCGTATTTGCAGATCAGCCGGCCGTGTTTCATTAGAAACCGAAAATTCGTTAGTTATCCAAGTCAACCAGTTACATTAAATGGCTAGCCATCTCGTAATCGTCGAATCCCCGGCGAAAGCAAGGACAATCGAAAAATACCTGGGCAAGGATTTCAAGGTACTGGCGTCCTATGGTCACGTGCGCGACCTCGTTCCCAAGGAAGGGGCGGTCGAGACCGAGAATGGCTTTAGGATGAACTACACGCCGGTGGAGCGCAATCAAAAGCACATCACCAGCATCAAGAAAGAGCTGAAAAAGGCCGATTCGATCTATCTTGCGACTGACCCGGACCGCGAAGGCGAGGCCATTTCCTGGCATCTGTACGAATTGCTCAACGAAAAAAACCTGATCAAGAACAAACGCGTCTATCGCGTCGCTTTCTACGAAATTACCCGGCAGGCGGTTTCCGAGGCCATCGAACATCCGCGAGAAATCACGATGGACCTGGTCAACGCCCAGCAGGCGCGGCGCGCGCTCGATTACCTGGTCGGCTTCAACCTGTCGCCGTTGCTGTGGCGCAAGATAAGGCGCGGGCTATCCGCCGGGCGGGTTCAGAGCCCCGCACTGCGCATGATCGTCGAGCGCGAGCTCGAAATCGAGGCCTTTAATCCGCAGGAATACTGGAGCATCGAGTCCGACAACGTATTTGAAGAGCAGGCTTTCAGCGCCAAACTAAATCTGCTTGGCGGCGCGAAAGTCAAACAGTTCACCATTACCAACGCGGAGCAGGCCAACGCTGCACATCGTCGCCTGAGCGAGGCCGCGCAGGGCAAACTGCGCGTCGCCAGGGTCGAAAAGAAACAGCGCAAGCGCAACCCGGCACCACCGTTTACGACCTCCACCCTGCAGCAGGAAGCGTCACGCAAACTCGGGTTTGGGGCACAGCGAACCATGCGCACCGCGCAGCGGCTTTACGAAGGCATCGATATTGGCGCCGGACAGGTCGGCCTCATCAGCTATATGCGTACCGACTCGGTATCGTTGTCGAACGATGCGGTCAACGAGATTCGCGAGTTTATCGCCGACAAGTTCGGCGAGAACAACCTGCCGGAATCGCCGCGCGAGTACAAGACCAAATCCAAGAACGCCCAGGAGGCGCACGAAGCCATCCGTCCGACCAGCGCGCGCAACGAGCCCTTCAAGATCAAGCAACACCTCGGCGACGACGAATTCAGGCTCTACAGCCTGATCTGGAAACGCACCATGGCCTGCCAGATGATTCACGCGACGCTCGATACGGTCGCAATCGACCTGGCCTGCGGCAGTGACAACAGCTTCCGGGCTAACGGCTCGACCATCCGCGACCCGGGCTTCATGCGGGTTTACATCGAGGACAAGGACGAGCCCAAGAAGGATGACAGCAAGGAGAACCTGTTGCCGCCGCTGAAAGAAGGCGACATCGTCGATCTCAAGGAAATCAGGCTGGAGCAGCATTTTACCGAACCACCGCCCCGATACAGCGAGGCTTCGCTGGTCAAGGCGCTCGAAGAGTACGGCATCGGGCGTCCCTCGACCTATGCCTCTATCATCACCACCCTGCTCGATCGCGAATATGTCGAGCTCGAGAGCAAGCGTTTCTATCCGACCGATGTCGGGCGCGTGGTAGCGCGTTTCCTGACCCAGCATTTCAAGCAATACGTCGACTACGATTTCACCGCGCAGCTCGAAGACTCGCTCGACGCGATATCCCGGGGCGAAAAAGACTGGCTGCCGCTGATGGAAGAGTTCTGGTCGTCATTCAAGACCCAGGTCGACGACAAGATGGAAAACGTCAGCCGCGACGAGGCAATCCAGGCACGCCAGCTCGGAGTCGACGAAAAAACCGGCAAGCCGATCTCGGTACGCATGGGTCGCTACGGGCCGTTCGTGCAGATAGGCACCCGCGACGACGAGGAAAAGCCGCGCTTTGCGGGCCTGCGGCCGGGACAGAAAATGGACACGATTACGCTCGAGGAAGCGCTGGAATTGTTCAAACTGCCGCGCGAACTCGGGGTCTCGCCCGAGGGTGAGCAAATCTCTGCCAACATCGGCCGCTTCGGCCCTTACGTGAAATACGACAACAAGTTTGTTTCGCTCAAGGTAAACGAAGACGATGACCCCTTCACCATAACGCTGGAACGCGCCCTCGAACTGGTTGCCGAGAAAAAAGAGTTCGACGCCAATCGCGAGATCAAGGTGTTCGAAGGCACCGACATCAAGATTCTGCGCGGCCGCTACGGACCTTATATTACCGACGGTAACAAGAACGCACGCATCCCCAAGGACGTCGAGGATCCGGCGAGCCTCGATCTCGAGACCTGCCAGGAGCTGATCGAGAACGCCCCGCTGCCAAAATCGAAACGTAAAAAAGCGGCGGCCAAGAAAAAGGCCGCTCCAAAAAAATCCACTAAGAAGAAAGCCGCTAAGAAAAAAGCGGCCAAGAAAAAAGCCACCGCTGAAACCAGCTAGCCCCTGCCCGTCATGAGTCCCTGGGCATTAAATCGTTTTAGTCACGAGGTATCGCGTGGTGCAATATTCGGTTACCCGACCGACACCATCTGGGGCTTTGGCTGCCACCCGCTAATTGCCGCGAGCGTTGCCCGCATCCTGCAAATCAAGCAGCGCAGCCCGGCCAAAGGCCTAATCCTGTTATCGTCCCGGCTCGAGTACTGCGCAGCCTACCTCGATGCCGAGCCGGAGGAGCTCAAACCAATTCGCGTACCGGCCGACAGGCCCACGACCTGGCTGGTTCCAGCAAGCGAGTTTTGTCCGCCCTGGATTCGCGGCAATTTCCCCAGCGTCGCGATCAGGATTACCGACCATCCCCTGCTGCAAATCCTGTGCGACCGACTGGAGGCGCCTATCGTTTCGACCAGCGCCAATCGCGCGGGTCGCGCTCCGGTTCGCAATGCGCTGCAAATGCGCAAGCAGTTCGGTCAGGAGGTGGACCACATCGTCACCGGTTTTGCCACGGGTAGCGGACAGCCAAGTGAGATAAAATACCTGGACACCGGGATCACCGTAAGGAGTAGTCCTTGATAGACGTCGAACGCGTTAGCAGTTACCTGTTGCGGCTGCAGGCAAGCATTACCGGTACGCTGCAGGATATCGATGGCAAGGCCAGCTTCGAGATCGACGAGTGGCAACGCCCGGCGGGCGGCGGCGGGCGCAGCATGGTAATGCGCGACGGCGCCGTATTCGAGCAGGGCGGCGTTAACTACTCCGAAGTATTCGGCGACAACCTCCCTGCCTCGGCAAGCGCGCACCGCCCGGAGCTTGCAGGGCGTCAGTTTCGCGCCATGGGCGTATCGCTGGTGATGCACCCCGACAATCCCTACGTGCCCACCTCGCATGCCAACGTACGCTTTTTCGTCGCCGACAAAGCCGGCGAAGAACCGATCTGGTGGTTCGGCGGCGGTTTCGATCTGACCCCCTACTACGGCTTTCGGGAGGACTGCAAGCACTGGCACCAGGTGGCCAAACAGGCCTGCGATCCGTATGGTGCCGAGCGTTACAACGAATACAAAAAATGGTGCGACGATTATTTCTATTTGAAACATCGCAACGAGCCGCGCGGTATCGGCGGGCTGTTTTTCGACGATCTCAACGAGCCTGATTTCGAAACCGCGTTTGCCTTCATGCGCAGCGTTGGCGATCACTACCTGCCCGCCTACACCTCGATCGTCGAACGCCACAAGGACGACGCCTACGGCGAACGCGAAAAGCAGTTTCAATGGTATCGTCGCGGCCGCTACGTCGAATTCAACCTGGTTTACGACCGCGGTACCCTGTTTGGTCTGCAGTCGGGCGGTCGCACCGAATCGATCCTGATGTCGCTGCCACCGGTAGTCAACTGGCGCTATAATTATCAACCGCCGGCGGGCAGCGCCGAGGCGGAATTAACCGATTATTATCTGAAAGCACGGGACTGGCTGGCTCAAGATGGATAAAAACTTTCCTGATATCGAGGTCGGCGGTGCGGCCGAGGAGTTCAACAAATGCGATCTCTGCACCAACTCCAAGTGCTGCACTTACGTTACCCAGCAAATAGACACCCCCAAGTCGAAATACGATTTCGAGATCCTGCTGTGGCAGGTATCGCATAACGCGGTCGGCGCCTACAAGGATGACGACGGCTGGTTCGTGATGTTCGAGGCGCGCTGCCAGCATTTGCTGCCCGACGGCCGCTGTAACATCTACCAAGACCGCCCAACCATTTGCCGTTCGCACAGCAACGACTATTGCGAGTACGATGCTCCCGCCGAGGATGGTTTCGAGCTCTACTTCCCCGACTATGATTCGCTGCTGCAGTACTGCAGGAAGCGATTCAAACGCTGGTCCACCGGGAATCCGCCGCCGGCCTGAAGATTCCCGCTTCCCGGACAGCATCGGGATACTTTCAATCGACAGGATCCTGATGCTATCGTTAACTGACGTATGTCGATTCGAGCAAAACAGAGCTTACTGCTAGCGATCTGCCTGGTCGCGGTCATCGCCACCCTGCTGACGCCGCGTATTCCGCAGGATCCGGCTTATCATCTGTTTGCCGATCAGAACAGCTTCCTTGCGATTCCCAATGCGCTCAACGTACTGACCAACCTGATCTTTGCCTGGATTGGAATCGAAGGTCTTTATCGACTGCAACGGCCCGGAGAACTGCAGATTCTCGACCAATTCCGGATCGCCTACCAGGCATTCTTCACCTCCCTGGTGCTGATTTCCGCCGGTTCGATTTACTATCACTGGTCACCAGACAACCTGTCGCTCGCCTGGGACCGGGTGGCGATGACGGTCTCGTTCATGTCTTTCTTCGCGATACTGCTGGCCGAGCGGGTCTCGTTCAGGGCGGGCCGGATGCTGCTCCCGGCACTGCTGTGCGCTGGTATCGCGAGCATCGCTTACTGGTACTACAGCGAAATCGGCGGACGCGGAGACCTGCGTTTCTATGCGCTGATTCAGTATCTGACAGTACTGTGCATCCCTCTCCTCATGGCGCTCTTCCGGGGCCGATATACCCGCAGTTCCGACATCTGGTGGCTGCTGGCCTGGTATCTCGCGGCCAAGTTGTGCGAGCTTTACGACCGTGAAATTTACCAGTGGCTGGTGTTGATCAGCGGGCACAGCCTGAAGCACATCGCCTCGGGTATCGCCGGCCTGGTATTTCTACGACACCTGCGTTACCGGGCACGCCTGCCGCGATGAACCAGCTGCTGGTAAGCGCCTGCCTGCTGGGAAACCCGGTGCGCTACGATGGACGATCGAAGACAATGTCTCATCCCGGCCTCGCGAGACTGGAGGAACAGGGTCGCGTCGTCGGCTTTTGCCCCGAGGTTGCCGGCGGCTTGTCGATACCGCGCCCCGCGGCGGAAATTTCTGGCGCCGATGGAGCAGCGGTGATCGCCGGCGCGGCCAGCGTAGTAACCCGAAACGGTAGCGATGTCACCGATTATTTCCTGTCCGGCGCCAACCAGGCCCTGGCCATCTGCCATCAGCATGCGATCACGGTAGCAGTTCTGACCGAGTCCAGCCCCTCTTGCGGCAGCAGCCGTATTTACGATGGTAGCTTCACTCGCCACGCCGTACCCGGCAGCGGCGTCACCGCCGCCATGCTGCGGCAGCACGGCATCGCGGTTTTCAGCCAGCACCAGCTTGATGCGGCAATCAACCTGCTCGAATTCGGTAATAACGGCGATTAGCGGCAACGGCCATGCCAAACCAGCTCTAAATCGATTTACTCGAAACAATTTCTAATTCAGAATTACCGCCAGCCATCACTATCGACAGGACCCGTTAATGAGCGCAGCAGGTGAGCAACGCGATAGCATCGTCGACTTCATCCTCGAATTGTTCGCCACCCGCGGCGCCGCGGAATATATGGGCGAAGCGGTCAGCATGTCGCAACATATGGAACAAAGTGCAGCCTGCGCACGGGCCGATAACGCACCCGACAGCCTGGTGATCGCGGCCCTGTTGCACGACATCGGGCATTTTATTGGCGCGCATCCGATCGAGGCGCTCGAAAACGGCATCGATAATGTGCACGAGACAGCGGGCGCGGACTACCTCGCGCCATATTATCCGCCCGCAATCACCGAGCCCATCCGGCTGCATGTCGCCGCCAAACGTTATCTTTGCGCGACCGATGACGGATATTTCGGCCGTTTGTCGGACGCCTCCGTGAATTCGCTGATGGTACAGGGCGGCCCCATGAGCGCCGATGAAGTGAAGGCATTCGAAGCCAAGCCCTATCACGAGGATGCGGTCAGGCTGCGGCTGTATGACGATGATGGCAAGGTCAAGGGCCTGACCATCAAGCCCGTTAGCGACTACCGGGACTTACTCGAGTCACAGCTATTACGGTGAAATGAGCCGCATTCGCGAGATATCCTACGATGCCGGGGAACTGGCAATCACCTGGGAGAATGCCGGCAGGAGCGAACTGCAGGCCATATGGTTGCGAGATCATTGCCAGATGCCCGCCAGCCGCGATCCCGGTAACGGCCAGCGCTTGCTCAATATCAACGATATTTCACCCGATATTGCGATCGACAAGGCCAGCCTCGAGGACGGTAAATTGATCGTCGAATTCGGCCCGGACGGCCACCGCTCGGAATTTGATCCCGACTGGTTGTATCGGAACTGTTACTGCCTCAATCGCCAATATGACGACCGCAGCGAGACCAGCAAGCTCCTGTGGCGCAGCGACTCCTTCAGCGAGACGCTGCCGCGCCATGCCTACCCGAATTATTGCGAGCAAGCCCGCAGCAAGCTCGCCGCGCTGCAGGCGGTGCGGGACTATGGTTTCGTGCTGCTCGATTCGGTGCCCTGTGAACCGGGCCAGATACTAAAGGTGATCGAAACATTTGGCTTCGTGCGCGAAACCAATTACGGACCGCTGTTCGAGGTGCGCACCAGGGTCGACCCCAACAATCTCGCCTATACCAACCTCGGGCTCGGATGTCACCTGGATAATCCCTATCGTGACCCGGTACCCGGATTGCAGTTACTGCATTGCCTGGAGTCTTCCACCGAGGGTGGCGAATCGATCCTGCAGGACGGATTCATGGCAGCCACGATATTGCGCCAGGAAAATCCCGGGCACTTTGCCACCCTGAGTCATAACTGGATCAACTTTCGCTTCCGCGACGACAGCGCCGATCTGCAGTCCCGCGTTCCCTTAATCGAGGTTAACGATCGCAACGAAGTCATCAAGGTGCGCTTTAACAATCGCTCGATCGACACCATCATGCTGGCGCCCGATCAGATCCAACAATTCTACTCGGCTTACCGGCACTACGCCGAAATCCTGGAACGCGCAGAACTGCAGGTGGTGTTCAAACTGCAGCCCGGTGAATTGTTGCTGTTCGACAACACGCGGGTGTTGCACGCGCGCAAGGCTTACTTGGCGAGCGGCAGCCGCCACCTGCAGGGCGCCTATAGCGACCTTGACGGCCTTTACAGCAGCCTGCGGATACTCGAGAGCGGCTAATGAAATACCGGGGTATTGTTTTCGACAAGGACGGCACCCTGCTCGACTTCAACAAAACCTGGCTGCCGATCTACCTGCACGCGGCACTCGAATTTGCCGAGGGCGACGAACGGCTGGCCGGGAAGTTGCTTTCCGAGCACGGTTTCGCCCCGGCGCGGTCTCGATTTATCGGCGGCAGCCTGCTAGCGGCCGGCAACAATCGGCAAATTGCCCGGGCCTGGGCGTCCCAGATCGGCAGGCATGACCACGTCGACGCGATCAGCAAGCGCCTCAACCAGATATTCAACGAGCAGGGTTCGATACATGCAACCGCGGTTGCCGGGCTGGCCGACACGCTCGCACAGTTGAAGCAGGCCGGGCATAAGCTCGGCGTCGCCACCGCCGACAGCCACCAGGGTATCGTCAATACCCTGCAAGCCTTCGACGTTTTGCAGCAGTTCGATTTCCTGGCGGGCTACGACAGTGGGCACGGCGTCAAACCCGAGGCCGGCATGGTGCTGGCATTCTGCGAACAGACTGGCCTTGCAGCGGAGAGCGTGGTCGTGGTCGGCGATAATCGCCACGATATCGAAATGGGCCGTAATGCAGGCGCTGGCCTTTGCGTTGGCGTATTGACCGGCACCAGTACCCGCGGCGATCTCGAAGACATCGCCGATATTGTTTTCGACGATATCACGGCGCTACCCGCGGCGCTTTAGTCGGTCACTACCGGCAGTTCACCGGGCTTGCCCCACTCGCACCAGGAGCCATCGTAAATCGAAAGCCCGCGATAACCGATATGGTAAGCCGCAAACGCGGTCACGCAGGCGGTCACGCCCGAGCCGCAGCTGTGGATGCTGCGCTCGCAGTCTCCTATCAACGGCTCGATCATTTCCCTGAGTTCCTGCTTCGGTTTCAGTAATCCGTGCTTGAACATATCCGGGAACGGCAAGTTCAGCGCGCCCGGCATATGCCCGCGCCGCAGTTCAGGGCGCGGCTCTTCCACTGCGCCGCTGAAGCGGGGTTCGGGACGCGCGTCGATGACGCATACTTTATCGTCATCCAGCGCCGCCAGCACATCCTGCGCGTCGGCAACGTAGTCCGGATCCAATTTGGCGACGAAATTACCGGGCGTATAAGCCGGTTCCCGCGACAGACTTTCGATCGGGTACTCTGCCTCGTCCCAGGCCACCAGCCCGCCGTCGAGTAGCGCGCAGTTTTCGCAGCCCATGGCGCGCAGCATCCACCAGCCGCGCGGGCTGGAAAACATGCCCATCGCGTCGTAAACCACCACTACGCTGTCCTGGTTCAATCCCAGGGCCTGCATTTCGCGGGTGAATATCTCTTCGCTCGGCATCATGTGGGGCAGTTCCGAATCGGGATCGCTGATTTTGCCGTCGAAATCGAAAAACCGCGCCCCGCGAATATGTTCCTGCTGCCATTCCTTGAAGGCGTCGCGGCCGGTAGCCGGCATATGCCAGCTCGAGTCGAGAATGATGAGGTCTTCGTGGTCGAGATGTTGCTTTAACCAGTCAACACTGACCAGCGAGTCGGGTAATTGCAGTCTAGCCATCGATTGATCCGCCTGTTTCCAAGGCGCGCAACATATCCAATTGTGCGGCGCCTGGCAAGCGACGAAGGCGCCAGGCCATCTAGTACTTGATCCCGTAACCGGAATCAGGCAAGGTCAGTTTTTTGAAAAATGGCGGTAACAGCATGACCAAGGCAATTCGAATTCATCAAACCGGCGGCCCCGAGGTCCTGAAATGGGAAGATATCGAGGTCGGAGAGCCCGGCGCCGGCCAGGTTCGGCTGCAGCAGTCCGCCTGCGGATTGAACTACATCGATGTGTATGTGCGCAGCGGCATGTACCCGGTCGGCGACATGCCGGCGATTCTCGGGATGGAAGCGGTCGGCGTCGTGGATGCGCTCGGTGCCGGGGTCGACGGCCTGGCCGTGGGTGACCGGGTGGCTTATCCGATGACGCTTGGCGCCTACGCCGAGGCGCGCCTGATCGACGCCGACAAACTGGTCAAAATCCCGGACTCGATCAACGATGAGACCGCGGCGGCGATGATGCTGAAAGGGCTTACCGCGCACTACCTGCTGTTCAGAACTTATCCAGTCCAGGCTGGAGATGACATCCTGGTTTACGCCGCTGCCGGCGGCGTTGGCCTGATCCTGTGCCAATGGGCGAACCTGCTCGGCGCAAACGTCATCGGCTGCGTCGGATCGGAAGCCAAGGCAGAACTCGCGCGCGCCAACGGTTGCCATCACACTATCCTGTACCGTGACGAAGATATCCCTGGCCGCGTACGTGAAATAACCGCTGGTAAGGGCGTGGCCGCAGCCTACGATTCAATCGGCAAGGCCACCTTCGAATCTTCGCTGGATTCGCTACAGCCGTTTGGTGTACTCGCCACCTACGGTAACGCCAGCGGCCCGGTCGAGCCCTTCAACCCCGGGGTGCTTGCCCCCAAGGGATCCCTATACGTCACCCGGCCCACGTTGGCGACGCATATCTCGACCCGCGAGCTGCTGCTGCAGGGTGCCGAGCGCCTGATCGACGCGGTCGCCGGGGGTCAGATCCATATCAGCGTCAACCAGACGCTGCCGCTGGCGCAATGCGCCGAAGCTCATCGCCAGCTCGAGGCGCGTGAAACCACCGGTTCTACCGTGCTAACTATATAGGAAAAAACTGTTAGACCAGTACAGTTTTGAAAGGAGCCTGGATTTCTCGATTCAAGCTCGATCAGTGCTTTTCTCGAAGCCTCGAGAAGACCCCGGTCCAGTCGCACGATTCTGAAATTATTTCTTTTAAATTCAGTATCTTATAAACTCATTTCGGCACACCGGCAAAACCGCCGGGGCGGCGGCATGCTGCGCCGCACAAATTGCCTGTGAAGCAGTTCACACTTCGCTTATTTGGTTAAATCTGTAGCGATAAACTGTTATGTATAAATTTCAATTAATCTGAATCTGTTACTGTTGCCGTTGCTACCTATACTTCTCACCATCGATTAACGCTGCTGCCGGTTTATCTCCGGCGGCATTATTACAGGAGCAACACCATGAGCACTTTAAAAGCGAAGCACTTCCACCTGATCGAAGACATGGACATCGCCGCACTGACCTTCGCAGCGATAGAACGCATCGAAGAGTTCGCGGTTAACGTCAAAGCAGTCGTACGGCTCTGGATCCGTCGTCACAACGACCGTCGCCTGCTGGCGATGATGAACGAGCGCATGCTGAACGACATCGGCCTGTCGAATCACGAAGTACAAGCCGAAGTCGCCAAGTACTTCTGGCAGCAGTAACTTCTGACAATTCAGTTTGCCAAACCGGTGTAGATCGAGAGATTTGCACCGGTTTTTTTATAGCGTCGGAAACTCGACGCGGCTTAACGCCGCGATAAACGCAGGGCGAGAGAATCGTCCTAAAGACAAAAGCCGCCAGGCTTTTACCCTGATACAGGCCTCACCATCGCCACTATTGTTTCAGGCGGTAGCCTGATTTGAACATCCACCACACCAGCACCAGGCAGATCAGCAGAAACAGCGTGATCATTGCCAGGCTAATCGCAACGCTGACGTCAGCCACCTCGAAGAAACTCCAGCGAAATCCGCTGATCAGGTAAAGCACGGGATTAAACAGGGTTACCGTCTGCCACGCAGGTGGCAGCATGCTTACCGAGTAGAAGCTGCCGCCCAGGAACACCAACGGCGTGATCACCAGCATCGGTATCAACTGCAACTTCTCGAAATTGGTGGCCCACAACCCGATGATGAACCCGAACAGCGCGAAAGAAATACAGGTCAGCACCAGGAACAGCACCATGATGAACGGATGCGCTATGTTCAGATCGACAAACAGGTTGGCGGTGAGCAGAATAATCGTGCCGAGTATCAACGATTTCGAAGCCGCGGCGCCGACGTAGCCAACCACGATTTCGAAAAACGAGACCGGCGCCGACATTACCTCGTAAATGGTGCCGGTAAACTTGGGGAAGAAAATACCGAAAGACGCGTTGGCAATACTTTGCGTCGACAGCGAGAGCATGACCAGCCCGGGCACGATAAACACGGCGTAGGGTACTCCCTCGACCTGCTGGATGCGCGACCCGATAGCGGCACCGAAAACAACGAAATAAAGCGAGGTCGAGATCACCGGCGAGGCGATGGTTTGCAACATCGTGTTCCACGCACGCAGCATCTCGTACTTGTAAATAACCCTGATCGCCTGAAAATTGATCATCGCGAATTTACCAGTCGCACGAAAATTTCCTCCAGCGAGCTCTGGCTGGTATTCAAGTCCTTCAGCGAAAGACCGACGTCGTGCAGCGTCTGCAGCAGTGCGGTAATTCCCGTGCGCTCCAGGTCGGTATCATAGGTATAGATCAAACGACTGCCATCCCGCGAGAACTCCAGGTTGTACTCTGCCAGTTCCGGCGGCAGTTGGTCGATCGATTGCTTGAGTTCGATCTGCAGGGTTTTCTTACCCAGCTTCTGCATCAGGCACTGCTTGTCGTCGACCAGCAGTAATTTGCCGTCGTTGATAATGCCGACTCGATCGGCGATTGCCTCGGCCTCTTCGATATAGTGGGTGGTTAGAATAATCGTGACCCCGGAATCGTTCAGACGACGTACCAGTCTCCACATATCCTGGCGCAATTCGACATCGACGCCGGCGGTGGGTTCATCGAGGAACAGGATGCGCGGTTCGTGCGACAGGGCCTTGGCGATCAGCACGCGCCGCTTCATGCCGCCGGACAACGCTCGTAACTCGCTGGAGCGCTTGTCCCACAGCGACAGGTCCCTGAGTAATTGCTCGAGATAGGCCGTATCCGGTTTTCTACCGAACAGTCCACGGCTGAAATTAATCGTGTTCCAGACCGTGTCGAATGCGCCCAGGGTCAGCTCCTGCGGCACCAGCCCGATCAGGTCTCGGGTTACGCGGTAATCGCGCACGATATCGTGTCCCGCGACGCTGACCGCCCCGGAGCTCGGCGAAACAATGCCGCAGATGATCGAGATCAGGGTCGTCTTGCCGGCGCCGTTGGGTCCCAGCAAAGCGAGAATCTCGCCCTCCTCGATGTCGAGATCGACGCCACTAAGCGCCTGGTGCCCGCTGTCGTATACCTTGGACAGGGACTGAATACTGACTATGGGTTGCATCGCGCGATTCTACTATTAGATACCGGTATTGAATACGGCTAACTGCGGATATGCGATCATCGAGTTTAACCGGCATGCCGATCGGTTATACTGATGCGCTCGCAACCTCCGGGCCAGGATCATGACAGTATTCAGGTTTCACTCCGAGCCAATGCAGGACAGCTGGGCGGATGCCTATGGCCACCTCAACGAAGCCTATTACCTGCTGCCTTTTACCAACACGACCTGGATCATGCAGGATCACTTCGGCATCGGCACCGATTACTTCGACGAAACCGGATGCGCGATTTACACGGTGGAGACTCACTTACGCTACCTCAACGACGTGCGCGCGCCGGCGACGATGGATATCGAAACCCTGATGCTCGGCTCGGACGCGAAAAAAATATGGTTCGCGCACCGCATGCTGGTCGACGGGACGCTTTGCGCTACCGCGGAATTTATGGCCCTGCATTACAATACGCGCGAAGGCCGCAGCTCGGAAATGCCGGCAGCTACCCAGCAAGGCCTGAAAGCCGCCGAGGTCGACGAGCTACCCGATTGGGTCGGGCGCCAGATCAGCCTGGTCAAAAAGTAACTTTATTTTCAGCGCCTGTCGCTGCACAGCAGCCGAGACCGGTGACTAATCGCCAGCCTGCAGCGGCACGTTAAGAAACACCCCGAATTCCTGCGCGACGTTACAGCTGACGCGCGCGTGGACCCTGCCCTGGCGATCGCTGAAAGACTGCGCGCGGGTTGCCGGAAACACGCCCTCGTGCCAGATCCCGGGATGGATATACAGTCCCCGGCTACCATCGCACCAGAACGAGATAATCTGGTCGAGCCTGAGGTCGTCGCCCGGCAGGGCGAGCGGCACCACGAAAGGCTGCTTGTCGAGCGGGTAGAAAAGCTGCCCGCCGTCCGGATGATAATTCAAATGCCACAGCAACACGCGCTGCGGATGCTCCATCGAAACGTTGCCATCGGCGCTACCGGGATTGGTCGACCAGCCGAGTATGTAGCTACCGTTGACCGCGTCGTTGTTGCCGTGCAGCACCTCGCCCCGCCACTCGCTGTGGAACACGCCCTCGACCACGCCGCCCTCGTCGCCGGTACCGGCGTCCACCGGACGCCAGCCCTGGGCCGGCCATTGCACGATCTCGATTTCGAAATTATCAGGATCGTCTACCAGGCAGCCGTAACCGTCGACCGTCTCCTCGGTCGCAACCACCAGCGGCACGTCATGCCAGGGTAGCTGCGCGGGCACATCGGGGGATAAATAATCGATGGGTTGCGCCATTAAAAATTCTCTACCCAGGGCCGCAGGTCAATTTCATGCGTCCACGCGCTGCGATGCTGCTTAAGTATTGCCATGTAGGTTTGCGCGATCGCATCGGGCTCGAGCTGGGCGTCGTCGGGATTGGTGCTGGCATCGTCACTGTCGAGATCACGGCCGGGTGAGGCGATACCGCCATCGATGATGAAATGCGCGACATGGATATTCTCGGGCCCGAGCTCGCGCGCAAGGCTTTGTGCCAATCCGCGCAGCGCGAACTTACCCATCGCAAACGGCGCGAAATTCGGAAATCCCTTGACGCTCGCGGTGGCGCCGGTGAAGAAAATCGCGCCGCGCCCGAGTTGTTTCATGCCAAGCGCCGCCTGCTGGGCCACCAGGAACGCGCCGAAGGCGGTCTGCATAATCGAATCCAGCACCAGCTCTGGATCCAGGTTGGTAATAGATCCCGCGGTATAGGCGCTCGGGTTATAGAGCACGACCTCGGCGGTGCCGACATCCTGCTGCATCGATTCGAACAAGCTTGCCACCGATTCGGCGGATGTTGCGTCACAGCTGATGGCGTGCGCGTCGATCTCGGCACACAGGGCCTCGAGCTTGGCGATGTTGCGTGCCGCGAGTACGACCTTGTAGTTTTCGGCTGCCAGTGCTCGTGCAAAGGCGGCGCTGTTGCCGCTACCCACGCCAACGATTAAGGCGATTCTTGTCATGTCTTTCCCCGTGATTCCGCAATTGCCAGGGCGCTATTAAAGCGCCGGGGCAGGAAATTGTATAGCTGAATTTAATACCGCGCTGTTCTCAAAATATTGGATGCTCTTCCCGGTACCTGGACCAGATCAGGCTGACCGCTTCGGTCAGTTCGGGGTCGCGTTCGGCGACTCGTCGGTCCATCTCGCCAGGAGCGATCCATTGGCCATCATCGATCTCTTCCGGATGCAGTTGCAGCGGGCCGTCGAACTGATATCGATACACCATGCAGTGCTCGTTACCGGTGAGCGTCGAGGCCGGTAGCTTGAACAGCAATTCGAACGGCTGCGTGGCGACAATGCCCAGTTCCTCATCGATTTCACGCCGTGCGCATGCCAGATAATCCTCACCGCTGTCGACGTGACCGGCAGCCGACGAATCCCACTTTCCCGGCTGCTCATCCTTGCTGAGTGAACGCTTTTGTAAAAATACTTCGCCCCGGCTGTTGAACAGCAGGATATGAACCGCGCGATGCATCAGCCCGCTGGCGTGAATTTCGCCGCGGGTTTTGACGGCGATAACATTGTCGTTCTCGTCGACGACATCGAGCAGTTCGTGGCTAACGGACACCGGCTTTCCCAAAACACATGAAGTATCGCGAAGTCTAACCGCATTGATTTAAAAATCGAATTGTCTTTACCCTTAACGGCAGGACCGCTCTCGATTCGTCAGCTTCGAAACGCCGTATCCGCAGTTGCAGCGCCGATCGCAACGCGTTTTACTCGTGCCCGCGAATCATCTATCGTAAGCACATCGATCCACGTTGCTGGATAACCTTCAGAGAAGAAAGACCAGGAGTTACTCATCGAACCGGAACTGTTTGTTTCGTTTGTCGTGTTCGGCATCATCGCGGCCGTTACCCCGGGACCGAACAACGTCATGCTGACCACCACTGGACTGAACTTCGGTGTGCGCCGCGGCCTGCCTCATCTCGCCGGTATCTGCATCGGCTTCCCGGTGATGCTGGCGCTGATCGGACTCGGCTTCGGTTCACTGTTTCATCTCTACCCGATCCTGCACGATATCATCAAGATAATCGGCATCACCTACCTGCTGTATCTGGCCTGGAAAATCGCGACCACGGTGACCGGCCCCGAAGCAGTCAGTCAGTCGAAACCGATCGGCTTCTGGCAGGCGGCGGCGTTTCAATGGGTCAACGTCAAGGCCTGGATCATGGGCAGCAGCGCGCTCGCGGCTTATACCACGCTGGGTGACAACTTTTTTCTGCAGGTCACGATCATTTGCATCAGCTTTGTGTTCATCACCCTGCCTTTTGCCGGCGTCTGGCTGGTGTTCGGCGCCGGTCTGCAGCGCTTTCTGCGCGATCCGAAACACCTCAGGCTGTTCAATTTCGTGATGGCGCTGCTGCTGGTGGCCTCGATCCTGCCGGTGGTGTGGGAGATGATGGTTTGATCGGCGTTCGTCCGTTTCGACAAACAGCCCCAGGGCCTATTGCGACTTCAGCGATTCCTGCTCCAGCGACAGGTAAATGCCGTAGGCGTTGCGCCGATTGGCCTCGAGGAAAGCGGGATACTCGAAGAAATCACCCCAGTCGGTAGCTTCGTAGGCCTCGTCGAACGGAATCCAGTCCGCAACCGCCTGCTGCATCGAAGCGCGCACGTAGGCCAGGTAGTTCTTGGTTAGCGACACGATTTCCCGCGGATTTTCGGCGGCCTTGCCGTGCCCCGGCACGATGACGGCAACATCGGCGCGCTCCATTTCCTCCAGAACCTCGAGCCATTCGGCCGAGTTCGTGGTCCCGAGGAACGGTATGCGGTCCTGGAATATGATGTCGCCCGAAAACAGCACCCCGTCGGTTTCGACGAACAGGGCCAGGTCTCCCTCGGAATGCGCGCTGCCAACGTCGACGACTCGGATCGTGACGCCGCCCAGCGTGAAGCGCTCCTCTTGCCGCAGATACCGGTCGGGCGGGACGATACGGGTATTTTCATTGACCCAGGGACTCAGGCTCAGGCGGCGCTCGGTCAACCGCTGTTGCGCCACCTCACCCTCGAGGTAACGTTTGGCGCCGTCGGAAGCCACTATTTCCGCACCGGTGTCGGCAAAGGCCTGGTTGCCATACATGTGGTCGGCGTGGTAGTGGCTAATGTATATCCGTTTGATCGGCGCGTCGCTGACCGAGCGTATCGCGGCGAGCAGTTTGCCGCCGAGCGCCGGCGTTCCAAGCGTATCGAACACGATCACGCCGGATTCGGTGACGACGAAGGCAGCATTGGAGACAAATCCGAAATTATCGGTTGCTATTCCGGTACCGCCCGGGACGTAGTAGGCGTGCTGCGATACCTGCACCGGCGTCATGTCGACCGGCGGCGGCATACTTTCCTCCGCCAGGCCAGAGCAGCAATAAATCCACAACATAAGAATACCGAACAGGCGTGACAAAGCGTTCATGTTTACTGCTGCCGGGTATTGGCGGTGATAAAATTTTCGACGATTTCGACCTCGACCGCGCCGGCCTGCTTGGCCATCAATTCGCCGTCGGGGGCGAAGATCAGGAAACTCGGTGTACCGACCCAGCGACTCCCGGTGATGAGCTGGTAGTAACCGGCTACAACCCCGGGTTCGCCGATCAGGTTTTCGAATTCGAGTTCATGGCGCGCGACAAAATCGAGCGCGCTCTGTTTTCTCTCCTCGCCATCGAGCGTGATTCCCAGCACGATCGCCGCCCACTTCGCGTTCGCAAATCTGGCAATCGTGCGCCCAGATCATGACGACAACCCATTTCCCTGGCTGGCGGTAATCATCGATGGTTTCGAATGCGCTGGTCTTGAGGTTTTGAAATAGCGGTGAGGATGCGCTGACTACGGCAATGGTCGATGTCAGCAGGATGGCCGTTGAAACCAACTTCAAAAAGAATCCCCCGCAGGCTCGGGTAACAGGCATTGGTGGTCTCGTAACTCTCGATCGGACTGGTCAAAAACAAACTGCCGGCAAAGCGTGTTTACGCTATGCCGGCAGTGAGACTTCTGCTATCGAGCGAAATTAAGCCTAGGGCTTGATATACGCATAACCCATGGCCTGCAGCTTGGCGACTTCGGCGACACCACTGGGCACGATATCTTCCTTGGAGACATCATAAAGATCGGATTCGATGTCTACCTTGCGGCCTTTAACCGTGTTGTTGCAAACGTGGAATGAAACGCCCTGGCCCTTCAGGTCGGATACTTTGGCAGTCATCTTTTCATCCGCATTCGCATGCTTAAATTTCTTCAAGTTGGGCAAGGACTCGGGCTCCAGCAACATAGCCAGGCCGTTGCCGTGCAGCACCACCTTGAGATCGAGGTTTTCGGCACCGACTGCGTTGATATGATTCTGGATGTTGCGCAAGGCGCCCGCCTGCGCCTTTGGGTTATCGTAGTTGATATGGTAAACCACTTTCTGCTTGCCGTAATCGCCGGCAGTTACCTGCCCGGCGACCATGAAACTGGACAAGAGCAAAGTAGTAATAACCAGTTTTGTAAACGTTTTCATATTGCCTCCTCGTTAAATGTTGGCTCGCGCCAAGCTTATTGCAGTCAGCTCGGAATTATAATAAGGGAATACCCCTATGTCAGCAGTATCAAATTTTATCTTTCAGTATCAGACAGATACGAACAAGTTCGGAAAGCGACCTGGCCGCGGTCTTTTCCATAACCCTGGCACGGTGAATTTCCACCGTCTTTTCCGAGATCCCGAGCTGAACACCAATCGCCTTGTTGGTATTGCCTTCCACTACCAGGCACATGACTTCGCGCTCGCGGTCGGTGAGGTTTTCCAACGCGCGCGCCAGTCGGCTTATTTCGATTTCGGCGTGATCGATTTCCCGACTCAGCGCTAGCGCGTTTTTGACGCAGGCCAGCAGTTCGTCGTCCGAATAAGGCTTCTCGAGAAAATCATAAGCCCCGAGCTTCATGGCCCTGATTGCGACGGGAACATCGGCATGGCCGGTCAACACGATCACCGGCATCAGGTTATGTCGGGCATTGAGTTCTTCCTGCAACTGCAAACCGCTTTTCCCCGGCATACGGATGTCTACCGTTATACATCCGGTCAAATCGGGATTCCAGTGATCGAGGAAGGATTCTGCCGAAGCGAAAGCCCGTGAAGCGATATCTTCGGTATTGAGCAACCAGCACAGGGATTCGCGCGCCGATAAATCGTCATCGACGACAAATACCGTTTGCCCGGCTTCGATAATCTGGTCTGTCACGCTCATGTCACCGGTAATGTAAAACGGAAGGCCGGATGCTGTGCCTCGTTAACCAGGTATTCTATGGTGCCGCCGTGTGATTCGACAATCGAACGGCTGATCGAAAGCCCCATTCCCATTCCGTCCGACTTGGTCGTATAAAAAGGATCGAACAGGTGTTCGATCACGCTCTGCGATAACAGGTCGCCGCTATCGCTAACGCTCACCGCAACTTCCCCGACACCGGTGCGGGTTATGCCAATTTCGATTTTCTTCGGGCCATGACCGACGGCACACACGGCGTCGATCGCGTTGATCAGGAGGTTGACGGCAACCTGCTCGATCTGCAATCGGTCCGCAACGATATCGGGGATTGCCTCGACGCGCCGCAGGTCGACTTCGATTTCGTGCTGAAGCAACCGCGGACGCAGTAGTTCGACCGCGGATTCGATACAATCTTCGAGCACGAAGCGCTCGCGCCTGTGTTCGCCTCGCTGGATAAACTCGCGCAGCCCCTTGATGATATCGGCCGCCCGCCGGGCATCGTTGCCGATATTGACGATGGCCTGACGCAGCTCGCTGTCACCGTTACCCCGTTTCTGCAGCAGGCGCAAACTGCCGCCACTGTAGTTGAGTATCGCGGTCAGCGGCTGGTTGAGTTCGTGCGCGATGCCGGTTGCCATCTCGCCCATGGTGTTGAGACGAGACACGTGCGCCAGTTGCGCCTGGTGCTCCTGCGCCCGCCGATTGATCTCGGCCCTCTCGATTTCTCCACCCAGCCATTGCGCCATCAACTGCAATATATCGATATCGACGTCGGAAAACTCTCTCGGGTTCGCGCGGCTACTCGCAAACAGGATGACACCGGCGGTTTCATCGTCAATCAGGTAGTCGGCTGCGAGCACTGAGCCGGTCGATTCGCAAACGTCGCTATCTCCCTGAAAACAGTGCCCCTGAAGATCGGCAACCGCTACCGGATCATGATTGATCGCAATCTGCTTGCGCAAACGCCGCGCCAACTGACGGTAATCTACGGGTTCACCATCGGCGCCAACGTCTACCCGGGCGAGGAAATCGTCGTTTTCGCCATCGATACTCAAGATGACGCCGGACTCCATTTCGAAAAAACGGCAACCCTCGCGCAACAGGCCCGCAAGCTTGTCTTCGAACCTAAACTCGGGATTGGTGGTGATGTCATGTATCGCCCGCAGGGTAGCCTCGCTGCGGCGCAGGGAGGTGTTGACGTCGGCCAGTTCGGCAGTGCGTTCCGCGACTCGCTCCTCGAGTTCCTCCTTGTGCCTCGCGAGTAACTCCTGGGCCTGCCTGCGCTGGTTGGCTTCCGCTCGATATTTCAATTCGGATTGCGAGATACGCCGATTCGCCCGGCTGATCAGGATCAGCAATACCATCAGCAGCAACATCATCGCCAGGCTGAAAATTATCCAGCCCTTGTACTCACGCCATACGGAGGTCAGGCTGGGTTTACTGAGGTAGGCGTAAGGGCCGATCTCGAGTTCGCGAAAGAGTTCGTGCACCGGCCCGTAATCCAGCGGAATGGTCCAGCCGGCGGAAAACGCCCGCACCGCCGCTTCGCTATCGGGCTCCAGCTCCAGTAGCGCAACCGCGACGCGCTGTGCCAGCGCTTCGGGCGTCCTGCGCCCCTTGGCAAACGGCCACTCGGGATACAGCCGGGTGCTGTGCAAAAATGGAAACACATCGCTTTGCCGGGCGCCGAGCACCTTGATCCGGTCGATATCGATCAAACCATCCGCCGCCATGCGCTCCAGCGTGCCGCTGCGCACCGTGCCGACATCGACTTCGCCAGCCAGCACCGCGTGCACGATATCGTCCTGCGGGAATCCTCCGAAGCTTAGCCGCAGATCCTCGAAGGGGTCGATGCCCGCCTCCAGCAATTCGCGCCAGGCCATCTGGAAACCGCCGAAGGCTTCTTCGCTAACCGCCAGCATCGAATATCCGGAAATATCTGCCAGCGCGTTTAACTCGGTATTGTCCTGCCGGGTAAAAATGACGGCCCCGAACTGCGTAAATTCAGCGCCCAGGTGCCGTACCTTGAGCGTGGCAAGGCGGGAGATGCCGAACGCATTTTCGAGCACGACATAGTTGCCGGTATTGGTCAGAATGAAATCCAGCCGATCCTGCTCCACGTGGTCGAGCATGCCCTCGAGGGTCAACGGCACGATACGGAAGCTGTAATCCGCGATGCGCTCGCTGAGGTAGCGCGCGGTCGGGGACCAGCGATCTATCGCATCCTGCTTGCCGCGGAACGCGAGCACACCGATCGACATATCCGCCTGCGCGCACGCGAATCCGGGCAAAAGCAGGCTCGCGACCAGGCATAGCAGACCGGCACGAATAGCGAATCTATGGCTGCGAACTGCGAACACTCATCTTCACTACTGGCGAATCCGATAGGGACACCGTGCCCGCCCGTCGACCGCGGACCCCTGCCGCAAGCCTACTGTTCCGGTTCGTAAGACTCGTCGTCGGCGTACGGAAACCACCAGAAGTCCTGGGTGCCGCAATTCGGATCGAGCCAGACGAACTTGGTCTTGCGGAAAGTCTCCAGACCCTCGGGGCCGAGCTGACGCCCCATGCCGCTCATCTTGGTGCCGCCAAAGGGCCCGGCATCGTTGTCCAGCAGCGGTGCGTTAACCCAGACCATGCCGCCATCGAGCTCCTCCGAGGCACGGATACTCTCGCGCATATCCATGGTGTAGAGGCAGGCGCCGAGCCCGTAGTTCGAATTATTGGCATACTCGAGCGCCTGGTCGAAGCTTTCAACCTTGCAGATCGGGGCTACCGGCCCGAAGCTTTCGTTATTGAAGATGTCCATCTCTGGATTGCAATCGGTGAGGATCGTCGGCTCGACGAACCAGCCCTTGTCGAGCCCGTCCGGGCGCCCACCGCCAAGCTGCACTTTGGCACCCTGCTCCTGCGCGTGTGCCAGCACGCCTTCGTAGCGGCTGCGCTCCTTTTCCGCGACCATCGGGCCCATCTCGACCTTGTCCAGGCCATTGCCGATCCGGATCTTCTTCGCCTCCTCGGTCATTTTTTCGACGAACTCGTCGTGTACGTCCTGGTGCACGAAGAAACGCTCGGCGGAGACGCAGATCTGGCCGCAGTTCATGTAGGCGGAAAACGCCGCGCCGCGCGCGACCACGTCGAGCGGCGCCGACGGCATGACGATGAACGGGTCGTTACCCGAGGTTTCGATCAAAGTCGGCTTCATCATCTCACCGCACTTGGCGGCAATCGCCTTGCCGGTCGGTACGCTGCCGGTAAAAGCGATCATATTGGTGCGCGGATGTTCCACCAGCTGACGTCCGGCATCGCCGGCGCCGGTCAACACCTGGAACAGGCCGGGCGGCAAGTGCCGGTTAAAGGGCTCGGCGAACATCAGCGTGGTAATCGAGGTGTACTCGGACGGCTTTGCAATAACCGCGTTGCCGCAGGCAAGCGCCGCGGCGCCTTCCCAGGCGAGCAGCGTCATCGGGTAATTAAACGGCTGAATCGAAACCACCACGCCCAGCGGCAGCTTCAGAGTGTAGTTCAGATGCCCTTCCACCGCCGGGCCCATGACGCGGCCAATGTCGGTGCGGCCGGTTTCGGCATAGTAACGAATCGCCGACACCGACCAGTCGACCTCGTCGGCGGACTCCTTGTAGGGCTTGCCCATTTCACGCGTCAGCGCCTCTGCCAATTGCGGCTTCATCGCCAACAGGTCGTTGGCGACCTCGTGCATGATCTCGGAGCGCTCCAGCGCGCTCATGCGCCACCACTTCTTCGACGCCGCGTGAGCGATGTCGACCGCGACATCGACCTCGGCGGCAGTGGTCTCGGCAATCTCGGCGATCACGTTTTCGGTGGCGGGATCGATAACATCCCTGCTTTCGGTCGCCTCGCTGCGGCGGAACTCGCCATCCAGCAAAATAGTATGACTCTTATGGTCAAATTCGGTTAAAACGCCCACGTTCGCCTCCCGGTGAATTACTTAGCAGGCATAAGATACATGTTTCTCGCAGAGATTGGCAAACCGCCAATAAAAAGGGCCGCGGGATATTTTCCGAAAAAATATCCCGCGGCCCTTTTTCGAATTTAAAGATTGGCAAACTGGCGCAGCAGGGTGCTGAAAAGATTGCCGCGTGACTCCTGCTTGTTAGCGCCGCGACGTATTGTGTCAATTTCGCCTGCGTCGTGTCGCGATGGATGGATCAACGGGTCGCTGATAATGCTTTCTACACCCCGGGCGAACAAAAGGGCGGGATTTTCGATGCTGACTCTGTGATTTCTGATTTTTCTCATTTCGACTGCCTCGTTGCGGTTTGTGGTTTCGACGATTGCCATTCTCGTCAGCCATCGTTAATTCCCTTGCCGAATCGCGTTAAATCGCCCAAAATAAACATTAAAAAATCATTAAACTTTATAAGTATTTGATAAGTATATATTTTTAGTTAAGAAGTATTTAGAAAATTCGCTTCCGGGGAAGCCAAATGTCGAAGTTGCAGCTCATATTGCTGGGCCGGTTCTGCCGATGCGCAAGGCCGAGGTGCTGCTGGCCTACCTCGCGCTGACCCCCGGACTGCGCCACCCGCGTGAACGCCTGATCAACCTGCTGTGGAGCGACCGCGGCGAAGAACAGGCGCGCAACTCGCTGCGCCAGTGCCTGAGCGCGATCCGCAAATCGCTGGGTGACGCGGCCGAACTGGCGTTACTGGTCGATCGCAGCACGGTCAGCCTGCAACCGGGATTGATCGAAGTCGATGTCCTCGAATTCGAGCGCCTGGCAGACATCGGCGATTACGAATCTTTAGCTACCGCGGCCGATCTCTACCAGGGCGAATTTCTCGAAGGTATCGCGATTCGCGATGCCGCCTGCCAGGAATGGCTGGACAGCGAGCGCAGCCGCTTCAAGCGTCAATTCATCGAAATTCTGCTAAACCTGGCGGAAACCCAGCTGGTCAGCCACGACTTCGGCCATGCGATCAAATCCGCCGAACGGCTGGTCAAGCAGGACCCGCTGGGGGAATCCGGCTGGCGCCTGCTGATGCGCAGTTACTTCGAAAACGGCGATCG
>JAACFA010000109.1 GCA_009937625.1 Gammaproteobacteria bacterium | reverse complement strand
TTTTTTGGGTTCCCACGCGACCGCGGCTCTGGCTTTCATGGCTGCTCCTCAAGATTTTTATGGAATTATTCGATGGCGGCAGCCTAAATAGAATAGACTAACGAGTCAAGCCGCCAATCGTGGCGCAGGCCCGCCTTAAAAAAAACTGAATTTATTTACCGCCGTGCAATCAAAACAAAAATACGGAGTTGGAGGTCAATATGCGATTCATCGTCTCTTGCAAGGCCAGGCCACTGGCGTTGTTTACTTTGCTGGGCGGTTTACTGGGTTATGGTTTAGCGGCATCGGCAGCGTCAGATAACGGCTTCGATCTTTCCAATTCTATTATTCCACGCTCAGAGATTCTGCATGGCGGGCCGCCACGCGACGGTATACCCGCGCTATCCAACCCGAAACTGGTCGAGTCGGATAGCGCCGGCTACCTCGAGCCAGAAGACCGCGTGGTCGGCATTACGCTCAACGGCGAGGCCAGGGCATACCCCGTCGCCATCCTGAACTGGCACGAAATCGTCAACGACGAGATCGATGACCGGCATTTTGCGATTACCTATTGTCCACTGTGCGGCACCGCGGTCGCGTTCGATTCCACCATCGAGGGCAGCACCACCGAATTCGGCGTTTCGGGCCTGTTGTACAACAGCGACGTCCTGCTATACGACCGCGATACCGAGTCGCTGTGGTCGCAAATTCTGGGTCAAGCGGTGGCGGGGCCGCGGGTCGGCCAGTCCCTGACCGCAATCCCGATCAGTCACACCAGCTGGCGTGACTGGCGCAACGATCACCCCGACACCCTGGTTTTGTCGGACGATACGGGCTATTCGCGCGACTATCGGCGCGATCCCTATGCCGGTTACGAGGAATCCCGCCACACCTATTTCGCGGTCAACAACCGGGCGCCCGATACCTATCATCCCAAGGAAGTGGTGGTTGGCCTTGGCGTCGACGGGGTATACAAGGCCTACCCGTTTATCGAACTCGAGCGGCAGGGCAAACCAGGCTTTAGCGACAGCGTCAACGGCAAGCGCTTCGATTTCGAGTGGGACGCGGCCAATCGCAGCGTCACGATTACCGATAGCGCCGGTCATCACGTCGCCGCCATCCAGGGCTTCTGGTTTGCCTGGTTTGCCTTTCATCCCGATACCGAGGTCTTTAAATCGGACGGGTCCTGAGCCGAAGATTACCCGCTAGCGATCAATTTGTTGTTCAGCCGGGATTAACCAGCAAGCGATAATGTGACAGAATCAGTTTATTTGCTGGATCGTCTTGCTGCGCTTCCGAAACTTTACGCTCGCACTTGCGCTCGCTTCGTCTTGCTCGCTTCCGGCCTACGCCGCGGAAGACTGGGGCCTGTGCCGGGTGCCCGCCTTCCTGTTTGCCGAAGCCGAGGATCTCGACGTCGATCAGACCCGGATAGAGGCGCAGACCGTCGTCAGCGAGGACCGTGAAACGATCCGCTTCACCGGCGATGTCAGCGTCACCAGCCAGCAACAGAAAATCTAAACGCCAGCGGTAACGTTCGGTTCGAGGATCCGAGTTACCGCCTCGCAAGCCCCGCGATCGAAATCGACAACCAGAATGACACCGCGCTGATTGAACAGCCGGAGTTCGAGCTGCGCAACAATCATGCGCGTGGGCAGGCCGATGAAGTCACGAAAATTGATCAATATCGCAGCCGTTACCGCGACCTGGTGTACACCACCTGCGATCCCGGCGATGGATTCTGGCAACTGCGCGCCGCGGAAATGGAGATCGACCAGGAAAGCGGGCGCGGCACGGCAAAACATACCCGGCTGTATTTCCAGGGGCTGCCCTTCCTGTACCTACCCTATTTCCAGTTCCCGGTAGACGACCGCCGATTGTCGGGACTACTCACTCCCAGCTATGGATACAGTGAAGACAGCGGCAATAACATCGTGTTACCGGTGTACTGGAATCAGGCGCCAAATTATGACATGACGATTACGCCCTCCTGGTTCAACGAGCGCGGCCTTCAGCTCATCACCGAGAATCGCTACCTGTTCGGCTCGCATCGCGGCCAACTGGACCTGTCCTATCTCGACGACGAAATCCCGGACGAATCGCGCTGGTTTCAGCAATGGCGACATAACGCAGCTTTGAGCCATGGCGTCAACGCCGACCTGCTGCTGGTCGAGGTCTCGGATGGGGAAATCTTCGACGACTTCAATAGCATGGCCCCGCAGTACAATGATACCCGTCACCTCGAACGCCGAGTGCGTCTGCAGCAAAGCGGGGAGATCTGGAGCAGTGAACTCATGTGGCAGGACTACCAGACGCTCGATCGCGACACAGCGATCAGCAACCGGCCGTACAACCGGCTGCCGCGCCTGGCCCTGGAGGCGAACCCGAAACCTTGGACAGGAAATATCGAAACACCGATGAGCCTGGAGCTAGTCGAATTCGATCGCGAAGACAGCGTAACCGGCCAGCGCAGTCATGCAAAGGCCGGAATCAGCTGGCTTGCTTCCGAAAGCTGGTACTTTTTCGAGCCTGAGTTGCAACTCGACTTTACCGACTACCGACTCGAGGACAACCCGGGTGGCGACTCGATAAGCCGTAGCCTGCCCACCCTGAGCATCGACACTGGTCTGGTGTTTGAGCGTTTCGCGGGCTCGCAGCGACAGTGGCTGCATACCTTCGAGCCAAGACTGTATTTCCTGCACACGCCGTACGAAAACCAGGACGACATACCGGACTTCGATACATCACTGAGTGCCCGTACCTATAGCAACCTGTTCAAAAATAATCGCTTTACCGGCGCTGATAGAATCGGCGATGCGAACCAGGTCACGCTGGGCCTGGCGAGTCGTGTCTATGACAATGACAGTGGCGATGAATTGATGCACCTGCGGGTGGGCCAGATTTTCTATTTCGAGGATCGCCGCGTCAGCCTCAACGGCGTCCGCGAAGAGGAATCCAAATCAGATGTCATATCTGAACTCGACTTCTGGCCCAACTCGAGAACGAAAATTGCGGCGCGCCTGGTTTACGAGCAGGAGATTAAGGATATCAACGATCGCAATTTGTCCGTCAATTACGTCGACGACGGCTTCGCCGCAAACCTCGCTTATTACTTCAAGGAAGACGAGCTGGAACAAGCGCTGGTTTCGATGGTCTATCCAGTGAACGATCGATGGACCGTCGTTGCCCGGTCGAGAATTTATTGGGGATTAGCTATGAATCCTGCTGCTGGGGCCTTAAAATACTGGCCGGTCAAAGCGGTGACGAAGATGAAGATTTTTCCGAAACCGACGACCGAATCTATTTCGAATTAACCTTCAAGGGATTGAGCAGGGCGGGCACGGACATTGACGCGCAACTAAATGACGCCATCCCCGGCTACAGCCCGCCATTCTGATGATCGTTGACACGCTATGAAAAAATTTGCCTTGACCGTAATCTTCGCTTGCGGCCTGCTGCTGAACCCGGCCGCCGCGGTCCAGACTTCTCTCGACAAGATAGTTGCAATTGTCGACGAGAGCGTTATTACCGAACGCGAGCTGGAGAATCGGATCAAACTGGTAAAAATAGATTTCCAGAATTCCCGGCGTAGACTGCCGAGCGAGGAAGTTCTGCAGCGCCAGGTGCTCGAAGCCCTGATCAATGATTCGCTGCTGCTGCAGGAGGCGAAACGTCGTGGCATCAAGATCACCGACAGCCAGCTCAACCAGACGATGCAACGCCTGGCGCGACAAAACCAGATGAGCCTGTCGGATTTTCGCCAGGCGCTGATTGCCGACGGGCTCGACTATGACAAGTACCGCGAAACCGTGCGCCATGAATTAACGATAACGACGTTGAGCCGTCAGTATAGCCAGCGCAACGCGACCATCAGCGAGGCCGAAGTCGACAACTTTATCGAGCAAAGCGGCAGGGATACCGCCAGCTTCGAGTATCTGCTGTCCCATATCCTGATCGCATTACCCGATGCGGCCGACCCTGAAGAGATAACTGCAGCGCAACAAACAGCCGCCGACATAATGTCCAGGCTAGATCAAGGCGAGGAATTCGATCAACTCGCGAATACCTATTCGTCCGGCGATACCGCACTGCAGGGCGGCGATCTGGGATGGCGCAAGAAAGCCCAGATTCCAAGTCTGTTTACCAACCAGGTCCTGACCATGGAACCGGGTGGCTATGCCGGACCGATTCGTAGTCCCAGCGGTATTCATATTGTCCATCTGAAACAGCGCCGTGACCTGGAACAGGTGCTCAGCCAGCAAACCCGAAGCCGCCACATTCTGATCAGGCCCAACGAGCTGGTCTCGGAGGAAGATGCGCGCGAGCGTCTGCAGGAGTTTCGCCAGCGTATCATGGCCGGTGAGGATTTTGCCCGCCTGGCCCGGCTGTACTCGGTTGACTACACCTCGGGCTCCGAGGGTGGGGACATCGGCTGGATGGACCCGGGTGCGACCGTCAAGGAATACGAGGCCGTTACCGACCGCCTGCAGGAAGGTGAGCTCAGCGAGCCGTTTCGCAGCCAGTTCGGCTGGCACCTGGTCGAGGTCACGGGTCGACGTACCGTCGATGAAACCGCGGAAAACAAGCGTAGGAAAATTTACTCGCAATTACTTCAGCAAAAACAACGCGAAGTCTTCGATCTCTGGAAACGCCGCCTGCGGGACGAGGCCTACGTCGTTTTCCCCGACAAGCCGGATGCCTGACCTCAGCATTATCATTACCTCGGGTGAACCGGCAGGTGTCGGGCCGGATATCATCGCCGCCATCGATCCAGCCAGGTTCGACGCGCGCCTGGTGGTTATCGGTGATTTCGAGCTGCTCGCGGTACGGGCCGCAGCCCTGGGATCCGGCACGGCGTTTATCGAGTACGGCAGCCAGCCGGTTTCGAACCGGCAACTCGAGGTGATTCACCAGCCCCTGGCGCAGCCCTGTCTGCCCGGTCACCTGGATAGCGCCAACGCCGAATACGTGCTGCAACTACTGGAGCGAGCCTGCAGAGCCTGCCTGAGTGGAGAATTCGACGCCATGGTCACGGCGCCGGTGCAAAAGGAGATCATCAATCGCGCCGGTATCGATTTCTCGGGTCATACAGAATTCCTGGCTGGCATCTGCGAGGTGCCGAAGCCGGTCATGTTGCTGCTTGCGGCTAGTCTCAGGGTTGCACTGGTTACCACGCACCTGCCATTGCGAGCGGTAGCCGATGCGATTAGCGAGCAATCGATCACGGAGGTTGTCGAGATCCTCGATCGCGACCTGCGCGATCGTTTCGCTATTCCAGACCCGCTGATCAAGGTTTGCGGCCTCAACCCACACGCCGGTGAAAATGGTTACCTGGGACATGAAGAGATCGAAATCATCATTCCAGCCCTGCAAGCGCTCAGGGCCAGGGGCATCAACCTGGGCGGCCCCTACCCGGCCGACACCCTGTTCACGGAAAGCATGCTGCAGGACACCGACGCGGTGCTAGCCATGTATCACGACCAGGGTTTGCCGGTATTGAAGCATGTCGGTTTCCACAACGCGGTCAATACGACCCTCGGCTTGCCGATCATCAGGACCTCGGTCGACCACGGCACCGCACTCGATCTGGCCGGTAGTAACGAGGCCAGGCCAGACAGCTTGTTTGCGGCAATCGACTCGGCGATTCTTCAGGCGCGCAACCTGCAAGCGAATGCATCGGGCGCGTAAACGTTTCGGTCAGCACTTTCTGCATGACCGCAATATCATCGACCGTATTTTGCGCGCCATCGCCCCGCAAGCGGGGGACAACATACTCGAAATCGGCCCCGGCCAGGGAGCGCTAACCTACCCACTGTTACAGCGCTGCGACCGGCTCACCGCGATCGAACTCGATCGCGACCTGGTTCCCGTTCTGGAACAAAGGGCGCCTGCCTTCGGCCAGCTCGAAGTGATCAACGCCGATATCCTCGAGTTCGAATTATCGAGCATCGCGAGCACCAGAAAATTCAGGCTGGTCGGTAACCTGCCCTACAATATTTCGACCCCCCTGATGTTCCACCTGCTCGAATCGGCAGATTTGATCGAGGACATGCATTTCATGGTGCAAAAGGAGGTAGCACAGCGAATCGTCGCCGTACCCGGGGATTCGAGCTACGGCCGTCTCTCGGTAATGCTGCAGTGTCGTTGCCTGTGCCAGTACCTGTTCGATGTCGCGCCGACCTGCTTCAGACCGCCGCCGAAAGTTGATTCCGCCGTGATACGCCTGCTACCGCTGGAACGACCGAAGTATGCAATCGGCGACGCCGCGAGCTTCGCCAGGATCGTACAAACCGCATTCAGCCAGCGTCGCAAAACTATTTCCAATTCGCTGAAATCGCTACTGGATCGTGAAACAATAATCGCTTGCGGCATCGATCCGGGATTGCGCGCCGAAAACCTGGAGATCGCCGATTTCGCCAAACTTAGCAGGGCCCTTACTCAATGACGAAGTTTTCACTGATTGTCGCCATGGACGAAAACCGACTGATCGGAAGCAACAATGGGCTGCCCTGGCACTTGCCTGCCGACCTCGCGTTTTTCAAACGCACCACGATGGGGAAACCGATCGTCATGGGACGCAAGACCTTCGAGTCTATCGGCCGGCCATTGCCGGGCAGGCGTAATATCGTAGTAACCCGGGACCCGGATTTCAGCGCCGCGGGCTGCGACATTGCCAATAGCATCGATGCCGCCCTGGACTTATGCGCTGACGATGAGGAAGTCATGCTGATCGGGGGCGCAAGTCTTTACCAGCAGTCGCTCTCACGCGCAACGCAGTTGTACATCACCCAAATCCACCACCGCTTTGACGGAGACACCTGGTTTCCCGACTTCGACGAATCCGAATGGAGAGTCGAATCTCGAGAGGATTGTGATGCGGATCCCGGTAACGCCTACGCCTACTCTTTTATAAAATTTGTTCGGGAATTTTGAGATTAATTGGGTTAGACTATTTCGCCCGTTTTAGGAGGGTTGTTCATTATGGGCAATGATATGAGCGAGGAGGTTAGACGTATGGAAAGTCGAACTTATATTATTGGTCGCGAGGGTCACATCTACATTAATGATCCGACTGTGAGCAAGCAACACGCGGAAATTCAGGTTATCAACGGCGAAGTTTATCTGCGCGACCTGGGTTCCACGAATGGCACTTTCCTGATAAAAAACAACCGGCTGGTACCTTTCCATGAAGGCTATGTGCAGCTGCATCAACCCATCGTCCTCGGTAACCGCCAGTACACGATTCAAGGCCTGCTCGAAATAGCCGGCGCTTTCTCGGCCCAGTTCGATACGTCCGACGAAGACTAACCCGCATACCGGCAGCAACCGTTAACTTTATGCCCGGGCCGTAACTCGCCCCGCGGCATTAAACGACAGGTCTACAGGCCAACGGCGAGCAGCAGCACGCCTACAATCCAGGCCCAGGCGTTAGAAGATTCTTCTTCCTGAGTTTCCGCCTTCTGCGGCACCGTGGCGTTAAACTGCTGCGCTTCCTGCTGGTTCAGAAAACCAACCGGAACCGTCGTCTCTTCCTCGACGACCAGGATTTCGGGGGTTGCCGTGCCATATTCTCCCATTGCCATCAGGATTTGCACTTCTTCGTCGGTGGTCATCGTGATGGCACCTTCGAGTACCACGGCATGTAGCTTGGCATCGGGGTCGTTACGGCTGACCGTCTGCGTGCAATCATCCTGTTTGCACAGCTTGAGCACGTAGTCGGTGCCACGTATTCCTATTGTCGCCATTCCGGTCTGGAGCTGATAGTTCGCCAGCGCACTGGAGCCGATCGCGCCGGTAATCTTGCGCAAACCACCACGCAGCAAATCGAGGATACTGCTGCTTTCCTTGTTATAGCCGGCGGTGATGACGTATTCGCTGATCTTGAGCACCGAGTCTTCCTTAAGATATACCTCGGCACCATCGTCCATCAGGATTTGAATACGCGCGCCGAGTTCGGTTTCGATGCGATCGCCTTCGAAGATCTGCGAATTTATCTGCAGTTGCTGCACCCTGCCGTTGAGGTCTCTGGCCGTCGCGTTACCCTCCAGCCGGGCTACGTATCCAACCTTGATCTTGGGATCCAGTTGCTCCTGGTCGTAGATACGCCGAATATCCACCAGCTTCAGGCGTGAACCAGGTATCAATCTATCTGAATACTGAACAAAAGAACCTGGATTGGTTTCGATCAGCTTGGCCTTGATCTGCGGCCATAAATCCTTGTCTTTCGGATAAACACGCCGGATGATCTGGTCTATGGTCATATCCGAGGTAATCATCAATATGACCCTCGAAGAGGGCACCAATTCGACACTGGCTGCTGCGAAAACCGGTTGATAAACGGCAAACGACAAGAGCGTCAAAATCACGGTAATAAGCAGGTTTCTTTTCAAGATCTCTCACCTTCCAACGGGGTTGTTGCCGCGGTTTCCCGTAACGCCTGGCCCACCGAAAACAGGGTCACTCACGGTATCTGGCTAATCTCAGCGCTACGATCGTCGTGCCCGATGCCGTCGCGTCGAGCGAGTACCGGCCGCCTGGTGACATGCCGCGAGCGGATCCTTGCCGCGGGTCATCGAGGTCGAGCGGTATCGCGACTAACCATTAGCCGTTAAAACGTTGCGGCCGCAAATAACTTATAGTCGTAAAATTGTCAAAGATAGCGAAAAACATCGCATTTAAGAGAAAACGGGATAACAAAAGTGAACTAGTTATCCTTCTTATTTAGCAGTTTTTATCGGTTTTTTGGTGTGGGAATCGACGAAAAACCAGTCTTCCGCCTCGAAATCGACCCGCAGCGCGACCAGGTGTCCACCCCAGACGCAACCCCCGTCGAGCGCGAAAAATCGCCCGTAGCATCCTACCGGCAACGTAGACCAGTGGCCAAATAAAACCCGCACATCCTCCCTGAGCCTGGCGTCCGCCTGAAACCACGGCGTCAATCCTTTGCGCAGATAGCGCCGCAGGCTGCGATTGACCGTAAAGTCGAGCTTGCGCGCCTGATCGAGATAGCGCATACGCGTAAAGACATTGGTGATAAAGCGTAACCGTTTGGCGCCAGTGAGATCGTCCGACCACAAGCGGGGCTTGTTACCATACATCTTGCCAAAAAATTTCGCGCTGTCCCCGGCGCGCAGTACCGATTCAACCTCTCCCGCCAGCTTCCTGGCCTTGCTCAGTCCCCAGTCGGGATGAATTCCGGCGTGCACCACCACGGCCTTGTGTTTCTTGTCATAATGCAGCAGGGGTTGATTCTGTAACCAGCTCATTAGCTCGCCGCGATCGGGGCTTTTGAGAATACTCCGCAAATCGTTGTTGACCCGGATCTTCGTCACGCCGTGGTGCAGTGCTAACAGGTGTAGATCGTGATTGCCGAGCACGGTCTGCGCGCTCTGGCCCAGGGATTTCACGAAGCGCAAGGTTTGCAGCGATTCGGGGCCTCGATTAACCAGGTCTCCGCAAAACCAAAGGGTATCGGCAGCGGGGTCGAAGTTGATTTTTTCGAGCAGTCGGCAGAGCTCGGTGTAACAACCCTGGACGTCCCCTATCGCGTAGATTGCCACCGATGCAAACGACTAGTGCAGTACTCGCGGCGTCGACAGGACGAACTCATCGATTTCGGCATCAAAATGCGATCCATCGTCGGCCAGCATCTGGTAACTGCCCTTCATCGTACCTACCGCGGTCTCGAGCATAGTGCCCGAGGTGTAAACAAACTGTTCCCCTGGCTTAAGCAGCGGTTGTTCGCCGACAACACCGTCGCCGCGAACCTCCTGCACCTTCTGATTGGAGTCGGTAATAACCCAGTGGCGAGTCAACAGCTTGGCCGCCTGTTTACCCTTGTTCTGGATCGTAATGGTATAGGCAAAAACATAGTAATTCTGTTCGGGATTCGACTGATCCTCGATGTAGCGGGTTTCGACGTCGACCTCGATATTGTTTAGACCTGTTTCGTTCATCTGATCTGGATTTCCGTTTGTTTTGTGGGCGCATTATACCGCGACCGCAGCCTTGATGTGTTCGTGGTACTGGTAATTGGACAGCTCGAAATCCTCGAAACGAAAGGCGAAAAGGTCATCCACCTCGGGATTCAACTTCATGGTCGGTAACCCGAACGGCTCGCGCTCGAGCTGCAGCCGCGCCTGCGATAAATGATTGGTGTACAGGTGCGCATCGCCCAGCGTATGCACGAATTCGCCGGCCTCGAGGCCGGTTACCTGGGCAACCATCATCAGGAGTAGCGCATAGGAAGCGATGTTGAAGGGCACTCCCAGAAACACGTCCGCGCTGCGTTGATAAAGCTGGCAAGACAGGCGCCCGTCAGCGACATAAAACTGGAAGAAAGCGTGACAGGGTGGCAAAGCCATGTTCTCGATTTCACCGACATTCCAGGCACTGACGATCAGGCGGCGTGAATCCGGGTTGGTTCTGATCTGGTCGACCAGCTGGCTAATCTGGTCGATCGTACTCCCGTCGGCGCAACGCCACGAGCGCCACTGCGCGCCGTAAACCGGACCGAGATTACCGTTTTCGTCGGCCCACTCGTCCCATATGCGGACATTGTTTTGCTTCAGGTAGGCGATGTTGGTATCGCCCTGCAGGAACCACAGCAGCTCGTGAATGATAGAGTGCAGGTGCAGCTTCTTGGTGGTAATCAACGGGAAGCCCTGCGTCAGATCGAAGCGCATCTGGTGCCCGAATACGGACAGAGTCCCCGTCCCCGTGCGGTCGGTTTTCTCGCTGCCGTGCTCGAGAACATGTCGCATCAGGTCAAGATATTGCCGCATTTTGGCTCCTTTTCGCCAGTACCAACAGGATAAGGCCAACTATAATCATTGGCACCGATAATACAATGCCCCTGGTCAGCCAATCCGTATTCAGCAGGTAACCTATATGGGCATCCGGTAATCGAATCAGCTCGACCGCGCTGCGAGCCAGCCCGTACAACAGCAGGAAATATCCCGAGATCGTCATCACCGGTCGCGGCCGGGCCGACAACAGCCACAGAACGCCGAACAGCAGCAGGCCCTCGAGCAGCATTTCGTAGAGCTGCGTCGGGTGGCGCGGGCTGTAACACAGGGGTCCGGCAAAATCGGCGTAGCGCTCCGGTGGAAACTGCTCGCAGGATAGCTTCATCGCCCAGGGTACATTGCCGGGCGCACCCCAGAGTTCGGCGTTGATGAAATTGCCGAAACGCCCGGCGGCAAGCCCCAGCGGCACCAGCGGCGCAATAAAATCGGTCAACTCGAAAAAATAGCGGCAACCGATCCTGCGTTGGAAAATTGCCATTGCCACCAGCACGCCGATAAAGCCGCCGTGAAATGACATGCCCCCCTCCCATATCTTGAACAGATACAGTGGATTTTGAAGAAAGCTGTCGAAATTATAAAAAATGACCGAGCCGATACGACCTCCGAGTACCGCCCCGATCGCACCGTAGAAAATGAGGTCGTCAACCTGTTCTGTTTTAACCGGTGTCCACTCGAGGCGCGCGCGGCGTTTGCCCAGCCACCAGGCGCTGGCAAAGGCCAGCAGGTACATCAGGCCGTACCAGTGCACCTTGAGCGGGCCCAGCGAAATCGCGACGGGATCAATGGACGGGAAAGCAATCATCGTGGAATTATCTGACTCAAACTCATGAGTATGCCTGACCAGGCTGCTATTATCGCACGGAAACCGAACCGAATTCAGGCCCCTGCTGTCAATAGCTCCTGCCCGAGGCAGGACGCCTGAATGTTTACGCTTGCTGCCGGGGCGACACTAAAACAACAGGACCAGCAACCAGACCGAAGCCGCCAGCGCTATCGCGATCGCCACCGCCGCCGAACCCATGTCCTTGGCGCGCCCTGATAGTTCATGCTGCTCATCACCGAAGCGATCCACCACCGCTTCCAGCGCCGAGTTGAGGATTTCGACCAGCGGCAGCAGCAGCAGGCTGCCCACCAGCATAGCCTTCTCGACGCCGCCCTCCCCGAGGTATAGACCCAGCGGAATCATAACGAGACACAGCCAGATCTCCTGTCGAAAAGCTTCTTCGTAACGGTAAGCGGCACGCAGTCCCTGCCAGGAGTAGCCGGTCGCCTTGATAATGCGGGAAAGCCCTTTATTACCGCTAAATGCCATGATGGCCCCCCACCTGTTAATCGAAACCTCGCTGCAGCAAGGGGCAGCACTCGGGGTTACTCACCTGGAGCAACCGGCAATTATTCTTCGTCGGCGATCGCTTCCGAGTAGGCTTCGGCGTCGAGCAGGTCTCCCACCTCGTCGGGATCTTCCATCGAAACTTTGTACATCCAGCCGTCGCCGTAGGGATCATCGTTGATTTTATCGGGTGCATTCTCGAGCTCTTTGTTGACTTCGATAACCTCACCGCTAACCGGGGCATAGGTATCGGATGCAGCCTTAACCGATTCTATAACTCCAACCGAGTCGCCCGCGGCAACCGAGCTTCCCTCATCGGGCAGCTCCACGTAAACCAGGTCGCCCAGCAGTTCCTGTGCATGATCGGTTACGCCTACCGTCGCCACGCCGTCCTCAATCAGGACCCATTCGTGTGAAGATAAAAACTTCAGTTCTGATGGCACTTCGCTCATTATTGATTACCCCCGTCGTTCAACATGGATTTCCCCTCTCGCACAAAGGGAAGTTTAACAATTTCAGCTCTTAGCATTTTGTTGCGCACCTCGACCTCGACCTGGCCCTCCGCCCCAGCCGGCACGCGCGCCATGGCGATCGACCGCTGCAGGGTTGGCGAGTAGCTGCCCGAGGTGATTTCGCCCTCGCCCAGCGGGGTGACAACTTTCAAATGGTTACGCAAAACGCCCTTGTCTAATAATAACAGACCGACGAAACTTTGCTGAATTCCGGCGGCCTGCTGGTCGAGCAGCGCCTGCTTGCCGATGAAATCGCGCGCGTCGCCAAG
>JAACFA010000108.1 GCA_009937625.1 Gammaproteobacteria bacterium | reverse complement strand
ATTTATTATCCCAGTGCTAGTTTGAAGGCGCGCTTCTGCGTAGACGGTCGCAATCGATTGTATGACTACTGCAAAGCGCACGGAGTGCCTTTCAAACGATGTGGAAAATTCGTCATAGCAACCAGCGAGCAACAGCAAGCGGGATTACAAACCATACTGGAAAACGCGCGGGCTAACGGTGTGGGCGATATCGTGCCCCTGGATAAAGCCGAGATGCGCTCCAGGGAACCGCAGCTGAGATGCTTTTCCGCTCTATGGTCACCTTCCACGGGAATCATCGATAGCCATGCATACATGTTGGCACTGCAAGGTGACCTGGAGGACGCCGGAGGCGCGGTGGTGTTTAATTCGGCCGTAACTGGCGGGATGGCGAAAAACGAAAAGTTGTTACTCGATGTGCATGACAACGGCGATAAGTTTCGATTGACTGCGAGCACGGTGATTAACTGCGCCGGTATCGACGGCGACAAGCTGGCGCGTGCAATCGAAGGCATCAAGAGCGAGGCAATCCCCGAATACAGTTACGCCAGGGGAAATTATTTCAGTTACTCGGGTAAGGCCCCGTTTACTTCGCTAATATACCCGGTGCCTGACGAATATGGATTGGGAATACACGTTACTCTCGATATGTCCGGCAATATACGCTTCGGTCCCGATGTCGAATGGATCGACAAGATTGACTATGAGGTCAATCCAGATCGAGGCGAGTTGTTTTATGAGGCAATTCGCAGTTATTGGCCGGACATAAAGGATGATTCTTTGTTTCCAGCTTACTCCGGCATACGTCCCAAGATTAATGGAAAAGGTCTGCCTGCTGTCGATTTTTGCATACAGGATGAAAACGAGCATGGGGTGGCCGGCTTGATCAATTTATTTGGTATCGAGTCGCCAGGTCTGACCTCTTCTCTGGCGCTTGCGGACTATGTTCGTGATTTAGCTTGCTGATTGCCTCGGCATTCGAGTTCAGGTCTTCCGGTCAATTCTATATCCGGGCATAAAATGGGCGGAGTGCCGGCCGTGTATCCTGACCACTGAACCGCATCCTTTTGACGATTACCGGTTAACTGAAATCCAACCCGAAAATTTGTTGCGGACGGCATTGACAGCTGCGAAATCTGTGGCATGCTTCGGGGCATCAGTAACAACGCAAAGGAGGTGATCTAGTGTCTATAGAGATATTGGAGAAAGGTGAAGCAACACTCGGGAGAGCCGAGACCTGAGAGAAAGCTGAAAGGCTAGTAACCTCCTGATCGGGTCGGCTTCGACTGGTGTGGATCTAAGTAGCCTTTCTCCCAAGTAACTCGGAGGGCCGCCAAAATCTGGCGGCCTTTTTTATTGCGGTTTGGCGGGCAATCGCCGTTGGCTGAGGGTTGATCCTGATAGATGAATCCAGGCGTCTGCATCGAAGGGGACTATAGCGGATCGATATGGACGGAGGCTTTCCATTAAATTGGTGCAGGAGTTGTCCCAACCATCGCGCTTCGGCGATGGCCGGCATTCAGGCAACCGTTCGGACGACGGTTACGGAAATAAAACAAGCACCAGGACAGCAAACAAGGAAAATATGAACAGGCCCTCGCCGACCCGCAACGCGAGATGGCCCTTTTCCAGCATTGGCTTTGTCGTAGATTGTTGCTTGTAAACGTGTTGCATGTGCTCTCCTCCGGCGGAAACTATACCAAGCGGAAAAAGCCGCCGCATCACCCATCCGGGTTAAATTACGCCGATTTGGGTCATGCCGCAAAAAGGTCGATTGCTGCAACGAACCCGGGGATAAGCCGATAGTCACCTGTGAAAAATCGGTATTTTTTCCAGTTCCTGCCCCGCGGTGCGATTAACCGGGCTCGACTTCCCGTTGCGAGCGACGGGCAATCTTTTCGCGAGTAACCAGAATTGATTAATCGCCCTGTGATCCGATTTACGGAAACTGGCGTACTAATCGGGAGTTATAAAATTAAGGATTTTTGCGGCAATGAGAAAGTTGAGCACAAGCCTGTTATTCGTTCTGGTTTTGGGGTCTGCCGCTGTCGCGGCAGGTGTGAGTCCGGATAAACAAAATCTCGGACAAATCGAATCTCTGGTAGACAGCGCCTCCGCCGGAAACGAGAAAGCGCAGATGAAGCTGGCAATAATGTATCTGGAAGGTAACGGAGTGACCGCAGATACAAGTAAAGCCCTTTTTTATTATCGTATGGCCGCCGAGCAAAATGTCGCATATGCCCAGTACAGGCTGGCGCGACTCTATCTCGACGGACGTTATATGGAACCAGATCCTGGCCAGGCCCATGCCTGGTTGTCGCGTGCTGCCAGGCTCGGTTTTGTCGAGGCCCAGCTGGATCTGAGCCTGCTATACGAGCGGGGTCCCGTCATGACCCGGGATATCGTCGAGGCACACAAGTGGCTTTCAATTGCCGCATCCCTGACGGACATGGATCTGACGTCGAGACAGCAAGAACTCGAGGTGAAAATGACATTCATCGAAGTGGCCCACGCGGTGTCGCTGTCGCGTATGTGCATACTCACGGGTTTCGAGGACTGTTAACCCGATCGGAGTCCTGTTACGCAACCGCGGGCGCATCGTCGTGTTGCTTGGTGAGCATCGAATTGCTGGTACCGCCTTCGATCGGTGGTATATTAGGCGGCTCATCGAGGAACGACCGAGTGAGCCATGCAAGCAGAAACGCAAGACCTGGACCAGCTCCCGGTTGCCGAGCAAAGCTCGGCTATCGAGCAGGTGCCGATAATCGATGTCGAGTATTTGTTCCAGGATTCCGCTAGTAGCGCCGCTCGCGAGGCGATCGATCAAATCGCCGAGGCCTGTCGGACCTGGGGTTTTTTCCAGGTAATCAATCACGGTATTTCAAACGCCCGGATCGAACAGGTCTGGCGGCAGACTCATGCGCTGTTTGCGCTGCCGCTCGAGGAAAAGCTCGGTATCGTCCGCAGCCGGGAAAATCCGTGGGGCTTTTACAACAATGAGCTCACCAAGAACCAGCGCGATAAAAAGGAGGTCTTCGACTTTACCCGCGAGGGCATCGACCCGATCTACGGCCAGAGCAATCGCTGGCCGGCGGGGCATCCCGAATTCAAGGCCGCGATGATGGGCTACCTCGAAGCCTGCACCGGGCTTTCGCTCAAGCTACTCGAGGCTTTTTGTCTCGGCCTCGATTTGCCTGCCGATTTCATGCGTAACGACTTCGCCGACAGGCACACTGGTTTTGTCCGTCTCAACTACTACCCGGTCAGGGATCCGATGGCGGACATGCCGGTCGACCATCAACCGGTCGCGGACCTGGGTATCCATCATCACACCGATGCCGGCGCCCTGACCGTCCTGTTGCAGGACGAGGTCAGCGGGCTACAGGTTTATCGCGACGGCTTCTGGTACGATATTCCGACGCTGCCGGGAGCGCTGGTGATTAATACCGGCGACATGATGCAGGTCTGGTCCAACGATATTTATAAGGCCGCCATCCATCGCGTGCTGGCGATGGATGCCCGCGAGCGATACAGTATTCCGTTCTTCTTCAACCCGGCGGCCGACTGCAAGGTTTGTCCGCTGCCGTCGGTCATCGGCGATGAGAGTCCGGCCCTTTACAACCCCATCGAATGGGGCATTTTTCGCGGCAAGCGCTCCGACGGCGACTACGCGGATTACGGCAGCGAAGTGCAAATATACCAGTACCGCAAGTAACAAGATTGTCGAATCATCGATTTGTCCTGGCGCCCAGATGAGCCGTTACCGCCCACCCGCACCTAAAAAGTCACCCTACATTACCCCCGCTGGTATGCGCGCGCTCCAAGCGGAACAAAAGGCTATATGGCTAAAGCGGCGCGAGGTGGTGGCGGCGCTGTCGGCCGCCGCGGCGGAAGGCGACCGCTCGGAGAATGCCGAGTATATTTATCGCAAGAAGGAACTGCGCGAACTCGACCGCCGGATTCGCTACCTGCAGAAACGACTGCCAGACCTCAAGGTGGTCGATCAGAAACCCGCCAGCAGCGACCGGGTTTACTTTGGCGCCTCGGTCACCCTGGAAGACGAAAACCAGCAGACGGTCGTCTACCGAATTGTCGGCCCCGACGAATTCGACCGGGAACCCCACTACATCAGTGTCGATTCACCGCTGGCGCGCTCGCTGTTGAAACGCGAACTCGGTGAAGAAGTCGAGGTCGATGTGCCCAGCGGCAGGCTGGTTTATTATATTTCGGATATCGCCTACTAAAAGGGTGATGCGAGTCTCGATTAGATGAAGATTACCGGCTTCAACTTTGACAAGGCGGCAATAAAACGCTTTAGTGTCCGACTATGGAATCGATCCATGGTCAAAAACTGTCCGCACGGATTGTCGCCCAGCTAGTCTTGCTGCTGTTGGGATTGACGTGTTTAGATCCTGCGCAGGCCTATATCAACCGCAACTACAGCTCGCTTGAGCAGGCGCAGCCCTTCGACGGCGACTTCACCGATATCCTGCGGCGGGGCAAACTGCGAATTCTGTTAACCCGGGATTTTACCAGCGCCTCTTACCTGCCGCGCCGCCGCTCACCGCTGGCCGAACAGCAGCTTATCGCCGAAGAGTTTGCGCTGTCCCACGGTTTGATTCCCGAACTCGTGATTGTCGATAATTTCGCCAAGCTGATTCCGGCACTCGAAGCCGGGCACGGCGATATCATCGTCGATAACCTGACGATCAGCGATTCGCGTCTCGAAAGAATGTCTTTTTCGGTGCCGGTGGATCATGTCTATGAGCAGGTCATCGTCGCTAGCGACGACAAGTCGGTGCAGCGAGTGCGCGATCTTAACGGCAAGTCGGTGATGGTGAGCCGGGACTCGACTTTCTGGCACGCGTTGATCTGGCTCAAGGAGAAGCGTTACCCGGATATCGAAATCGTCGAGACGCCGGATGCGGTACAGATCGAAGACGTGCTCGATCGTTTGGCGGCCGGAGAGATCGATGCGACCATCATGGATAGTAATCTGGTTGATATCTACCGATCGTATCGTGACGATTTCAGGGTCGCGGTCAATTTCAGCCGGCAGCGCAACATCGGTTGGGGGGTGCGCAAGAACGCGCCGCAACTGGTCAGCGAAATCAACCGTTACCTGCAGCTCGAACTGGGTACGGACGATCATGACAAGCGCCACACCGGCGATCTCGACGAGATCAAGCAGCGGCGCGTGCTGCGGGTGCTGCTGCGCAACAACGCTGCCTCTTATTTTCTCTACCGCGGCGAACTGATGGGCTTCGAATACGAGCTCGCGCGCGAGTTTGCCGACTTTCACGGGCTGCGACTGGAGGTCGTGGTTCCGCCGAGTTACCGCGAACTGACGACCTGGCTGCTCGAGGGCAGGGCGGATATCGCGCTCGGATTTCTCGAGCCTGACGAAAAGCAGCGGCGGCTGGGAGTGGAGTTTTCCCGTCCCTATCACTATGCGCAGCAGCATATCGTGGTGCACCAGGACGACCCTGCCGACTCGCTGCAGGATCTCGATTATCGAACCGTTTTCGTGCGTCATCATAGCTCTTACTGGGAACGACTTTCGCAGCTGCAGCAGGAGGGTGCAGGCTTCAAGCTGCGCGCGACCGACGATGCCGTGGAAGCGGAACAGTTACTGCAGATGGTGTCGCGCGGCAAGTACAAGGCGACCATGGTCGATGATCAATTGCTCGATATCGAACTAGCCAAGGGCCTGAAGGTGCGCCCGGCATTTACGCTCGAAGCCGAGATCCCGCACGCGATTGCTCTGCGAAAACGTAATCCTCTGCTCAAGCAGGCACTCGACGAGTTTGTCCAGAGTATTTATAAAAGTGAGTTTTACAACGTAACCTACAAAAAGTATTTCAAGAGCGGTCACTCGGTGCAGCGTCTTGCGCGCGGCCGCGTGATCGATGCGCTCAAGGGACAGATCTCGCCCTACGATAAGCTGGTGCGCAAGTACGCCAGCCGCTACGGTTTCGACTGGCGCCTGGTAACCGCGCAAATGTACCAGGAGAGTCGGTTTAATCCGAGGGCGAAGTCACCGGTAGGCGCTCGAGGGCTCATGCAGCTGATGCCGCGCACCGCCAAGGCGATGGGCGTGGAAAACGCCAGCGACCCGGCGAACAGTATTCGAGGCGGCATAAAGTATCTCGACTGGTTGCGCGACCGCTTTCCGGACGACCTGCCGATTTCGGAACGGATCTGGTTTACCCTGGCTGCGTATAACGCAGGTTCGGGTCACGTAAATAGCGCGCGACGACTTGCCAGGCAGCTGGGACTTGATCCGAATCGCTGGTTTGGGCACACCGAGGAGGCGATGCTGTTGCTGTCGCAAAAAGAGTACGCCAAGCACTCGCGCTACGGATACGTCAATGGACGTGAGCCGGTCAACTACGTGCGGGATATACGCCAGCGCTTCGAAGCCTATGTCGAGCTCAGCGGAGACCTTGCCCTGCTGGAAAGCCAGGCCATCATCGATTAGTTGCCGACGTAGCGGGCCGAGCCTCTGGATGGCAGGTTGGGCTCTAACATTGTCAGCCCATTGCCAGGGCTTTGAGATCGGTTGCCGGGTCGGCGACCGTTTCCGGCGCGGGGTTCTTGCCAGACTCGATGATCTTCCTGCCAAAGGCGTAGGACTTGGGTTCGTTCATGGCGTCGATTGCCAGCAGGCGATCGCCGCGGTAGTACCATACGGACCGGCTGGATTCGCTGGCGCCGGGACGGACCACGGTGCGGTCATGGCCCAGATTGAGACCGACGATCTGCAATTTGCAGTCGTACTGGTCTGACCAGAACCACGGCAGCGCGTTATAGCTGACGTCTTCTCCGGCCAGCACCCTGGCGATCAGGTCGCCCTGATCGGCCGCATTCTGCACCGATTCGAGCCGGATCTGCTGCCCGTCGCGGCTAAAGCTGCAGCAATCGCCGGCGGCGTAGATGCCCGGGTCCGAAGTCTGGCAGAGCGTATTGACGCGTATGCCGTTGTCGCAGTCGAGCCCGGCCGCCAGCGCGAGTTCGATATTCGGGCTGCCGCCGATACCGACCAGTACCAGGTCGGCGTCGATGATTTCGCCGGACTCGAGCTCGGCGCCGCAAACTCTGCCGTCGTCCGCGAGTAGCCGACACATGCGTGTCGCTTCGCGTAGTTCGACTCCGTGGCCCGCGTGCAGCTTGCGAAAATAATCCGAGGTTTCAGCGGCGGCGACGCGCTGCAGGATGCGATCGGCCATTTCAATTAGCGTGACTTCGAGCCTGAGCTGCCGCGCGACGGCCGCGGCTTCGAGCCCGATGTAACCGCCGCCGATAACCAGCAGCTTGCGCCCGCCCTGGAACTCGGGCGCCATGCGATCGATGTCGGCAATGCTGCGCAGGGTGAAAACCCCGGGCAGGGCGCCACCCATTTCGGCCGGCAGACTACGCGCATGCGAACCGGTACAGAGAATCAACCTGTCGTAATCGATGGCTTCGCCGGTGCTGGTTATAACCTGTCTATCGCCGGGCCTGATTGCGTCGACGCGTGTGTCGAAACGGGTTTCGACTCCCTGCTCGGCATACCAGTCCAGCGGCCGGATGAACAGGCGCTCACGCTCGAGTTCGCCGAGCAGGTACTTTTTCGACAGCGGCGGGCGCTGGTAGGGCGGGTGCGGCTCTTCGCCGATCAACAGCAGCGGCTCTGCATTGCCCAGCGCGACGTGGCGTGAAATGAACGAGGCTGCCGCCTGGCCCGCACCGACGATAACAACGGGTGCGGCCATCCTGCTACTCGGGCTCGGGTACGTGAAGCACGAGGCCGTCGAGTTCGGGCGAGGCTATGATCTGGCAGCTTAGGCGGCTGTTGTCCTCGCGCTCGACGTCGGTCATCTCGAGCATCGTGTCTTCGATGTCGTCGACCTCGCCGGTTCTGGCGAACCACTCGGGATCGACGAACACATGGCAGGTAGCACAGGACAGGCAGCCGCCGCATTCACCTTCGATGTGGGGCACGTTGTTTGCAGTGGCTGCCTCCATCAGGTTCAAACCGTCTTTGACGTCGGCGGAGATTTCGCTGCCGTCTTCCATTTTCCAGGTGATATTCGCCATCGCTTTTGCTACTGATAGGGTTCTAAAAACCGCGTAATGTATCCTTTTTTCGGGGTAATGTCTTTTGAAATTAGCCGTATTAGTTATCCCTGAACGACCTCTTCGGCGTGAGCCCGAATCAAATTCCACAGCTTTTCCAGGTGCGCGCGCGCGCTAGCCTCGACGCCGATCGATACGCGTACCATCCAGCGGCCATCGAGTTGCGCCGGGCTCATGAACGCTTTGCCGGACTGGTTGATGGCGTTGACCCAGCCCAGGGTGTGCTGGTCCAGCGCCTCCCCGCTCAAACCCGGCGGCTGGTGACGGATACAGACGGTTTGCAGTTTGACCGGTGCGAGCACCTGCCAGTGTTCCTGCCGGGCCACCTGCTCGGCAAACCACTGCGCGTTTTCGAGATCGCGGCGCAGGCGTTCGCGAATCGCATCGATGCCGTCGACGCTCAGGTGGTACCAGAGCTTGAGCGCGCGAAAGCGCCGCCCGAGCGGGATGCCCCAGTCGCGATACTGTTTGACTTCAGCGTCGACCGCCGAGCGCAGGTAGCTGGGGTTGGTCGACATCACGCGTACCAGGTGCTGCACGTCGCGCACGTAAAACAGCGAACAATCGAGGATCGTGCCCATCCATTTGTGCGGATTCCACGAAATCGAGTCGGCCGATTCGGCCCCGTCCCATAAATGTCGACATTCGGGGAGCAGCATCGCGCTGCCCGCCATGGCCGCATCGACGTGCATCCAGATCGCGTGCTCGGCGGCGATTTCGACGATTTCATTAACCGGATCGAAAGCGGTGACCCCGGTCGATCCGACTGACGCCACGATTGCGCAGGGCAGGTAGCCGGCGGCGAAATCGGCCTCGATCTGGCTTGCCAGCGCGGGCCCCGACATTGCGCGGCTCTCGCTGTCCATCGGCACCATGCGTAAATTGTCACGTCCGAATCCGGCCAGCAGCGCCGCCTTGGCTACCGACGAATGCGCCTCCTCGGTGGTGTAAACCAGTAGCGGTTTGTCCTCGGCCTGCAGTCCGCCGCGCGTTTCCGAGTAATCGCTGGCGCGCTCGCGCGCGATCAGCAGGGCGGTCAGGCAGGCGGTGGAGGCGGTGTCCTGGATGCAACCTTCCCAGCTATCGGATAATCCGGTGAGCTGCCGCATCCAGTCGCAAACCACTTCTTCGACTTCGGTCAACGCCGGGCAGCTCTCCCACGAAATACCCAGCGTGCCGAGGCCGGAACTTGCGATATCGCCGAGCGTCGAAGCCAGCGACGCGTTCGACGGAAACCAGCCGTAGTGCATCGGGTGCTGCACCTGGGTAATACCGGGTACGATTTTTTGTTCGATTTCCTGCAACAACTGTTCGGCCGCTATCGGCGATTTTGGTGGGTGCGGCGAGAATGCGGCTCGCACCTGGCCTGGATCGACCTGTGCCCGTACCGGACGCTGTTCGAGGTTGCTGCGGTAGTCTGCGATCCAGTCGATCAGTTCATGACCGGCGCGGCGGAATTCTTCGGGCGTCATAAGATTACTCGGTATGGATTCGCGGGGTTTCCAAACCCGGATTTTCAGGTATCGTTCGAACTCGAGTCAATTAATATTCGACAGGTACTGCTGCCCGAGAGTTTCTGGGCCGACGACAGGGGTATCACCGATTCGCAAAAGTTCATGAACCTGTTGCAACCGCAAAACCCGTCGGCGCGTCTGGACAGCTACTTCGTATCGAAGAACCATTTCCCCGACAAGCTCGAGAATTATGATGCGATCCTGGTAACCGGCAGCCCCTGCAGTGTGCATGACGAGCACGCATGGATTGCGCGACTGACCGAGTTGGTCAGGGACGCGGCGGACCGGCAGATGCGCGTGGTCGGTTCCTGCTTCGGTCACCAGCTGGTGGCGCGCGCCTTCGGCGGGCAAGTCGGGCACAATGAAAACGGCTGGCTGATCGGCAATTTCGCGGTACATATCAGCCAGCTGCACGGCTGGATGCAGCCGCCCGCCCGCGTGACCGGGATGTATCACTTCAACCAGGAGCGCGTGACGCGGTTGCCGGCCGCGGCGCAGGCCTTCGCCCGTACCGACGACTATGCCGATTACGGGTACACGATCGGCGACAACGTGATGTGCTTTCAGGGCCACCCGGAGCAGTCGCGGCGGTCGATGATCAACTTTCTCGAGGCCACCGACAGCCTGACGCCGCAGCAACGCGAGCACGCGGCATACCATATCGATAAAGGTGAAACTGACTCGCAGCTCTGGGGCGAATGGATAATGCGCTTTTTCCTGGGCTGAGCCCGTCATGATATGCTGGCGCTCGAGATGAAAAATATTCCCTGGTTATTGCTCGTCCTATCTGCCATCGGGCGGGCCGCTGCCGCCGATATCGAAAACGGCGACGATCTGCATTTCGAGAATTGCACCGGCTGCCACGACGAGACTGTCTATACCCGCGAAAATCGAAACGTGCAGTCGATGGAACGGCTCGGTCTACAGGTCCGCTTTTGTAAAGATTCGCTGGAACTCAGCTGGTTCGACGAAGATGTGGACGACGTTGTCGAATTCCTGAACCAGAACTATTACCATTTTTGATTGCGAACTGTCCGGTTCGTTGGGTATCGTTGATGTTACTACCATCTGCCGATGATGATGCCCTGTGACTCGTCACGTTCCGGGCCCATGTTGGCGAGGTTGTCGTAGGGCATGCCGACCCGCGGTTTCAGGCGTCGGCGCCAGTCGATAACCAGCCGCTGCATCCCCGCGCGAATTTTTTCGAGGGCCGGATCGTCGCCGAGGTCTATCAGTTCTTGCGGATCCTGTTGCATATCGAACAGCTGCGGACGGAACAGGTTGTAGTGAATGTATTTCCAGCGCTTGTCGCGGATCATAAGCGCGCGGCAGTCGTAGGGCGGGATGCCGAGTACGCCGCGTGCGCCGCGATCGGAATAGTCGATTTCGCTGACCGCATAACGGCGCCATCCCGCTGGCGCTTTACTCGAGCGCAGCAACGGCATCAGCGAGTGGCCCTCGACACGCTCGCGGCTGATGTTGCCGCCGGCGAATTCGACAAAGGTCGGCAGCAGATCCACCGCCTCGACCATCTCGTTGCAGACGCTGCCGCGGGTCTCGTCCGCGGTGGAATTCGGGTTGACGATAATCAACGGAATCTTGACCGACGGTTCGTGGAACAAGTCCTTTTCCCCGAGCCAGTGATCACCCAGGTAATCGCCGTGATCGCTGGTGAAAACGATCATGGTTTTATGGAACATGTCTCTTTGTTTCAGGTATTCGAACAGGCGCCCGAGCTGATCGTCGATCTGCCTGACCAGGCCCATGTAAACCGGGACCACGCGCTCGCGCGCGTCATCGCGAGCAAAGCTTTCGCTGTACTCCTGCTCCATGAAGGCCTGGTACACGGGATGGGGCTCGTCCAGTTCCTTATCGGAACGCACCACTGGCTGCACGTCCTCGGCCGAATAAAGGTCGTGATAGGGTGCCGGAGCGATGTAGGGCCAGTGTGGTTTGATGTAGGAGAGGTGCAGGCACCATGGGCTGTCAGCGTCCTGCTGCTCGAGGAAGTCTATCGCGCGCCGGGTCGAGTAGGTCGTCTCCGAATGTTCCTCGGCTACCAGCGACGGGTAGACGGCGTTGCGCATATGCCACCCCGAGCGTAAATTGCCTGACTTGTCCGCGCTGGTAACAACATAATCCCGCCACGGGTTGTCACCCGCGTAGCCATGCCGATTCAGGTAGGCGGTATAGTCGGTTTGGCGAGCCCTCGGCAGCAGTCCCTCGTGCACATCGAAAGGTTCGAATCCGCCGTTGGCGGCAGCGCGCGCGTACTCCGAGTCGGGATCGATACCGAAGGCACTCAAAATTTCCGAGTCCTTGCGGTTGCCCGCCTTACCGACCAGCGCACTGCGGTAACCCGACGGCCTGAGATAGTCACCGATGGTGAGTTCGTCGAGCCGCGTCGCGTCTTCGTTGGCCATGACGCCGTGACTCGAGATGTAGCGTCCCGTGTAAAAACTGGCGCGAGAGGGTCCGCATAGCGGCGCCTGGCAGTAAGCGTTGTCGAATCGAACCCCGCGCGCGGCCAGCGAATCGATGTTCGGAGTGTGCAGCTTCGGGTGCCCGTAGCACGACAGGTAATCGAAGCGCAGCTGGTCGCACATGATGAACAGTATATTTCGCGGCATTACCCTGGATCCCTTGAAGTCATCCCCGCGTAAGCGGGGATCTTTAAACGGCTGTTTAATAGTTTATACGAGATTCCCGCTGGCGCGGGAATGACTTTGTTAAACAAGGTGGTGTTAGTCCTTGTAGAGGCGGGGGTTGAACACGTCGCGCAAAAAGTCGCCCATCAGGTTGATGGCGATGACGATTACCACCAGGAAGAAGCCGGGTATCAGCGTAATCCACCAGGAGCCCGAATACAGGTATTCCTTGCCGATGCTGATCAGCGAACCGAGGCTGGGCTCGGTTACCGGCATGCCGAGGCCGAGGAAAGACAGCGCCGCCTCGGTAATGATGGCGTTGGCGATCTGGACCGTGGCGATGACAAAGATCGGAGAAAGGCAGTTGGGCAGGATATGCTTGAACATGATGCGTATCGCCCCGAAACCCATGACGACCGCGGCGTCGACGTATTCCTTTTCCTTTTCCGCCAGCACCGACGAGCGTACCGTGCGCGCAATCTGCGGCCACTCGGCAATACCGATGACCAGGATGAGGATTAGCATCGCATAGTTGCTGTAGGTTTCACCGCCGAAGGCATTCTTGACGATCGCCAGCACGATGATCGCCACCATTAGCGTCGAAAAAGACAGCTGCACGTCGGCGATGCGCATCAGGATATTGTCCACGCGGCCGCCGACGTAACCCGAGACCAGCCCGATGACGATGCCGATGGCGGCCTGCAGCAGCACGGCGCAGATTCCGATCAGCAGCGATACCCGCATCCCGTACAGAATGGTGCTCCACAGGTCGCGGCCCTGGTCGTCGGTACCGAGCAGGAAACGCTGGTCGGCGCCTTCCTGCCAGACAGGCGGCATTTCGGAATCCATCAGGTCGATCTGCGTCAGGTCGTAGGGATCGAAAGGTGCGATAACCGGTGAGAACAGGGCCATCAGCATCAGGATCAGGAATATCGAGCTGGCCGCGATCGCGACCTTGTCGCGCTTGTAATAATGCACCAGGTCTGATTCGCGAATCCGTTGCCAGGTAGTGCCGTTGACGTTCATTGGCGGCGCCCCACCAGGTCGACCATCGGGTTGATGACGCCGTAAAGCAGATCGACCAGCGTATTGACGACGACGAACAGGAAGCCGACAAACATGATGTAGGCGGTAATCAACGGAATGTCTGAGCGATTAACCGCTTCGAGGAACATGAAACCCATGCCGGGCCACTGGAATACCGACTCGGTCAGGATGGTGTAGGCCACCATGATACCGATCTGTACGCCGCCGACGGTGATTACCGGCAGCA
>JAACFA010000107.1 GCA_009937625.1 Gammaproteobacteria bacterium | reverse complement strand
GAACCCACCGCCGCACGCCTGGCCGACAAACCGGATGCCATGCAAATCCGTCGAGCGACGGTTGAACATCCCTACGGCACATTGAAATGCTGGATGGGCGCGACGCACTTTTTAACGAAGACGCTGGATCATGTGAGTACCGAAATGAGTCTACATGTACTCGCCTACAACATGAAGCGAGTGATTAACCTCATTGGCACCAAACAACTGCTTGGGGCGATCTAACCAGTTCGCTCGCCCTGAATAAATCGGCGGGCGTTACTTTCATCCTGTTCGAGATCAACAGAGTGTTCCATTAAAGAGCAACCTGGCGCGAGGCTCAGGGGAGTTTTTACACAGCCTCGGCCGAAGATTGCCTCCTAACTTAGTCATCTGAGGGTCCACTTAGGGCTCGCAGCAGAAGTCGACCCTCTGGATCTGGGTATCTTCTATGGGGTGTTTAAATTACGAATCTGCCAGCCAGAATTACAATCTGGTTCGTTCTTAGGGCGGCCACGTTATACTTGCCGGAACTCAAGAATGCGTACGAGCTATTCGACTCAAGTGAAAGACCAGATTTTCAGGCAGTGTCAAAAACTATTCCCCGAATGGACTGAACTATCCGTCGCGGATTTCGATTTCGACGATCCCAAGGGGTTTTCGTCTTTCACCATGGGTATCCGCTCGCGCCGGCCAGCAAAGCCCGCTGCAGTGCTCTACCGTCGCCTCGAAGGCAAGGATAACGCGATACTCGATTACGCCACGGAGAAGGAAGTCTTCCTGACCCTGGGAGACAACGACATTGCCGCCCACTGTTACCACTACGACGATAGCTGCCGCATCGAGGCGTTTTACCAGGGACGCAGTTTGCGGGCCCGGGATTTATTCGAACCCGAAAACCTGCGCCAGATCGCCGACCAGCTTTACCGTCTGCACCAGCTTAGCCCCGCTGGTCTCCCGCGACCGGGTTTGTTCGAACTGTTGCACGAAAAATGGGGGGCGTCTTGCCAGGCGCGTGCTGGAGCAGAGCGTAACCGCTTTCCCGGAAAACGAACAGTCGATGTGCGAAGAGCTACGCGCGATCTACAGCGATGAAACCCGCGACCGGGTTCGGCAGTGCCTGCCCGCGGGAACCTTAAGTTTTTGCCACAACGACACTTATCACGGCAACATCATGAAACTCGACGACGGCCGCATCAAGCTGGTCGATTTCGAATTCTCCTGTCTCAATCACAAGGCCTACGACTTCGCCAGCCTGTTTGCCGAAACCGTTATGCGCCATGGATTGTCGGACTACCCCTATTTCGAGATTGCCGAACCCGAATTCGGCGACCATGAGCTTGGCATGCTAATCGACTACTACCTCGACAATACCGAATTCGACAATGCCGAGCAGCGAACCGCGGAGTTTGAAAAGTTACTGGCTGACAGCAGGCAGATGTTAATCATGTCCGACTACAAGTACGCCATGGCGGCACTGCCGTTAGCGCTTAACCCGATTCAGAAAATCCGCTTCATCCCCTACGCCTACCAGCGCTTCCACAAGTTCCTGCGCGCCAGCGATCGACTTCTCCAAATTACGTAACTCAGTTGTAAAGCGGTTCCGCCAGGCGGCTGCGCTGGTTGGCGGCAGCCGCACTGTAGAGCAGTTTGAGATTTCGCGAGGCATTCGCAGAGCCGAATTCTTCGCCTCTAAGATACATTTCACTCGCTTTCCGCAGGTTTTTAGCGGTGCCGTAGCCGTATTGATACATGACCCCGAGGCCGTTGTAGGCTTCGCAAGCGGCGCATTTACCGCGCGCTGAAAATTCTCCAGCGCCAGAACGTCGCTCTGCCTGACGCCTTCGCCGGAGTAATACATGTAGCCCAGCTTGTACGCCGCCAGCAGCGAACCATTATCCGCGGCCGTACTGTAGGCCATTTCGGCTTTCATGAAATCGGGTGGCGCGTGATTGAAATGCGACTCCGCAATTTCGAACAGACGGCTCGCCTCTTCCAGTTGCAGCCTGATTTTTCTGACGGCCTCTTCATCGGCCGCGATCTCATCGCCCGCCAGATCGAGGCTAAACGAAGTCGAAAGCAATTCGTTACGCGGCAGATAATAAATCAGCGACACGCCGAACAGCAGTATGAACATAAACGCGGCCGTGGCCGAGCCGCCGGCACGGTTTTTTATCCAGACGAGCTTGTCCAGCTGTTCGTCGAACAAGCGGTCCGCCGCCCTGATCATGCGCTGTGCCTTGCGGTAGTAGATGTAGTTGCCGAACAAAGCGACTAATAAAAACGGCGCGAAACAGGTCGCCGCGATCAGCAGCATGGGGAATAGATCACGATTAAGCACCGCCGGCATGGCTGAATTGAAAAATGCGATCACGGCCAGGTAGACCAGCCCCTGGACGAGGGTAAAGAGCCACAGCTTGCGGTAAATCGTCCAGACGAACATTAGCGCCAGTACACCGAACGGCACCTGCAGCAAACCCATGTCCGGCAGCAGCTTGTAGTCCGAAGGCCCGGGAAAAAAGTTGATCGTTACGGCCAGCACGGCGAACAAGACGATCGAAAAATTGAGGATACGTAACAGGGTGCGGTTTGGGCTGAGCCACGAAATCGGGTTGAAAGACGCGGCTTGCCGGAGTTCGTTGAAAATCACGAGATAGTATTCGACGGTGCCGCGCGGGCTTAGCAACCAGTTACCCCCGCCGATGAAGGCTCTTAGCAATTCCGCTTCCAGCCTCTCCTGCTTGAAGGTCGTTTTATCCGCTCCTGGCTTGCGCTTTCCTTTACCCCTGTCGGCGGCGTAATGCGCATTTATGTTGAACGCCTTTTCGGCGATCACCGCCGCCAGCCTCTCGGGGCATCCGTTCCTGGCCAACGTGGCGGTTATTCCGTGCTCGCCCAACCCGGTTTGCGCCAGCTTTATCGCATAGTCGAGCATGACGTCCCAGAATACCGAGTCGGCCGAATTGTCCTCAGAATCCGACCGGCCACGGTTTGCATCGCGATCGTAGCTAGCGCCCGGGGTTTCCTCCCCGTAGCCGCCCGCCTGTTTTGCGCCATCGCCGCTGCTACTATTTCTTGCAGACAGGTACCTGTAAGCCTCGGCGGCCTGGTGAAATCGCTCTTTCGACTCGGGTGAATTGCCAGACCGGTCCGGATGCCACTTCATCGCCTCGCGGCGATAGGCCTGCTTGATTTCGTCCGGGGTGGCGTTTTCCGATACGCCGAGAATGTCGTAAGGATCCATCAGCCGCCATATCGACGAAAACGACTGGCCGTTGCCGGCGAGGCGGGCCACAGGAATGAGCAGAGGTTTAACGTTAAAGCAGGCCGATACATACTTGGGTTCGATTGAATGCCAGGATGAGTACGAGAATTATAGTATGAAACAGGACAATGATTGGTTTCGGTCGAAGAACGAATCATATCGGACTTTTCAGGGTCGCCATTCCCGTGCAGCAGCAGTTCGGGGCCCCGCAGCGGCGACACGAGACCAGATTTCCGCAGGGTCCTGCCTTACCTGAAGTCGAGCCCTGAAATGTGTGATTTCACGCCGTCGGCAATATAGCTGACGTCGAGCCCCACCGAAATAATATCGACTTCCAGCTGGTTGAGCATATTAGCGGCCTCCGGATCGAACGAGAACGCGGCGGTGGTCTTACCCGCCTGCCGACACCTGGCGACTATGTCCCTGACCACCTCGATGGTATCGACCCCGTAGGCGTCCGGCACCGGGTCCTGCCGAAAAGAGATAGAAAGGTCGCCAGGGCCGATGAGCACGCCGTCGATACCATCGACCGCGATGATTTGATCGAGATTATCATAGGCTTCACGGGTTTCGATCATCGCCAGGGCTAGCGAACATTGATCGAATTCCCGGAGGTATTCGTTGCTGTCGATACGGTACAGGGAAGCCGCATGTCGTGGCCCGAAAGAACGTTCGCCCACCGGCACGAAACGTGTGGCGGCGACGAACGCCCGGGCATCTTCGGCGCTGTTGATCATCGGCGCTATTACCGCAAGCGCCCCAAAATCCATCACCCGCGAAGCCGTATCCCAGCGCGCAAGCGGAATCCGCACCAACGGCGCCTTGCCCCGGGCTACCAGGGTTGCAATTGCATTTTGAATACTGGTCTCATCGAAAAAGCCGTGTTGCATATCGAGTACCACGGCGTCGAATTCATGTTCGGAAACGACCTCCAGGTAACGTGGATCGGCGATGCCGCACCAGGCCGAAAGCACGGTATTGCCGGCATCGAGTAGTTGTTTCAAACGTCGCATTGGCTCACTCCCGAGTTGTTTAACGGAATCCAGACACTATAAGGCAAATCGCGGGTCCAGGTCTCTGCTCGCAGAACCATTTGCCGCGATACCTGCACCCGCTACTGCGCAAACATCGGGTGCTTGCGATCGGCGCCTGCTTCACCCGGCGAGATCCTCGATATCGGCGATGCTCTGGCGCACCAGCGCCTCGGCGATCAGCCTGCCTTTTTCGGCGCTGGCCAGCGTAGCCTGACCGAAAACGCCTGACGCCGACCAGGTACCCCGCCCCCGCGAGCGCGTTAACCGACCCTCGCCCTCGGCGCCGTCGTCCACCGCCTGGCTCATATCGACCACCCGCGGCGCAATGTGCAACATTAACGAGGTTTCATGTTCATCGGCATGCGAACCATACTGCTGCTGCAGCAAATCCGCGGGCAGGGATTGCAGCGCGGCATCGAGATTCAGGTAACCAAAACGAATCGCCGCATCCAGCGACTGACGGACCTCGGCCAGCGGACGCAAGGTCGATAATCCCGTGTTGAGCACGTAAAAACGCGACAACCCGAATCCCGCCAGGCTGTTGCAGGTATCGAATATCAGATCGCGTGCGGTTTCCAGGCGCAGACTGATCGAACCGGGATAATCGACAAAAGCGGGGTAGAAAGACGCGTTGATCAACGGCGCCACAACGACCGGCAGCTGCCGCATGACTTCGTCAGCCAACCAGCCGGCAATCAACGCATCGTTGTTGAGCGGCAGATGCGGACCATGCTCTTTGGCGGCGGCGCCCAGCGGGATGACAACCACCGGATTATCTGCGAACCACTGCTCTGCCTCGATCCAGTTAAGTAACTCAAGCTTGACTCCACGGTTCATTTTTTTCTATGGTTGATTGAATATCGGTGTTGACGATAGCCGATGATAACCCGAGCTATTACACAAAATACATCGATGAGCAGGCCTCCCACTCCCGACCCCACGGATGATTTGACGCGAAATGATCCTCCGCAGCGCCAGCGCTGTCCGAATGGCCCGTGGGTCCGGACCGATGGATAACACTGCACAACAATCACCCAGCTCGGCCTGGAATCCAGGTATCGAGTCGGAGATACCGCCTGCTTACCGCGAGTTGGAGACGATTTACGACCCGGCCAATGTCTTCACCTCGCTTGACGAAATCAACGAACTCGCGGCCGAAACCGGCCTCAATCCCGAGGAATTGATCAGCTTTAGACCCCATCGACTGGTGCTGCACGAATTGATCGTGCGCATCACCGCCGACATCGTGGTGCTCGAAGGGGAAACCGAAGAGGACCTCGGTATCAATTTCCGCACAATCGCGCGCAAGATTTTCAGCAAGTACGTGATTCCCCGCCTGATGCAGATCGAGCATGGTTTCGACACCATGCGCACCAAGATCGAAGACATGACCCGGCAGGAGCTTGAGCAGGCGCTATTGCAGGCGACCCCGGCCAAACCGCCGGCGCCGACTTTCTGGTCGCGCCTGACCGGGTCGAGGCGGCAGACGCCGCTTGCCGCGCCCCGCAGTCGCCAGGAGCGTGAATTCGACCTGATCAATTCTTACAAGCAAAACGGTCTCGCAGCAGACGATGAACTATACGCCGCGGTGTATCGCAGCCTGTACCGGGTGCTTGGCTCGATTGCGACCACGCGTGGCTTCATCGGCAACGATCCGAATTACCTGGCCGGAATCTGCGTGCGCCATGCCTGCAACTACCTCGGCAGCCGCGACATCGGGCGCAAGGTCGGCGAGCTAGTCAGGCAGGCGATCGTCGCCGAAGGATACGAATTGATACCTGACGCGGAAGTGCCGGTATTGATCAGCCTGAAGGGTGCGTCCGCTGCCGGCAAGAGTTCTTTGCGTTCGATGTTGCGCGAGATGATGTCCGAACTGGGCATCGAAGATCACGGCTACGGCACCATCAGCCCCGACATCTGGCGCCGACTGCTGCTCGATTACGACGCCCTCGGCGAGAGTTACAAATATGCCGGCCGTTTTACCAGCCACGAAGTCAACGTCATCGATACCAAGCTCGATCGCTACATCCGGGCCAAGGCCGAACGACGCCATTCCATCCCGCACCTGATGGTGGATCGCTTTCGTTTCGATAGCTTCGCCAGCGAGAAGATAACTAGTGTGCTGCATAAGACCTACGTGCGCTACATCGATACCATGTACATGTATTTCGTCGTCACGCCGCCCGAGGCAACCGTCGAGCGCGGCTGGGAACGCGGCCTGGTGCGCGGCCGTTACAAGGCGGTCGAGGATTTTCTGGCACACTGTGTCGAGGCCTATGCGGGCATGCCGAAGCTGTTGTTTAAATGGCTGTCCAATGCCAAACCACGTTACTTCTTCGAGTTTCTCGATAACAGCGTGCCCAAGGGGGCTTACCCCGAACTGATCGCGCGCGGCACCCAGGGATCGATGCAGATTTATCGACCGAAACCGCTTATCGATATCGAACGCTACCAGCGCATCAACGTTCTGGCGACCGGGCCGGAGCAGGTTGCCGCGGCGCCGGACAAACTGACGGTGGCCAACAATCTCGGTTTCCTGCGGCAGTGCATCGCCAGGATAAAGCTGATCGAGTTCGTCGATATAAAAACCGATACGGCGTTCCTGTCGATTCGTTCCGGAAGTTTCGAGGTCGTCGACCCGGGGCTTTTTGTAAAGAACGTTCGCGACCAGACCCTGCGCGATATTATCGAACAACTGGCGCCTGATTTGCTGCCCTGACGAGCCCTGGGCTAAACTGGCGCTTTCAGGAGGACCGATTCATGAGCCAACCGATCAAGGGTAGCTGCCTGTGCCAGGCGGTCAAATACCAGTTTCACGGGCCCGGGTACGCCTTCCAGTATTGCCACTGTTCACGCTGCCGCAAGTTCACCGGCAGCGCTCATGGCAGCAACATCATTATCGATCCGAAAAACTTCGAGTGGCTTAGCGGCGAAGACATGGTAGGCCGCTTCGAGCATCCGGAGGCAAAGCATTTTGCCACCTGTTTTTGCAGGAACTGCGGTTCGTCCCTGCCATGGATGTCGCAAAGCGGGATCTCGGTCGTCATTCCCGCCGGCACCCTCGACGAGGATCCGGGCATCAGGCCCACGCAAAACATCTTCTGGAAATCCTGCGCGCCGTGGCGCGAAGAAGTCAGCTCGCTGCCGCATTACGATGAACTTCCGCCGCGAAAAGACAAGTCCTGACCTTCACGGAGATTGTTTTACATCGCGTCATCGCCACGCGAGCCCAGCTGCGTAGCCCCCGGACCTCACCACCCTGCAACATTTTTGAAATGGCTCGCCTAAAACAAATCCTGCTGCTGGTCGGTAACAGCTGCCATCGATGAACCGATTGCATTCAGAATCGTATCGGCGATTGGCGTCAACTGCTTGTCGACGTAGTGCTCATAGTCGAGGCGATCGTGCTGGCATTCCAGGGTTTGCGCACCAGCAACGGTAATCACGTACTCGATCCAGCTCTTGTTGCGATAGCGCGAGGGCTCCTGTCTCTGCCTGAACTCGGCTTCGGCCTTGATCGCCGCCTGCGCGTGCGGCGGAATGTTTTTCTGGTACTCGGATAATTTCTTACGCAGGCGTTTACGATAAACGAGTTGTCCATCGAGTTTGCCCACCTGCAGGTCGGCCACGACCTGACGGATATAGTCCCTGTACTCCTCACCGTCGAAAATCAGCCGATAAAGGGTCTGCTGAAACTGCCTGGCCAGTTCGGTCCAGTCGGTACGAACCGTCTCGAGGCCCTTGTAAACGATGTTGCGATTCCCCTGCTCGTCGTCGATCAGGCCGGCATAACGTTTCTTACTGCCCTGCTCCGAGCCGCGCATGGTGGGCATGAAGAACTGCTTGAAATGCGTTTCGAACTCCATCTCCAGGCAGGACTCGATGCCGTAGGACCGCTGCAGGCTATCGCGCCAGTAAGCATTGATGATTTCGACCAGCCGCGTACCGATAGCTGATGCGCTCGCGTTAGTCTGCTGCCCGTGCAGCGATACGAAAACCGAATCGGTGTCACCATAAATGACTTCGTAACCCTGGTCCTCGATCAGCCTGACGGTCTGGATGATAATATCGTGACCGCGCTTGGTGATCGAAGCGGTTAGCCTCGAGTCGTGTAGCCGGCAACCGGCGGTGCCGAGTACTCCGTAAAAGGAATTCATGATTATCTTGATCGCCTGCGACAGCGCCGAGTTGCCGTCACGCTTGGCCTGGTCACGCGCCGCCCACAGGCTTTCGATGATCTGCGGCAGTATGTGCTCGGTCTTGTGAAAGCTCGCGCCGTCGTAGCCGGGAATTCGGTCGGCTTCACCGGCCGTCCTGGCCGCGATACGCGCATAGGGATCGACACGAAAGGTTCTGATTATGCTCGGGTACAGGCTTTTGTAGTCGAGTACCAGCACCGAGCCCTGCAGCCCGGGCCTGGAGTCCATAACGTAGCCGCCAGGCGCGCTCAGCTCGCCGCTATAGTCGCCAATGTTAGGCGCGATGTATCCCCGCCGGTGCAGCCGCGGCAGGTAAAGGTTATCGAAGGCAGCCACCGAGCCACCCGCGCGATCCATTTCCAGACCGGTAAGCCGGGCGCGCTCGATCGCGAAGTTGATCAAGTCGCTATGTTCGAAGATATCCCAGACAAGTTGGCAGTCCTCCAGGTTGTACTCCGCCAGGGTTTGTTTTTCTTCATGAAACTGGCGCCTGATCTCCTTTGCCTTGTATAGAGGGTCAGAGTGACTGGCATCATGAATCAACTTGCCCCGACCCAGCAATTCCCGCGCCACCGACTCGAGCGCAAAGCTGGTAAAGCTATAGGTTGCGGCACGCAGCGTATCGATTCCATCCAGCACTACCCGGCCGGGGACCAACACGAAATGCTGGCTGCTGTCGACCTGCGACTGCCGCCACTGCGGCAGCGAACCGCCGCGGCCGATCGCGAGCGCCTGCCCGAGTGACTGTGACTTTTGTTGTAACAGCCTGAGGTCGAAGTTGATGACGTTCCAGCCAATAAAGATATCCGGATCGATACGCTCTACCCATTCGATCCAGCGCCGCAGCAAGGCGCTTTCATCGACGACATACTCGATCAACTCGGTATCCTCGCCCTGCCCGATCATGATCACCCGCCGGACCTGCGAGCTGACAAAGGCAATCGAATACAGCTCATTGCTTTCGTAGTCTGATTCGATGTCGAACGACATGACTTCGAATTGCGGAATGTAGTCTCCCGCATGCAGGCGAACGTTGTGCAGGACCTCGCCGCTATAATCCGCATCGACGTCGATCGAGGCCGTGATGAAGCGTTCGCAGAGAAAGCGCTCGGTCGGCCGGATATCCGCCTCGAAACAGGCGATCCCGTCATGCTTCAGGCGGTCGCGCGCGCGGTAAAGCTGCTGTTGCGAGCCGAAGTAAACCCCGCTTACCGGTTCCTGCCTGAAAGTCCTGAGCTCGAGCGGTTTAATCGCCAGGTTGCGCACGCCGGCGAGCGATTCTGTTACCGCATCGGCGTCCGCCTGCCGCACGAAAAACAACGGTTGCTGCCGATGTATCGAAACTTCGAGCGGACCCTGCGCGCTGGTCATCCATAAGTCCAGCCGCACGCCGTCGCGTTCGTCTACCCATTGCCGGGTCAGCAGGAAAGCCGGAATCATTGCGCGTAACCGGCCGCGAGGAGGGCTTCCCCATTACGCGCAATCAGTGTCTCGTCACGGTGATACAGCATGACATCAAGCCATTTGGGTTCCATGCGGGGGATTTGATGCCTTTATTATTGGTTGCTTAATTCCGGGGAGAAAATATTAGCATTATTATCCTGTGTTCTGTTATGCAATCATGACCGTTGTTAATCTCCGGAGACAACCATGCAGCTTTCCCGTAACCCACGGCTACGTTCTGCTCACCTGCTGACGTCGCTGGAACCGCTGCCACGCATTTCCGAGGCAACCGGAGATCCCAAACTGTGGATCAACCGCGATAGCTCTACCGGCCTGTCGTCGGGCGGCGACAAGACGTACAAGCCTTCGCGGCCCGAAGGAAATCATATAACATTAGCTGCTTCAAGACTCGCGGCAGACCGCCCCGGCAAAGACGACGCCCAATGAATAAACCGGCATTCACCAAACCCTTCACCCAGCAGGAAGCCATACCCGAGGCCGGTATCGAGCGCGCGGTCGAGGTCATGCGCGGCGGCCGCCTGCATCGCTATAACACGCTCGCCGGCGAAACCGCCGAGGCGGCGCTGCTGGAACGGGAGTACGCCGCCTACATGGGTCAGCGCTATTGTCTGGCCTGCACCTCGGGCGGCTATGCATTGCATATCGCGCTCAAGGCCGCAGGCATCGAGCCGGGAGAGCCGGTGCTGAGCAACGCGTTCACACTGGCGCCGGTGCCGGGCGCGATCGACAATGCCGGCGGCAAACCATTGCTGGTTGAAATCAATCCTGATTACTGCGTCGACCTGACCCATCTTGAAACCATGATGCAGCAATCGAAGGCGAGATTTTTCATGATATCGCACATGCGCGGACACATCGCGGACATGGACGCCGTGCTGGCGCTATGCCGACAGCACCAGGTGATCTTGATCGAGGATTGCGCCCACACCATGGGTGCGAGCTGGAACGGCAAAAAGTCGGGTACCTTCGGCAAAGCGGCCTGTTTCAGCACGCAAACCTACAAACATCTGAATTCGGGAGAAGGCGGTCTGCTTACCACCGACGACGACGAAATCATGGCGCGCGCCATCATCTACTCGGGTTCGTACATGTTGTTCGATCGCAACGGCACCCTGCCCCCCGCCGACGTGTTCGACGATGTCATGCTGGACACGCCGAACTACAGTGGCCGTATGGATAACCTGCGCGCCTCGATTCTGCGAGCGCAACTGCCGCAGCTCGACGAAAACTGTGCGCGCTGGAACAAGCGCTACCGGGCGCTCGAAAGCCGACTGCAGCAGAATACGCAAATTCAGCTGCCCGCGAGGTCCGCGGCCGAAGCCTTTGTCGGCAGCTCGCTGCAGTTTCGCGTCAAAGCACTGAGTCCGCCACAGGTTGAGACCTTCATCGCCGGCTGCGCGGCACGAGGCGTCGAATTGAAATGGTTCGGCGGCACCGAGCCGCAGGGATTTACCAGCCGCTACGACAGCTGGCGCTATATCGAGGATAGCCAGCACCTGCCGCAAACCCTGGACATCCTGGCGACGACTTTCGACCTGCGTATTCCACTGACTTTTTCCATCGAGGATATGGAAACGATCGGCAGCATCATCGACGATGAGGCTAGCTCAGCCG
>JAACFA010000106.1 GCA_009937625.1 Gammaproteobacteria bacterium | reverse complement strand
CCAATGATGCAGCAGTATCTGCGCATCAAGTCGGACTACCCCGCAACGCTGGTGTTCTACCGCATGGGGGATTTTTACGAGCTGTTCTACGAGGACGCGCGCAAGGCGGCGCGCCTGCTCGACATTACGCTGACAAAGCGCGGGCAATCCGGCGGCGAACCGATTCCGATGTGCGGCGTACCCTACCATGCGGTCGACAGCTACCTCGGCAAACTGGTGCGCGCGGGAGAGGCGGTGGCGATCTGCGAACAAATCGGGGACCCGGCGACCAGCAAAGGCCCGGTAGAGCGCAAGGTCGTGCGCGTGGTTACCCCGGGAACCCTGACCGACGAAGCCCTGCTGCAGGATCGTCGCGAGAACCTGCTGTGCAGTGTTTACCAGCAGGCGAGCGGCTGGGGACTGGCGGCGCTCGAGATCAGCTCGGGGCGCTTTAGCCTGAGTGAACTCGGCAGCGACGAACTGCTGCGCGGCGAAATAGCGCGGCTCAATCCCGCCGAGATCATCTACTGCGAGGATCAGGCGCTAGAGCTCGACCCGGCACAGGCGGGGTGCGCGCACGCGATGCCGCCGTGGTACTTCGAGACCGACGCCGCGACGCGGCTGCTGTGCGAGCAATACCATACACGTGACCTGCAGGGCTTTGGAATAGCCGCTGCCGGACTTGCGATCAGTGCCGCCGGCTGCCTGCTGCAGTACGTCAAGGACACCCTCAAGACCACCGTCACCCACCTGCAACCGCCGCGACTCGAACAGGTCAGCGATTTGCTGTTGATCGATGCCAATAGCCGCCGCAATCTCGAACTGACGCGCTCCTTCAACGACGAAAGCAGTCAGCACAGCCTGCTCGGAATTATCGGTCACTGCCGCACCGCGATGGGTCATCGCGAACTGACCCGCTGGATACAAAAGCCCTTGCGCGATCAGCAGCGGGTGCGCCAGCGCCACCATGCGGTCGCCAGCCTGCTCGATAACCACGAATTCGTGATACTGGGTGAATCTCTCAACGGCATCGGCGACATCGAACGTATCCTGGCGCGCATCGCTCTGCTGTCGGCGCGGCCGCGCGACCTGTCGACACTGTCGGCGACGCTACAGGTTTTGCCCGCGTTGCAACAACAACTGGCTCAACTCGACAGCCCGTTGCTGGCAGAACTAGCGACCGCCATCGGCACTCATCCCGAGGTTGTGGCGCTGCTCGATGCCGCGATCATCGACGAACCGCCGATGCTGATTCGAGACGGCGGCGTCATCCGGTCGGGGTTCGATCCCGAGCTCGACGATCTGCGCGCACTGAGCACCAATGCCGACCAGTTCCTGATCGACCTGGAATCCCAGGAGCAGCAGAAAACCGGCATTAATTCTCTCAAGGTGGCCTATAACCGGGTGCACGGTTTTTACATCGAGGTCGGCAAATCCCACAGCGACGCGGTGCCCACCGAGTACGTGCGCCGGCAAACACTGAAGGCGGTCGAGCGTTACATCACGCCAGAACTGAAAGCCTTCGAAGACAAGGTGTTGAGCGCACGTGAGCGCGCGCTGTCGCGGGAAAAATACCTTTACGAAAGCCTGCTGCAGCAGTTGGCGGACCACCTCACGCGCCTGCAGCAATGCTCGCTGGCGCTGGCGCAACTCGACGTACTCAACTGTTTCGCAACCGTGGCGAACGAGTACCAATGGAGTGCACCGGAACTAACCGGGGAGCGCCTGCTCGAGATCGAGGCTGGCAGGCACCCGGTCGTCGAACGTTCGCTCGACCAGGCTTTCGTGGCCAACGACATGCGGCTCGATAGCGGCACCAGCATGCTGTTGATTACCGGTCCCAACATGGGTGGAAAATCGACCTATATGCGGCAGACAGCATTGATCGTGATCCTCGCCTATATGGGTAGCTACGTGCCGGCACGTCGGGCCCGGCTCGGACCGGTCGACCAGGTTTTCACCCGCATCGGCGCCAGTGACGATCTTTCGAGCGGGCGCTCGACTTTCATGGTCGAAATGACCGAGGCCGCCAATATTCTCAACAATGCCAGCGCCAACAGCCTCGTGCTAATGGACGAAATCGGGCGCGGCACCAGCACCTTCGACGGGCTCGCGCTGGCCTGGGCCTGCGCCGATCATCTGGCGCAGAAAACGGGTGCCTTAACCCTGTTCGCGACGCACTACTTCGAATTGACCCAGCTACCCGAACAGTATCCAGGTATCTCATATTCATGCACAGCGTCAAACCCGGCCCGGCCAACCAGAGCTATGGCCTGCAGGTAGCGCGCCTGGCCGGCATTCCGGCGCAGGCGATTCAGCTGGCGCATCAGAAACTTCGGCTGCTGGAACAGCAATCGACCCAGACCCAGGGCGACCTGTTCTACGAGCCACCGTCGGCAGAGCCTGCCGCGCCGGACGCACGGCTGGCGGAGCTCGACGCCATCGATCCCGACGAACTCAGCCCAAGACAGGCGCTGGAACTGTTATACCGCTTGAAACAGCTTGCCAAACCGTGAAACTCCATTACGATAATCTGCTTGATTTTTACTGGCGCCGTTTTAGACTGCGGCCTCGTCGCATCATCGAGCACAGGGGTAAGCAATGACATTTGTCGTTCTGGAAAACTGTATCCGCTGCAAGTACATGGACTGTGTGGATGTCTGCCCGGTCGATTGCTTTCACGAGGGGCCTAATTTTCTTGTCATCGATCCGGAAGAGTGTATCGACTGCACGCTGTGCGAACCCGAATGTCCGGCGGAGGCGATTGTCGCCGAAGACGACATACCCCCGGGGCAGGAACAGTTTCTCGAGCTCAACGAGGAATTATCCCGGGAGTGGCCAGTTATCCTCTCCAGCAAACCGCCACCGGACGACGCCGCCGAGTGGGATGGTGTGCCCGACAAGTTGCAGTATCTGGAACGTTAGATCCACGTCCGTTACTGAGCGACCGCATTTTGACTTTAATCGGGGCGGTCTCTAAAATCGTTTCTCACTAACGCTAACAATTCACCTCTGAGCCGTTCCCAAGCCCGGGATCGGGTAGAAGATCATCATGGTCGAATGCAAATACTATTCTTTTTACGCGCTGGCGAAGATCAATGATCCCGAGCTGTTGTACGAGGCGTTCCAGCAACAGATCGCGCCGGGACACGCGGGCAAAATCGAGGTCGAGGTTTACCAGTACAGCGACCAGCGCTGGAACCGGCTGACCCGCAGCGGCGGCTCTGATCCGAATATTTCCGAAACGATTCTCGGAATTCTGGCTCAAAAATTCGGGGTGCAGGACACCGGCAGCTGGTATTACGACAAGGCCGTCGAGGGCTGGTTCTGCAGTTACAAGCCGCTGACCAGCAAGCACTTCGTGCTGCTGGTCAAGACTATCGATCCCGATAAGTTGATCGAGGAAGACTACCTGCAGTTCCTGTTCCACTTCTACTGTCACCAGTTACAAATGCTGCAGGGTACTTATCGCGACGCACTGACCGGTCTTTACAACCGACGCGCCTTCAACGAGAAGATTCCACAGCTACTCGACAGTTCCAACGACTACCGGCGCCGCGCCAAGAATTATTCGCCAACGGTTTACGTGATGCTCGATATCGATCATTTCAAATCGATCAACGAAGACAAGGGGCATTTGTTTGGCGACGAGGTACTGCTGCTGTTGGCCCAGCAGATGACCGAATCCTTTCGCGACAACGATCTGTTGTTTCGCTACGGCGGAGAAGAGTTTGCGATGGTGTTGATGGACATCACTCCGGAGCAGGCCCGGCAAACCCTGGAGCGATTCAGGGAAAAAATCGCTGGTTTCGACTTCCCCAACGTCGAGGGGGTAACGGTCAGCATCGGTCACACCCGCTTCGATAAAAGCCTGTCCATCGATGAACTGATCGGCCAGGCCAACGCGGCGCTTGATTACTGCAAGAAAACCACTCGCAACGCGGTGCATTGCTACCAGGACCTGGTCGAGCAGGGCCTGGTGCCGGCGGTAAAGGCAAGCCGATCTCCAAGTATCGAAAACGTCTAGTTTTACGATTTCCCCGACGCCGGGACTAGGCGACCGATTCGTTCAGAAAATTCTTGACCACCGGCGAGAAATGCTCGTCGTCGATCAAAAACGCATCGTGACCGTTAACCGAATCGATTTCGACATAGTCGACCTCGGTACCGGTAGCGCGCATGACATCGGCGATTTCCTTTTGCTGGCGCGAAGGAAACAGGATGTCGGTGGTTACGCCCACCACCAGAGCCTTCTTGACATCGATTTTTGACATCCCATCGCTGATCGAATCGCCATGCTCGGCAATATCGAACCAGTCCATCGCGCGCGACAGGTAGAGATAACTGTTGGGATCGAAACTGTGGATAAACTTTTGCGCGTTGTACTCGAGATAATTTTCGATTTCGAACTCGCGTTCGAAACGCTTGCCAGTCAGCTTCTCGGGCGGCATGCGGCTGCGATCGAACTTGGAGTTCCATTCGTCGGCCGCACGGTACGAGACCAGCCCCAGTTTTCGCGCCAGCGACATGCCCACCAGCGGGCGGTTGTCGTCAGTGTAACGGCCCTCGTTCCAGGCCGGGTCGCTGCGAATGATTTCACGCTGCAGCGAACGCAGAGCGATCGTCAGCGGCAGCGCCTGGGTCGCGGCGGAAATTGAAACCAGGTAAGCGATTTCGCCTGGATACTTCATCGCGTAGGCGATAGACGACATACCGCCCATCGACGAACCCACGGCAGCATGCAGTTTTTCGACGCCCAATTCACGCATCAGGTAGTAACCCGAACTTGCGATATCCTCGACCGTTACGTCCGGGAAGTCGGCACCGTAGCTCTGGCCGGTCTCCGGATCGATCGAACCGGGCCCGGTACTGCCGTAGCAGCCGCCGAGGGAATTAGCGCAAACCACGAAAAAACGATCGGTATCGATGGCCTTGCCCGAACCAATCATGTACTCCCACCAGCCGGGAGAAGGGTCTTCGGTCGAAGAGGCGGCATGCGCGCTGGGCGACAGACCGGTGAATATCAGGATCGCGTTGTTCGCCGCCGCGTTGAGCTCGCCCCAGCTCTCATAGGCCAGGGTTACCTCGGGCAGGCGGCCGCCACGCCACATCGGCATGCCGCCCTCGGGGAGGTTTCCGAGCCTGACCTGCCGCGTGGCCGTTGTCGTGAAGGTATACGCGTTTTCTTCGTCTGCCATCAATCCTGCCCCTGATCAGCCAATTGCGCAGCGAAATCGATCTAGATATCGAGCATGCGCTGCAGTGCGATGCGGGCATTGTCGGCCACGTCCGGCGCAACCGAGATCTGGTTCACCACGTTACCTTCGACCAGGTTCTCCAGCACCCAGGCCAGGTGCTGCGGGTCGATACGGAACATGGTCGAGCACATGCATACCATGGGCGACATGAACTGCACTGTCTTGTTATCACTGGCCAACGTCTGATGCAGGCGGTTAACCAGGTTCAGCTCGGTGCCGACCAGCCACTGCGTGCCCGGTTCGGCCTCGGTAATCGTCTTGATGATGTATTCGGTGGAGCCGACGTAATCCGACATCTGGCAAACCTCGAAACTTGCCTCCGGATGCGAAATTACCTTGCCCTCGGGAAATTCCTGCCGAAAATTTTCGATCTGTTCGGGCTTGAACATCTGGTGTACCGAACAAAATCCTTTCCATAGAATCATTTTCGCGCCCCTGATCTGCTCGGCGCTCAGGCCCCCCATCGGCATGTCGTAATCCCAGACCACCATGTCTTCCAGCGGAATGCCCATCTTGTAACCGGTGTTGCGGCCGAGATGCTGATCCGGGAAGAACAGCACTTTTTCGCGACGCTCGAAGGACCATTCGAGAATCTTTTGCGCGTTGGTCGAGGTGCAGACGATACCGCCGTGCTTGCCGCAAAACGATTTCAGATTAGCCGCGGAGTTGATATAGGTAACCGGGGTGATGTACTCGTCGGCATCGAGCACGCTGTTCAATTCCTGCCAGGCCCGTTCTACCTGCTCCAGGTCCGCCATGTCGGCCATCGCGCAACCCGCAGACAGATCCGGCAGGATCGACACCTGCTCGGGACGCGAGATTATGTCGGCCACCTCGGCCATGAAATGCACGCCGCAAAAGACGATGTACTCTGCCTTGGAGGCGGCGGCCTGGCGCGACAGCTTTAACGAGTCACCGGAGAAATCGGCGTGCTTGAACACCTCGTCCCGCTGGTAGTGATGGCCCAGAATAACCACGCGGTCTCCGAGCGCCTGTTTCGCGCGGGTAATACGCGCGTCGCAGTCTTGATCGCTCAGCGATGCATAGGGTTGTAAATCGATCGCGGTGGCAGCCATGTTTAGCTCTATTTGTCAGACGAATCGAAAATTCTATCACCTGCCGATTCGGCTGCCAATCGCGCTTTAGCCCCGCGTGGGCATCGGTTCAGCTTTCAGCCTGTGGTTTACGCAAGCGAATCGACAGTTCGCGCAGCTGGCGCTCGCTCACGGGCGCTGGTGCCTGGGTCAAAAGGCAGGCCGCGGTTTGCGTCTTGGGAAAAGCCATGACATCGCGAATCGACTGTGCCCCCGCCATCAACATCACCATGCGATCGAGACCGAAGGCGATCCCCCCATGCGGCGGGCAACCGTATTTCAGCGCGGTCAACAGGAAGCCGAACTTTTCTTCCGCCTCCTGTTCCCCGATACCGAGCAATTCGAACACGCGCTGCTGCATTTCCATATCATGGATACGCACCGAGCCGCCGCCGAGTTCGGTTCCGTTCAACACCATGTCGTAGGCGCGAGACAGCGTGCCGCCCGGATCGGCCTCTAGCGCATCGGGATTATCGGTTGCCGGAGCGGTAAACGGGTGGTGCAGCGCGTTCCAGCGATTCTCACGCTCGTCGTGCTCAAACATGGGGAAATCGACCACCCACAGAAAACGCCAACCCGGCTCGACCAGGCCGCGGTCCTGGCCAACCTTGAGACGCAGCGCACCTAAAGACTCGTTGACGACGCTAGCCTTGTCGGCGCCAAAGAAAATCAGGTCCCCGGTGGCCGCGCCGGTGCGCTCTAGAATAGCCTCGATTGCCTCGTCCGGCAGGAATTTAAGAATCGGGGACTGCAAGCCTTCACGGCCCTGCGACACATCGTTGCACTTGATATACGCAAGACCCCGGGCGCCATAGCGGCCGACGTAATCGGTGTAATCGTCGATTTCCTTGCGCGTCAGTTCGTTGCCGCCGGGCACGCAGAGCGCGGCTACCCGCCCCTGGGGATCATTGGCCGGGCCCGAGAACACCTTGAATTCGACGTCTTGCAGCACGTCGGAAATGGTTTTCAACTCGAGCTTTATCCTCAGGTCGGGCTTATCCGAACCATAACGCTCCATCGCTTCTTCATGCGACATGCGCAGGAATGGGCCCTCGACCTCGACTTCCATCACTTCGGCGAACAGGTCACGCATCATGCTTTCCATCAGGTTCATGATGTCCTCTTCGATTATAAAAGAAGCCTCGATATCGAGCTGGGTAAACTCGGGCTGGCGATCGGCGCGCAAATCTTCGTCACGAAAGCAGCGCACGATCTGGTAGTAGCGGTCCATGCCCGACATCATCAGCAGCTGTTTGAAAAGTTGCGGTGACTGCGGCAGCGCGAAGAAGCTGCCCGCATGGGTGCGGCTCGGCACCAGGTAATCGCGCGCGCCCTCGGGCGTTGCCCTGGTCAGCATCGGGGTTTCGATGTCGAGAAATTCGTTACTCTCAAGCCAGCTGCGCAGGAAATGAGTTACGCGGGCGCGTAACTGCATGCGGTACTGCATCTCCGGCCGGCGCAAATCGATATAGCGATAGCGCAGGCGGTTATCGTCATGCACGTCTTCATCGTCCAGCTGAAACGGCGGCGTTTCCGAAGCGTTCAGAATCTCCAGGCGCTGCGCCAACAGCTCGACTTCTCCAGTCGGCATTTCGGGATTGTTGGTACCCTCGGGACGAATCCGGAGCTTACCCTCGACGCGCAGCACGAACTCGTTACGCAAAGTTTCCGCATCGGCGAACATGGCGGCGTCGTCAGGGTCGAAAACGACCTGCAGCATGCCCTTCTTGTCACGCAGATCGACAAAAATGACGCCGCCGTGATCGCGTCGACGGTTTACCCAGCCACAGACGCTTATCTGCTGGTCGATGTGTTGCTGATTGAGTTCACCACAATAATGCGTGCGCATAGTGACTGGTCCGAATATAAAGTTTGTTTGTGGAAGGCCGGCGATCGTCGGCGGGCCCGGATTCCTAGGCAGCGGCCTCTTTGCCGGAGCTTTTCTTGTCGGGGCCGGGTTTGGACGCTCCGGCGTCTGCCGGCTTATTCGACTTGGGTGCCGAATCCTTGTCGGCGCTATCCGCCTTTGACAGGTTCTTCTGCTTATCCGACTTGAAATCGGTTTCGTACCAGCCCGACCCGCTGAGCCTGAAACCGGGGGCCGATATCTTCTTTTTCAGAGATTGCGCTTCGCAGGCGGGGCAATCTCGCAAGGGTGCATCGCTCATTTTTTGCAGCTTTTCGAATTCATGCCCGCAGTCGCTGCATACATATTCGTAAATTGGCATCGATGTCTCCGATCAAATGTCCCGTGAGCCCTACCAGACGGTCGCCCGGCTCACTCGAAAAGGCACGGGATTTTAATATAGTCTGCGCCTTTTTCCAACAGCCGCACCCATCCGGGTAGAGGCCGAAGCATCCTGTCAGGGAAAATACGCCAGGTATTTACCGTCGAGATCAAATACCAGCCAGGCCTCGCCGTAGCGCCCGGCGATTCTCGCGATCATCACCTCGTCTGCTTTTTTATCGTTTTGCCGCAGCCAGCCTTCATAGGCCTCGCGCGCATCGAGCAGATCGAGCTGATCGGAAAATATCCGCTGCCGGTCCTTGAGCGCGACAGCGAATTCCGACCTGGTATTTTTCGATGGCAGTTGCAGGTATTCGAGCACGCTCTCCCACAGTTTTAGTTCGCTGAGTTCCTCCAGCGTCGACTCATCGATCTGCAGGTCGGCATAGACAAGCGGAGGCCTTTCATCGCTGTACCGATACAGGTCGGAGGCAGATTCGAGCTTGCCGCCGAACTGCTCCATCGTGCCCACAAGCATGTATTGGCTAACAAGCGCCACCGCCACAGGCCGCTGATTATAGACCTGCGCAATCCCGTAGAATAGCGCGCCCAGCTGGATGATCACAATCACGCTCAGGTCGAACAGGATTTCGCGTCGACTTTTGCTCAGATCGAATATCAGGAAGGTTATCAGTGGGCCCAGCACGAGGTCTACCGCGGCGATAATCTGGATGCCCTGCCAGCCGCCGTCGATCGCGAAATAGGGTTGCGGGTACCAGTTGTAATAAATCTGGTAAACCAGGTAGATAAAAACCACCAGGCTGAGGCTTAAATGCACGGCGGTTGCTTTTAGCTTGGTAATCAGCAATGGTTTGGTGATTTTCATCAAAATCCTTGTACGATCAGAGACTCGGACAACTAAAAATATGGTCGAAGAAATCAAAAATTTCAAGATTGAAACAGCCCATAACCATATCAAACTCTACCAGCAGGGCGGGCGGTTGGAACTGCGCAGCAATGACAACGCGTTACAGAGCCTGATCGACCTGAATAATCCACATAAACTCGGGCTCCGGAATCTCGAGCATCTGATGTCGGTGTTACTTTTCATACCCCGACCAGACCGAATTCTCATGTTAGGAACCGGGGCAGGTTCACTGCTGAACTTCCTGCGCCACTACTATCCGCAATCCGAAATCACCGCGGTCGACATCGACGCCGAACTTGTCGATAAAATGCTGCAAATCGAAGTGCTGCCGCCCGCGGGCGACGGCCTGACTTACGTGTATGACGACGCGGCCCATTTTATTTCAGCCTCCGACCAGACCTACGACCTGGTTCTGGTCGATGTCTTCAGCGGCGCACAATCGCCGGCCTGGCTGCTCGAAAAAAGATGTATCAACGGGCTTTACCAGATACTCGGCGAACACGGCGCCGTGGCTTTCAACCTGCTGATCGACAGCGAGCACAAATTCAAGCTTTTTTACCGCGACCTACGCCTGGTATTCCAGCGGCAAACCCTGTGCCTGCCGGTCAAAGGGCTGGAAAACACCATCGCCTTCGGTATCCGTCATCCATTGACGGCTCGAGATATGGCCTGGTATATGGACCACGCCATGGAAATGTCCGAACAACTGGAGATCGACTTCCTGCAGATTTTATCGGTAATCTACAACACCAATCCGGTCGGTGCCGGCGTCATCTAATCAAATTGAAAACTGCGTGGGCGCTGACGCCCGAACTACTGGTTTTTACCCCCGCCGCGACATTTGGGTGAATCGGCGACGACGCCCTGGCGCACTAACCATTCTTCCGGCGTCAGGGTATGCAAGGCCAACGCGTGTATTTGCTGCAACTCCTGCTCCAGCATTTTATTAACCATGCGATGGCGCTTGATCAGCATTTGATCCTTGAATGAGTCACTGACAATAGTGACCTTGAAATGAGATTCCGAGCCGGGCGCCACGTTATGCATATGGCTCTCATTCTCGACCTGCAGGTACTCCGCGTCAAATTCGCCCGCGAGTTTTTGCTCGATTCTGTTCTGGATTGACATCTATACCGAATTCCCGGGTTATTCCTCTTTTTGTTGAACTTCTCTGATTGCTTCGGCCACATCTTCCATGGTCTGTAACCGGTCTTCAAGTTCGACCGCCATCATTTTCTGAATCAGTAAACTGACCCGCGGTCCAATTTCCTTCCTAATCTCGTGCGCCGGCACCGCCTTGCCTTCGAGGTGCTGAAACAACAGCGACATGGGCTCCCCGGTATAGGGCAACTGCCCTGCGAACATGGCGTAGGCAATGATACCGAGCGCGTAAATATCGCTGCGATGATCAGCCTCGAAACCCTTGGCACGCTCTGGAGACAGGTAAGCCGGGGTACCGATAATCGACCCGGTCTTGGTAAGCGTCTGATCTGTGGCCGAGGAAACGGATGCAATACCAAAGTCGACGATCTTGACCAGCCCTTTTTCGTTCATCAGGATATTACTGGGCTTCAGATCACGGTGGATAACCTCCTGGTTATGCGCCGCGGCCATACCGTTGGCAACCTGCAGCAGGATATTGAGACCTTCGCCGTTATCGAAACGCTTTTTCTCGCGCAGGATCTCGTCGATCCCGCGGCTTTCGAAATACTCCATCGATATTGCGCTAAGATTGTCCTTGATTAGCATATCGTGGATGCGAATCACGTTAGGATGACTAATCCTGCGTGAGTACTTGACCTCGCGCAAGAATCGCTCGCGCGACGCCTCTTCCGCAGTCAGTTCGGGATGCATGAACTTCAGGATCAGGGTCTCGCCAACCATTTCATCCTTGGCCAGCATGACACGCCCCATCGCACCGCGGCCGATTTCCTTGTCGATGCGGTATCTGTCCATCCACAGATCGCCTTTCGTCAGGTCTTCGATATTCTGGAACTGCGGAGTCGGCTCTGGCTTCGGCGCGGCCGGCTGCCCGGAGCCGTGGTCAACGGACTGGGTATCGAACTTGAGCAGGCGAGTGTCGAAATAGGCTTCCTGATCCACGTTGAGCGGAGGTAGTTCATACTCCTCGGTCAGCCGATTGACCACTTCGCCCGCGGTATCGCGCACGGTAGCTTGCAGTTTCGGGACCTTCTGCATCAGCTTGTCGCGGATCGTGTTGCCGTGTCGCCGGTTGGCGAGCTTGCCTATGGTTTCAAGTGCTTCACGCTGCACCAGCGCCTCGGGCATGCGCAGGCAGGCGAAAGCGATTTCGAGTCCCTTGCTGAATCCCAGTTCTCCGACCGCCCGCAGCGACGCGGGCGCGGAATCCGCATATTTTTCCACCACTTTTTTAAGGATGCCGATCGATTCCCGCTTGTTCGAGCGGCCGATCGCCTCGATCGCCGCTTCGCGTACCTGCCAGTTTTCATGCAGTGCATTGTCCCAGAGTTTCTTGAGGTCTTCCGGGTCGCTGCTCTGCGAAGCAAACTTTTGCGCCTGTT
>JAACFA010000105.1 GCA_009937625.1 Gammaproteobacteria bacterium | reverse complement strand
TGCCGGTGCGCATGGACCGGCATTGCGCCAACGCGGTCGGCGTGGCTGAATTCCTGCGCGATCACCCCGCGGTGACCTGGGTCAATTACGCCGGCCTGGCGGATAATCCCTACCAGCCCCAGGTCGAAAAATACCTGTCGAAAGGTGCCGGCTCGATCATGAGTTTCGGCGTCAAGGGCGGCAGCGCGGCCGGCGAAAAATTCATCAACGGCGCGCAGTTCATGAGCCACCTCGCCAACGTCGGCGATGCGCGTACGCTGATCATTCACCCGGCCTCGACCACGCACCGCCAGTTGAGCGAAGAACAGCAAATCGCCGCCGGGGTCACGCCCGACATGGTGCGCATCTCGGTCGGTCTGGAAACCCTCGACGATATCCTGTGGGATCTCGATCAGGCCCTTGCCCAGTCCCAGTCCTGAGTCGTGCCGACCTGCGAGCCAGCATCCACGGTGCCGTGCCTCGCAAGCAAACCGGGCGAAGCCCGGCTGGATTTGTCTAAATACTGAATGAATTGTGGCGCGGAGGTTGCAATGACGTTGATTCGGGTCGCGCCGCCACCCGCCTCCCCGGACGTCACCCCGCTCTCACTCGTCATCCCCGCGCAAGCGGGGATCTTGCAACGGCGCCTGGATTGCAGGATTCGCGCTTGCGCGGGCACGACTCCTTACTTAAGATGATTTAATCAATTCGTGGGAGAAAACTATGCCCTGGTGGGGTTGGATGATTATCGGCGCGCTGTTGCTCGGTTCCGAGCTGCTCGGGGTCGAAGCCGCTTTTTACCTGGTTTTTATCGGCCTTGCAGCCATGGCTACCGGTCTGATTGAACTCGCGGGCGCTGGTCTCGAGCCCTGGATGCAATGGATTCTCTTCTCGATTATTTCCGTGGTGTTCATGGTGATTTTCCGCAAGAAACTCTATGCCAAGCTGCGCGGTGGTGGTGTCGGTTACCAAGCCGGCCCGGCCGGTGAAACCGTCACCGTTGAGCAGGCGCTGCAACCAGGGCAGTCCGGGCGCATGTCTTATCGCGGCACCGACTGGACCATTGTCAACGATAGCGACCAGGCTTTCAGTGCCGGGCAACGGGTGCGAATCAGTCGGGTCGACGGTCTCAAACTGAATCTCGAAACTATCGAGGAGGCAGAATAAATGTTCGACATGTACGGAAATTTCGCTTTTTGGGTGGCGCTTGCGATCGCGATCGTCGTGATCCTGATTATTTTCAAAACCGCGGTCATCGTGCCGCAGCAAAGCGCTTACGTGATCGAAAGTCTGGGTAAGTACAGCCGCACAATGCGGGCGGGGTTCCACATCCTGATCCCGTTTATCGAGACCGCCGCCTACAAGCACAGCCTCAAGGAACTGGCCTTCGATATCCCGGAGCAGGTCTGCATCACCCGCGACAATGTCCAGGTCGGCGTCGACGGCGTGCTTTACCTGCAGGTGATGAACCCGGAGCGCGCCTCCTACGGCATCACCGACTTCGCGTTTGCGATTTCGCAGCTGGCGCAAACCACGCTGCGTAGCGAGATCGGCAAGATCGATCTCGACCGTACCTTCGAGGAGCGCGGCATGATCAACGCCAATGTCGTCTCCGAGCTCGACAAGGCTTCGGACCCCTGGGGCGTCAAGGTGCTGCGCTACGAAATCAAGAATATCAACCCGCCGCACGACGTGCTTAGCGCGATGGAGAAGCAGATGCGTGCCGAGCGTGAAAAACGCGCGGTAATCCTGACCTCGGAAGGCGAGCGTGACGCCAAGATCAACGAGGCGGAAGGCGAGAAGCAGCGCGTGATCAAGGAGTCCGAGGCGGCCAAGCAGCAGCAGATCAACGAGGCCGAGGGCGAGGCCGCGGCGATTCTGGCGGTGGCGGCCGCAACCGCGGAAGGTCTGCAGCGCGTGGGTCAGGCCCTGACCACCGAGGGTGGTGAGTCGGCGATGCAGCTGCGTATCGCCGAGGCTTACGTGCAGCAGTTCGGCAACCTGGCGAAGGAAGGCAATACCCTCGTGGTGCCGTCGAACCTGGCCGATCTGTCGTCGATGATCGCGCTGGCGACCAACATCGCCAGGAAAGAGCCCGCCGGCACTAGCTAGTTGAATCCCGGGCTCGACCTCGTCATTTTTGACTGCGACGGCGTGCTGGTCGACAGCGAGCGCGTCGCCAACGAGGTCTTCGCGCGTGTGCTGCGCGAGGTTTGTGACCTGCATTTTACGCTGGAGGACATGTTCGATACCTTCGTCGGGCACTCGCGCCTGCAGTGCCTGCAAAAAATCGAGGCCCTGACCGGCGAGCCGCCCCCGGCCGAACTCGATCTGCGTTACCAGCAGGACATTAACCAGGCACTGGCAAGCTCGGTCGAGGCTATCGCTGGTATCGAAACCGTGCTGGAACAGCTATCGCTGCCCTGTTGCGTCGCGTCCAGCGGATCGCACGAAAAAATGCAGATGACGCTCGGCAAAACCGGGCTGCTCGATTATTTCGACGGCAATATCTTCAGCACCAACGAGGTCGAACGCGGCAAGCCGCACCCCGACATATACCTGCATGCCGCCGCCAGCATGGGTGCCCCGGATCCTGCCCGCTGCCTGGTCATCGAAGACAGCCCGATCGGCGTCAGCGGTGCGGTCGCCGCCGGCATGACCGTTTTCGGTTTCGCCGAACTGATGCCGGCGCACAAACTACAGGCCAGCGGCGCGCATCTCGTCTTCGAACGCATGCACTCCTTGCCCGACCTCATCGTCAATCACGCCACAAAGAAATAATTCCGGGTCGGAGTAAAAATTTTTAATTGTTACTCTCACCCAGAATTATGCCGGTGCCCGGGCGGGTTTTGGAAAAGCAACGCAATTAGGCTAGAATGCGTGCCCTTTTTGATATGATGAGCAGTGATGGAGTTTCATAAGCGTTACGATGTGATCGTTGTCGGCGGCGGGCATGCGGGTACCGAGGCCGCGCTCGCGGCTGCGCGCATGGGCGTCGATACGCTACTGCTGACGCACAGCATCGAAACCCTCGGACAGATGTCCTGCAATCCCGCTATCGGCGGCATCGGCAAGGGCCACCTGGTCAAGGAAATCGACGCGCTCGGTGGCGAAATGGCGCTGGCCGCGGACAAGGCCGGCATCCAGTTCAGGATTCTCAATCGGCGCAAGGGCCCGGCGGTACGCGCGACGCGCGCTCAGGCCGACCGTCAACTCTATCGCATGGCGATCCGCACTAAACTGGAAAATCAGCCCGGCCTGTCGATATTCCAGCAACCGGTGGTCGATCTGATCGAAAACGGCAGTGCCATCGAGGGCGTCGTCACGCAAATGGGGCTTGAATTTTATGCGCCGAGCGTGGTGCTCACCGTCGGCACTTTTCTCGATGGCAAGATCCATATCGGTGACTCGAACTATGCCGGCGGCCGCGCCGGGGATCCGCCGGCGACCGCGCTTGCCGAGCGTCTGCGCGCCAGGCCGTTTCGCGTCGATCGCCTGAAAACGGGGACCCCGCCGCGTATCGATCGCAAGACCATCGACTACGCGCGGCTCCAGGAGCAGCCGGGGGACACGCCGCTGCCGCTGTTCTCGACGATGGGTACCCTCGACATGCATCCCGAGCAGGTTTGCTGTCATATCACCCATACCAACGAGAAAACCCACGATATCATCCGCGAGAGCCTGCACCGCTCGCCGCTGTTCAGCGGCGAAATAGAGGGTGTCGGCCCGCGCTACTGCCCATCGATCGAAGACAAGGTGGTGCGATTCGCCGACAAGACTTCGCACCAGGTATTCGTCGAACCCGAAGGCCTGCAGCTGGGAGAGGTGTATCCCAATGGCATTTCCACCAGCCTCCCCTATGACGTGCAGCAGCGGTTAGTCAACAGCATGCTCGGTTTCGAGCAGGCGTTGATCACCCGGCCCGGCTACGCCATAGAATACGATTATTTCGATCCGCGCGATCTGCGCCCGACGCTGGAAACCCGCTTTATCGAGGGCCTGTATTTTGCCGGCCAGATCAATGGCACCACCGGCTACGAGGAAGCCGGCGCGCAGGGTCTGATGGCCGGCGCCAACGCCGCCGCCCGGGTGCAGGGCAAGAAGCCGCTCGAGCTGAAGCGCTCCGAGGCCTATGTCGGCGTGCTGATCGACGATCTCATAACACGCGGCACCAATGAGCCCTACCGCATGTTCACCTCGCGCGCCGAGTACCGGTTGATGCTGCGCGAAGACAATGCCGACCTGCGTCTGACGGAACTCGGCCGTGAGCTGGGGCTGGTCGAAGATGCGCGTTGGCGGGCTTTCGAGCAGTATCGCGAGCAGCTCGAATCACTGAACCAGGCGCTGAGGGATCAGTGGGTCCGACCCGCGACAGCCGCTGCCGAAGCCCTCGAAAAAGTGTTACAAAATCCGGTAACCCGGGAGTATCGCATTGCCGAAATTCTGAAGCGCCCCGAAATCGAAATCGGGGACGTCATGCCGTTTGTAGCAGGCGCCGATTCGTATCCGCAAAACGTGCGCGAACAGGTGGAGGTCAACGCCAAGTACGCCGGTTATCTCGCGCGCCAGCAACAGGAAATCGATAAGGCCAGTCGGCATGAGCAAACCGAGTTGCCGGACACGCTCGATTACACCGAAGTGCGCGGACTCTCCAACGAGGTAAGCCAGAAACTGACGCAACACCGGCCCGCAACGATTGGGCAGGCGAGCCGTATTTCGGGAATCACGCCGGCGGCGATTTCGTTGCTGCTGGTGCATCTCAAGCGGCATCAGTACCAGGTACAGAAGTCGGCTTGAATGGACCTTGCAGGCGAACTCCGTGCCGGTTCCGAGGAACTCGGGATCTCGCTGCAGCAGTCGCAATATGACCAATTGCTCGAATACCTGCGACTGCTGGCTAAATGGAACCAGGTTTATAACCTCACCGCAATTACCGAGCCGCGAAAAATGTTGAGCCACCACTTGCTCGACAGTCTGTCGCTGATGCCGTCGCTGCTGCAGGCCAACAAGGTGCTAGACGTTGGCAGCGGCGCCGGCCTGCCGGGAATACCGCTGGCCATAGCTATGCCCTCGACCATCTGGATCATGCTCGATAGCAATGCGCGTAAGACGCGTTTTATTCGCCAGGCGATCGCGCATTGCGGCCTGCGCAATGCGCAAGTTGTGCAGTCGCGGGTTCAGGACTATCATGCCCCGGATTCGCTGGATTTCATCGTCAGCCGTGCTTACGCGCCGTTGGCCGATTTCTGCGACAGTGTTACGCATTTGCTGACGCCGAAAACCCGGTTGCTGACGATGAAGACCGGGCTCAAGCGACAGGAGGCGCAGCAGCTGGATACCGACAGATTCGAATTCGAGGAAGAGACGTTGACAGTGCCCGGCATCGGCGAAACCCGCAGCCTGGTGACGATTACACCGCTATGACCCGGACTATTACCATTGCCAATCAGAAGGGCGGGGTCGGCAAGACCACGACCACGGTCAACCTGGCCGCGGCGCTGGCCGCGACCCGGCGCCGCGTGCTGCTGGTCGATATGGATCCGCAGGGCAACGCGACGATGGGCAGCGGCATCGACAAGAACGATCTGAAATACACTATCTGCGATGTATTACTCGGTGACGTCAGCGCCAGGCAGGCGCTGCAGCACCCCGCCGAGGCGGGCTACGACGTGCTGCCCGCTAATGCCGATCTGACCGCGGCCGAGGTGCAGTTGATGAACAAGATTGGCCGCGAAAAACAGCTTTCACTGGCGCTCGACACGCTGCGCGACGATTACGATTACATACTGATAGACTGTCCGCCGGCGCTGAATATGCTGACCGTTAACGCGCTGGTGGCCGGCGATGGCGTCGTGATCCCGATGCAGTGCGAATATTTCGCGCTCGAGGGGTTGTCCTCGCTGCTCGATACCATCGAGCAGATTCGGATCAGCGTGAATCCGAATATCCGGATCGAAGGCTTGCTGCGCACGATGTACGATTCGCGCAACAATCTTTCCAACGACGTGTCGTCGGAGCTGGTCGAGCATTTTGGCGATCGCGTTTACCGCACCGTTATTCCGCGTAACGTGGCGCTGGCGGAGGCGCCGAGTTTCGGGCAGTCGATTCTGAAATACGACAAGAATTCACGCGGTTCGCTGGCCTACCTCGCGCTCGCGGGCGAGGTGCTGCGTCGTGAAGCCAAGCAAAATCATCACCTAACTCAATAGTGAATATGAAAAAAAAGCGCCTGGGAAGAGGACTCGGATCACTAATCGGAAACATCGATGAGGTTACCCGTGTCGACGACGAAGAAAAATCGAATGGCCTGATCGAGCTCGATATCGACCGCATCCAACGCGGCAAGTATCAACCGCGGCAAAATTTCGACCAGGAGTCGTTACAGGAGCTGGCCGATTCGATTCGTTCCCAGGGCATCGTGCAGCCCGTGGTGGTGCGTCCCGAGGGCGACCATTTCGAACTGGTTGCCGGCGAGCGCCGCTGGCGTGCGGCGCAACTTGCCGGGCTGCAGAAAGTGCCGGCGGTAATCCGCGAGCTCGACGCCAGGTCGGCCGCCGCGATCGCCCTGATCGAAAATATCCAGAGAGAGGATCTGAATCCGCTCGAGGAGGCGCATGCGTTTTTACGCCTGATCGAAGAATTTGATCTTACACATCAACAAGTTGCAGATTCGGTCGGGCGCTCGCGTGCGGCCGTCAGTAACCTGCTGCGCCTGCTCGACCTGGCCGATCCGGTCAAGCAGCAGGTTAACCAGGGATTACTCGACATGGGGCATGCCCGCGCCCTGTTGGCGCTAATCCGCCATGACCAGATCGAGGTAGCACGGCTGGTGGTCAATCGCGGGCTGTCGGTACGCGAAACCGAGCTGCTGGTGAAGAAAACACTGGCGCAACAAACAGGCGCTCGCAAGGCGCAACCGACCGCGGTCGATCCCGACATACAGCGTCTCGAGAATAATCTGAGCGAAAAGCTCGGCGCGGCGGTCAAAATCAAACCCGGTAAAAAGGGTTCGGGCCAGCTGGTTATACACTTTCACAGCAGCGCCGAGCTCGATGGAATCCTCGAGCATTTGGCACCATAAATATATTTATTCGGGTCATTGATTATTCGCGATTAACTCCGTTATACTCTGCATCCGCTTTTTGGCAGGGTGCTCCCGAGCAGAATCGCAGCCGCGAAAAGCGATGAAAAATCAGATTATCAGGACGCTGGTTCTTCAATATATTCTGGGGGTTTTTTACCTGGCAGGCGTAGGACTTTGGGATACCGCTGCGATGCTGTCGGCCCTGGTTGGCTGTCTGGCGGCTCTGGTGCCTAATACGTACTTTAGCGTCAGGATGATGCAGGCCACGGAGAATAATAAAGATGCGGCGCAGTGGTTGGGCTACGCATACCGATACGAAATCGGTAAATGGGTGATGATGAGTATGATATTCGCACTCGCTTTCACCTCGGGATACCCCTGGGATCCAGTTGTTTTGTTCGCCGGATTTGTATTAATTCAGTTATCCGGCTGGTTAACACCGTTAATGGTTAAAACCGTTAATAATAAAAGGTAATTGATCGAATATGGCTGGTAGCTACGCGAATTCTGGCGAATACATCAAGCACCATTTGACCAACCTGACCTTTGGCCAGAAGGCTGACGGCAGCTGGGGTATCGCTCACGGCGCGGACGAGATTGCGGAGATGGGTTTCTGGTCCATCAACCTCGACTCGATGGCATTCTCGATCGGTCTCGGCGTGCTGTTTCTGTGGGCTTTCCATCGGGCAGCGAAGAAGGCATCGAGCGACGCGCCCACCGGATGGCAAAATTTCGTCGAAATGATGATCCAGTTTATCGACGAGTCGGTGCGTGGCTCCTACTCCGGCAAGAGTGCGCTGGTCGCGCCTTTGGGGTTGACAATTTTCGTCTGGATATTCCTGCTCAACCTGATGGATTTGATTGCGGTCGACCTGGTGCCCTGGATCGGCGGCCTGATGGGCTTGTCCTATCTCAAGATCGTACCCACCACCGATCCCAATATAACTTTTGGTCTGTCGCTGGGCGTGTTCGTGCTGGTGATTTACTACAGCATCAAAATGAAAGGCCCGGGCGGCTTTTTTGCCGAACTCGCGTTTCATCCCTTCCCGAAATACATGCTGCCGGTCAACCTGATTCTGGAGGGCGTAACCTTGATCGCCAAACCCGTGTCACTGGCCTTGCGTCTGTTCGGCAACATGTACGCGGGCGAAATGATATTTATTCTGATTGCACTGATGTACGGCGGCGGTATTGCGCTTGGTATTTTCGGTGGCTTCCTGCAGCTGGGCTGGGCGATCTTCCATATTCTGGTCATTACCTTGCAAGCGTTTATATTCATGACGCTGACCATCGTATATCTCGATATGGCATCGCAGACAGATCACTAACCTTTCAAAACAAACACACTCTATTTACTAGGAGACAATGATGGAAAATGCTTTGCTATATATCGCTGGCGCTTTGATGCTGGGCTTCGGCGCACTCGGCGCGGCAATCGGTGTCGGCCTGCTCGGTGGTCGCTTCCTCGAGGGCGCGGCGCGTCAACCGGAACTGATCCCGATACTTCGTACCCAGTTCTTCATCATCATCGGCCTGCTCGACGCGGTACCGATGATCGCGGTTGGTCTGGCGATGTATGTCATGTTCGCGGTAGCGGGTTAAAGCTCCGATCTCAATTCGAACGAGGACAGCAACATGAATTTCAATGCAACGCTGATAGGGCAGATGATCACTTTCGCGATCTTTGTCTGGTTCTGCATGAAATATATCTGGCCACCGTTGATCGCGGCTCTGGAAGAGCGTAACGCGCGTATCTCCGAGGGCCTGGCCGCGGCGCAACGCGGACAGCAGGACCTCGAGGAAGCCGAGATCAAGGTCAAGGAAAGCTTCAACGAAGCCAAGGCCCAGGCGCAGGAAATCATCAACCAGGCGCAAAAGCGCGCTAACGAGATCGTTGACGAGGCCAAGGATGCCGCGCGCGAGGAAGCCGAAAAGACCAAGGCCGCTGCCAGTGTCGAAATCGATCAGCAAATAACCGCCGCGCGCGAGCAGCTGCGCAAAGAGGTATCGTCCATCGCGCTGGCCGGCGCGGAGCAGATCCTGAAGCGCGAGGTCGACGCCAAGGCGCATGCCGCCGTGCTCGACGAACTCGTCGCGCAGCTCTAGGGTATAGGCAATGGCTGATTTCGAAACCGCTGCCCGACCCTACGCCAGGGCTTTTTTCGAACTGGCGCTGGAGCAGGACAGGCTCGACATCTGGCAGAGCAGTCTGGAGCTGGCCGCGGCGATTGCCGCCGATGCAAACATGAAAGCTCTGCTCGAGCAACCCGACGTGCTGCCCAGAGAACTGGGCGAGTTGTTCCTGTCGGTGCTCGCGGGCGCCGGGCTCGACCGCGATAGTGATTTCGACAACGCGGTTCGCCTGTTGGCGGAAAATAGCCGACTCGCGGCGCTACCGGCAATCGCGGCGCTCTATGCAACGCTGAAACAGGAAGCCGAGGGCAAGATCGAGGTTCAGGTCAGAAGCGCGCAGGCGCTGACCGCCGAGCAGCAGGAGCAGATCGCGCAGAACATGGCCAAACGACTGGGCAAAAAAGTCAATTTGATCGCCGAGATCGATGAGAGTCTGATCGCGGGCGCGGTGATTACCGCCGGCGACCTGGTCATCGACGGCTCGGCCAGCGGCCGGATCGAAAAACTCGTGCACGCGAGCAATGCAACTTAATCCGTCAGAAATTAGCGAACTGATCAAAGATCGCATCAAGAACTTCGAGAGTACCGCCGAAGCTCGCACCGAGGGCACCGTCGTCTCCCTGATGGACGGCATCGCGCGCATCCACGGCCTCGCCGACGTCATGTCGGGCGAAATGATCGAATTCCCGGGCAACACCTTCGGTATGGCGCTCAACCTCGAGCGCGATTCGGTGGGTGCGGTAATTCTCGGCGACTATGAACACATATCGGAAGGGGATACCGTCAAGTGCACCGGCCGCATTCTCGAGGTGCCGGTGGGCGAGCAGCTGCTCGGCCGCGTGGTCAATTCCCTGGGCCAGCCGATCGACGGTAAGGGCGCGATCGATGCGACCCAGTTCGAACCGATCGAAAAAGTTGCGCCCGGCGTTATCGCGCGCCAGTCGGTATCGCAGCCGGTGCAGACCGGTCTCAAGTCGATCGACGCGATGGTGCCGATCGGCCGCGGTCAGCGCGAACTAATCATCGGCGACCGTCAGACCGGTAAGTCCGCGGTCGCGATCGACGCGATCATCAACCAGAAGGGCACCGGTATCAAATGTGTTTACGTCGGCATCGGGCAGAAGGCTTCGACCATCGCCAACGTGGTGCGTAAACTGGAGGAACACGGCGCCATGGAGCACACCATCGTGGTCGCGGCGAACGCCTCCGACTCGGCGGCGCTGCAGTTTATCGCGCCCTACTCCGGCTGCACCATGGGAGAATATTTCCGCGACAAGGGCGAAGACGCCCTGATCGTTTACGACGACCTGACCAAGCAGGCCTGGGCTTACCGCCAGGTATCGCTGCTGCTGCGTCGTCCGCCGGGACGCGAAGCCTACCCGGGCGACGTTTTCTACCTGCACTCGCGCCTGCTCGAGCGCGCGGCGCGTATCAACGCCGACTACGTCGAGAAAATTACCGACGGCAAGGTCAAGGGCCAGACCGGTTCGCTGACCGCGCTGCCGATCATCGAAACCCAGGGCGGTGACGTATCGGCCTTCGTACCGACCAACGTCATTTCGATCACCGACGGCCAGATCTTTCTCGAATCGGACCTGTTCAACGCCGGTATCCGGCCCGCGATCAACGCCGGCCTGTCGGTCTCGCGCGTGGGTGGTGCGGCGCAGACGCCGATTATCAAGAAGCTCGGTGGCGGCGTGCGCCTGGCGCTGGCGCAGTACCGTGAGCTGGCGGCTTTCTCGCAGTTTGCTTCCGACCTCGACGAGGCCACGCGCAAGCAGCTCGAACGCGGCCAGCGCGTCACCGAATTGATGAAGCAACGTCAGTACTCACCGCTGTCGGTTGCCGAAATGGCGGTCTCGCTGTACGCGGCCAACGAGGGCTACCTCGACGACGTCGATGTTACCAGGGTAGTTGCCTTCGAGGACGCAATGCTGGCGCATATCCGCTCCAACCAGCAGGCTCTGCTCGACAAGATCAACGAGGCCGGCGATTACAACGACGATATCGCGGCCGAGATCAAGCAGGCGATCGAAGACTTCAAGGCCAACGGCGTTTACTAGAGGCAAATTCGATGGCTGGCGGTAAAGAGATAAAGACCAAGATAACGAGTGTCAAGAACACTCAGAAGATCACCGCGGCAATGGAAATGGTGGCGGCGAGCAAGATGCGTCGCGCCCAGGACCAGATGTACGCCACGCGTCCCTACGCGCAGCGGATTGCCGATGTGGTCAGCCATATCGCGAGTTCACACGCCGAGTACAAGCACCCGTTCCTGGTCGAGCGGCCGGTCAAGCGCGCCGGCATCGTCGCTGTGTCCACCGATCGAGGCCTCTGTGGCGGTCTCAATACCAACATGTTCAAGAAGGCGCTGAACCATATCGGCGAACTCGATGACAATGGTATCGAGATCGAGGTTGCTACCTTTGGCACCAAGGCCCTGGGCTTCTTTAAGCGCATCGGTGCCAAGGTAATTGCCGAGACTAGTCACATCGGCGATAGCCCCGAGATCGGGCAAATTATCGGGCCGGTACAGGCCCTGCTGAGCAAGTACGAGGATGGCGAAATCGACGTGATCTACCTGATCAGCAACGAATTCGTCAACACCATGACCCAGCAACCGTCGATGACGCAGCTGGTGCCGGTGCAGCCCGCGGAAGACAAGGAGCTCAGCCATCACTGGGATTATATCTACGAGCCCGATGCGAGAGAGGTGCTCGACGGTGTGCTGGATCGTTATATCGAGTCACTGGTTTACCAGGCCGTGGTCGAGAACGTCGCCTGCGAGATGGCGGCGCGTATGTTGGCAATGAAAAACGCCACCGATAACGCCGGCGCCATGATCGATGAGCTACAGCTTATTTATAACCGTGAACGCCAGGCTTCGATAACGCAGGAAATCAGCGAAATCGTCGGCGGCGCGGCAGCCGTTTAAACATTTACGAATATTGAAGATTGACAGAGGAATAACAGATGAGCACAGGTAATATCGTGGAAGTCATCGGCGCGGTCGTCGACGTAGAATTTCCCCGAGACGCTGTTCCCAAGGTATACGACGCGCTTTTGATCGCCGAGGCCGAGGGCCTGACGCTGGAAGTGCAGCAGCAGCTCGGAGACGGCATCGTGCGCACCATTGCGATGGGTGCCGCCGAGGGCCTGCGCCGCGGACTCGAAGTCAGCAATACCGGGCAACCGATTACGGTACCGGTGGGGCAGAAGACCCTGGGGCGCATCATGGATGTGCTGGGCAACCCGATCGACGAAAAAGGGCCGATCGGTGAAGAATCTCGCATGCCGATCCACCGCAAGCCGCCGACTTACGACGAGCAGGCTGATCATGCCGATCGCCAAGGGCGGCAAGATCGGCCTGTTCGGCGGCGCCGGCGTGGGCAAGACGGTAACCCTGATGGAGCTGATCCGTAACATCGCGGTCGAACACTCGGGCTTCTCGGTATTCGCGGGCGTAGGCGAGCGGACTCGTGAAGGTAACGACTTTTACCACGAAATGACCGACGGCGGCGTTATCGACAAGGTAGCGCTGGTATACGGCCAGATGAACGAGCCTCCCGGAAACCGTCTGCGCGTGGCGCTGTCAGGCCTGACCATGGCGGAATACTTCCGCGACGAAGGCCGCGACGTACTGATGTTCGTCGACAATATTTACCGTTACACGCTGGCTGGCACCGAGGTATCGGCGCTACTCGGCCGGATGCCGTCCGCGGTAGGCTACCAGCCGACCCTGGCGCTCGAAATGGGCGTGCTGCAGGAGCGCATCACCTCGACCAAAACCGGTTCGATCACCTCCTTCCAGGCGGTCTACGTACCGGCGGACGATTTGACCGACCCGTCGCCGGCAACCACCTTCGCGCACCTCGACGCAACCCTGGTACTGTCGCGCCAGGTCGCGGAACTGGGTATTTACCCGGCGGTGGACCCGCTCGACTCGACCTCGCGGATCCTCGATCCCAACGTCGTCGGTAACGAGCACTACGACACCGCGCGTGGCGTACAGGGTACGCTGCAGCGTTACAAGGAACTGAAGGATATCATCGCGATTCTCGGAATGGACGAACTCTCCGAGGAAGACAAGCTCGTGGTCAGCCGCGCGCGTAAAATCCAGCGCTTCCTGTCACAGCCGTTCTTCGTCGCCGAGGTATTCACCGGTTCTCCCGGCAAGTACGTCTCGGTCAAGGACACCATCTCGAGCTTCAAGCAGATACTCGACGGTGAAATGGACCAGTACCCGGAGCAGGCTTTCTACATGGTGGGCGGCATCGAAGAAGTCGCCGAACGCGCCAAGAACCTGTAAGGTAACGCGATGAGCACAATCCAGGTAGAAATCGTCAGCGCCGAAGAGCGGATCTTCTCCGGCGAGGCGCAGATGGTGTACGCGCCAGCGGTAATGGGTGAGGTCGGTATCGCGCCGCGCCACACGCCGCTGATTTCACCTTTGAAACCCGGCGAAGTGCGTCTCGACATGGGTGACGGCAAGGAAGAGTTCTTCTTCATTTCCGGTGGTATCCTCGAAGTCCAGCCGCACCTGGTAACGGTATTGTCGGATACCGCGATTCGCGCGCATGACCTTGACGAGGCCGCGGCGCTCGAAGCGCAAAAACGCGCCGAGGATGCGCTCGCCGACCAGCAATCAGATCTCGACGTGGCCAAGGCCAAGGCTGAACTCGCCGCCGCGGCCGCCCAGATCGCCGCCATCAAGAAACTGAGAAGGAAATAAAACTCGGGTGTGAAATACCCGCTTTTTACTTACTACTCATCCCGCGAAGCCCGGCAGGCCTGCGCTAACCGAAGCGTCGTACCGCCGGTATTCGACAACAGGCCGATAACGATCCCCCGAACGTCATCCCCGCGCAAGCGGGGATCTCACGACGCTGCCGTAATTTCAAGATTCCCGCTTACGCGGGAATGACTCCGGGCTATTGCGTTTTCAGGATTACCGCATAAGTAAGAATGACGAAACTACTGCATTGCAATACAATAAGCCGCTGATTTTATTCTAGAATCCATTTATGCCACTAAGTATCGTCATTCTCGCCGCCGGCCAGGGGACGCGCATGAAGTCCGCGCGACCCAAGGTGCTGCACGAACTCGCCGGTAAGCCGCTGCTGCAGCACGTGGTCGATGCCGGCCGCGCGCTCGAGCCCGAGCAGATCATTGCCGTGGTCGGGCATGGCGGAGAACTGGTGCAGGCAGCGATGCAGGGGCAGGACCTCGATTTCGTCGAACAGCGCGAGCAGCTCGGCAC
>JAACFA010000104.1 GCA_009937625.1 Gammaproteobacteria bacterium | reverse complement strand
TAGGTATCCTGCAGGAGCCGGCGGATGCTCTCTCGTTACTGCCGCCAGATAACGCCGGCAACAAGGTTGCCTGGATCAGGGCTTTACGCGAGGGATATATCGAACCACGCACTAATATCTTTCCTGAAACAAAGATCGAGGTAATCGATATGGATATAATCATGGAAAATACGGGAGAGCTACCCCTGGTTTTGTTTCCGCATAAACCCCATACCGAGTGGCTGGACTGCAAGAATTGTCACGACAAGATTTTCGTCGAAAAAGTAGACGCGAATCCAATTAATATGTATGCCATTCTTTCCGGCAATTATTGCGGGCAATGCCACGGCGCGGTGGCATTTCCGTTAACCGAGTGCAATCGTTGCCATAGTGTTGCCAGGAGTACCTTTACCGGTAAGCCCGGGGTGCAGCCGCAAGCGACGGCTAACTAGGCGATCAGGTCGAGGTGACGCGCATCATGAGGAGCAATTCACGCCTCGGCTTTCTATCCAAGCGCTTGTGCGAGCGCCTGGTGCTGATCCTGATTTTGGCATGCGGGGTCCCGTCGGCCGCTGCTGAGTACGGCGATGTCGTCCTGAATCGGCTCTCGGAGGCAAACGATATGCGCCCGGTTATTTTTCCGCACTGGTTTCACCGGGTACGATTTCGTTGCAAAGTCTGCCATCACGAGCTGGGATTCGAAATGCGCGCTGGCGCCAATGAGATCGATATGGGAAAGATTATCGATGGGCAGTACTGCGGGATGTGTCACAACGGGCAGGTTGCCTGGTCGGTGGATGAGTGTCATCTTTGTCATTCGGGCAAACCCGGGCTGCAGACCGGCATCCGCGGCAGCAACCAGACCGGGGGGCCTGGTCGATGGTAAGCCCTGCGCCAAAGTCGCCGCTCCAGACCATGACGAGGCGCAGGGTGCTGCTGTTCGCCGGCCTGGCTGGGTTCTCGCTATCGACGGTGCCGGGTTGCGCGACCGTTTCCTCCCAGCATCCGTTCAAAATGCCCGGCATCGATGACGGCAGCCGGTCAGCCAGAGTCTGGCCCGCTCCGCCGGCGGTGCCGCGTTACGCTTTTATCGGGCATATTTACGGCGAATCCAATGTCAGGGACAAGGACCCAAATCGAGGTGCCATGGCGCGCTTTTGGGCCGCCGTCGTCGGCCTCGATGCGAAAAAACAATCCTTTCTCGACATTGTGCGGCCGCAGCAGGTGGCGACCGATAGTCACGGTAAGATTTACGTTACCGACCCGGGCCTGCAGTCAATTTTCGTGTTCGACGAAATACTGCAGGAATTTGCCGTCTGGAATGAGCGCAGCCTGAATTTCTCGTTACCGAGCCCGATCGGGATCACGCATGCCGAAGACTCGGTCTGGGTGACCGATTCGGAGCTGGCGCTGGTTTATCGGCTGACTTCGAACGGTGAGGTCATGACTAGCTTTGGGCAGGGTATTCTGAAACGTCCGACTGGAATCAGTTTCGATCGGGATGGCGGTCGGATTTTTGTCAGCGATACCGACGCCGGCGATATCAAGCTGTTCAACATTCACGGAGAACTGATCGATAACTGGGGTAGCGCCGGCAGTGGTCCAGGTCAGTTTAATCGTCCTACCTACCTGATTTATCGGCAGAACCGACTTTACGTGGCCGACTCGTTAAATGCGCGTATCCAGATATTTGACGAGCAGGGTAATTTTATCAGGCTGGTTGGTGAGCGTGGCCTCTATGTCGGAAATTTCTCGCGTCCCAAGGGAATTGCGCTCGATTCGGACGGGAATGTTTACGTGTCCGAAAGTTATTACGACCACCTGCTGATTTACAACCGCCAGGGCAAGTTGCTAATGTCGATCGGGGGCTCCGGGCCGGACGCTGGTCAGTTTTCGCAGCCGACCGGCTTGTGGGTCGACGACCGGGACCGGGTATACGTATCGGACATGCTCAATAGCCGGATATCGATGTTCCAGTATCTAGGGAGTAACTAGAATGGACGCGCGCATTCGTTACCTGGGTTATAGTCGAAGGGCCGCAAGTATTGGCTTGCTGGCAGCTTTGCTGATAGCGAGCTTTGGCGTCAATGCGGAAGTCATCTCGGACATTGCGAGCACTCGCCACAACCTGTCGGTTAGCGGCACGGGTACCGCCACCGCGGTATCTGAATCGCAAATTTGCGTTTTTTGCCATACCCCGCATCGCGCCGCAGCGATCCCCGAAGCGCCGCTGTGGAATCGCCAGGAGTCCGGCGCGGCTTATACGCCCTATACTTCGGATACGATCGATGCCAACGATATCGCGGCAACACCGGGCGGCAGCTCCAAGCTGTGTCTATCCTGTCACGACGGTACCATCGCCATCGGCCAGGTCAACGTGATGAACTCGCAAAGCAATGTCACCATCAATATGACGGGAACCGGTGCCGGCGGGGTGATACCGTCGAACCAGGGAGACAGCACCGGATTTACCAGCAAGCTGGGTACGGACTTGAGCAACGATCATCCGATTTCCTTTACCTATGACGCCACGCTTGCGACCCTCGACGGCGAGCTGCGAAATCCCGACATCGAAAGCCACATCGCCAACCGTGCTCCCGGAGTAAAACCCCTGGTTCCGCTGGAAAATGACCAGGTGCAATGCACCAGTTGCCATGATCCGCACATCCGTGATTCCGACATTACCAAGAACATCAAGTTCTTACGCCTGCATCGGGTTCAGGAAGGTTTCCCCTCCGGCGGCAACTTCGATAGCGCTAACGATATCATTTGCCTGGCCTGTCACGACAAGCTGGGGCTGGCCTGGGCGCAATCGGCGCATGCCGACCCGCTGGCCGCAAATGAAACTTATACCCCGGCGGCGGCCAGCTTGCGCGAGTTCGAGCTTAATCTGCCGGTGTGGCGGGCCAGTTGCCTGAATTGTCATGATACGCAGCCTGGTGAGTCCCAAGACCGGCGGAAACGCCGCGCTCGAAGAAACCTGTTACACCTGTCATTCCGCTGACGGCGGCGTGCTCAACGGACAGGGAAATGCCAGCTTCGAGGTGCCGAACATCAGGACTGACTTTAACCGTCTGATCCATATGCCGATCACGAACAGTGACCAGCAAACGACGAGCGAAATTCACACCGCGCTGGACTCCGACCTGATCGAGGATAGGGCGAATCTGAATAACAGCAATCGTCACGTCGAGTGCACCGATTGCCACAATCCGCACCGGGTGCTCAAAAACCGATTGTTCAACAATACCGGCGGAACCCAGGCTGGTACTCACAACCATACTGCCGGGCATACCAATATCGCCTCGGGCGTGCTGCGCGGCGGTTGGGGCGTGGAGCCCGTGTATGGCTCGAACAGCTTCGACCCGACCAATTTCCCGATCAGTTACGATGTCAAGCGCGGCGATGGCGGCGATGGCGCGAGCACCGCGGTAAGTAGCTCGCATGTCACGCGCGAATACCAGATCTGCCTCAAATGTCATTCCGATTACGCCTACGGCGCGAATCCGCCCAACCTTGGAAATACCGGCGGCGGGACCAGTCCCGGCGTCAACGACGTCAACCAGTACACCAACCAGGCGATAGAGTTTAACGCCCCGGCAACCCACAGGGGGCAGACGAGTACGGCTGATTCGGGTGCGGCGGCCGCATATTCCAGCAACAATCATCGCTCCTGGCATCCCGTCATCGGCAACACCGGCCGCAGTCTCGCCATTCGTAACGCCGGCAACGCCAATTTCCTCGCGCCGTGGAACGGCGCCGCCAACGTCGGCAGCCAGACGATGTACTGCTCCGACTGCCACGGATCGAATACTGCGGCGGGCACCTCGGCGCCGTCCGGTGGCGAGAACGGTAATCCCTGGGGCCCACATGGTTCGAACAACAATTTTATTCTCAAGGGCGCATGGGGCGAGAGCACCGGCGGGGGCGGCACTCAGAGTGACCTTTGCTTCAAGTGCCACAGCTATACGCTTTACGCGACCAGGGGCGACGGCAGCAGTGGCTTCGGCGGTAACAGTGATCCGAATTTGCACTCTTTCCATGCCGATAAAATCGGCCAGCTGCGCTGCAGCTGGTGCCACGTCGCCGTGCCGCACGGCTGGAAAAACAAGGGCTTGCTGGTCAATCTGAATGACGTTGGCCCCGAGGCGGGACTGGCCGCGGGTACCCAGGTCAGAAATAACACCACCGCGGGCTATACCAATGGTCCGTATTATCTGAACGCGTTGAACAAGATCGTCAACTTCGCGACCAGCGGCAACTGGGACGAGACCGACTGCGGTTCCGCGGGCGCCCCGGGTAACGGACAGGTCGGCCGCGACTGGATGAGGGACAGCAATGAAAACTGCGAAAATCCACCCTAACCGATACTCCCGGCAGTCATGATCGCGGCGCTCGCGTCCAACCGGTTCACCCTGCTGGCACTGATATTGCTGGCGCTGGGAATCGTTATCTATTACCAGTTTTCGCTGCCGGGCAGGTTGTGGTTTATTGTTTTTCCGTCGCTGTTGCTGGTAATGAATTTCCTGCTGGCCGTGGTCACGCGGGGAATCCTCAGGCAAAACTGGCCGCTAATGGTTTTTCATTTCGCGCTGATACTGCTAGTCACGCTCGTATTCCTGGGCCAGATGAGTTATTTCCAGGGGACGCTGGAACTGGCCGAAAACGAGGTTTTCAGTGGCGATCAGCGGCAACTCGATAACGTCAGGCATGGGCCCTGGCATCGCTATGCCCTGGACGAAGCCAGATTCAGTAACCTGGGATTTCGTATCAATTACCATAGCGGTGTCAAGCGCGACAGGACCGTCAACCGCATCGCGCTCGATTCCGGTGACGCCGGTCGACGAATCGTCGAGATCGGGGACCACGTGCCGCTGGTCATCGACCACTACCGTTTTTATACTTCGCATAACAAGGGCTATGCGCCGGTGTTCGAATGGCGACCCACGGGCTCGGGCGAGGCGCTGACCGGCAGCATTCATTTGCCGGCTTACCCGATCAACGAGTATCGGCAGGCCCTCGAGTGGCAGGTCCCGGGGAGCGGCCACCGGTTGTGGACGATGCTGAAAATCGACGAGAATGTATTGCCGGAAGATCGATCATTCGAATTTCAGGTCCCGCGGCAGCATCGAATTGTCGTGCGCCACGACGGTCGGCGCTATGAAATGATCCCCGGGGACAGCATCGACCTTGAGGGTGGAGTCTTGCGTTATAAAGAATTATCCACCTGGATGGGTTACAAGATCGACTATGACTGGACCAGGCCCTGGCTGCTTGCCACCGCGATTATTGGCCTGATGGCTTTATTCGTTCACTATATTTTCAAATTCTCGCTGCTTGGCTCGCAGCGGTCGCGGGGAAAGCTGCTGTCCCGCCCCGGGGTGCGCGCCTGAAACCGGTTTCGCACAGCACGATGCATCGCTAAGACGCGGGATCGAGGAGCGGCTAATTCGGTAACGAGTTGCCCGGCTATTCCGTCGCCCCGCGATCGTTTGCCCGATTGGCATGACAGGTGTTGCAGATGCTGCCTGAAAATCGGGCCTCCGTCTGGGCGGCGATAAACCGGTCGGGATTCGTCCAGAGGCCATCCTCGTCGCGAATTTTTTTGCAATAGACACAGATGGGGAAGTTACCCCTGATTGTCTTGGATAGAGCGTTTCTTAATAGTAATGCTGCATCCAGGTTCATCGATTCAACCGACCGCATTCGCGTAGTAATGATATGCGCATACACACCGAAACCGACGAATAACGCACAAATGAGCCCACGCATCCACAATTCATTCGGATCCGACGGAAACAAACGCTGCTGGAACGATGTATTGTCGATCATCAAACTATCGAAGTAAGCCTCGATAATCCAGAAAGCAATGCCCAGGAAGCAGCCGATAAAAATAAACGGTGGACTCTGCGGCCCATCTGAACTCTGTGTTGTATTAGTCATGGATGATCGCCCCTACTCCTACGCGGTCATTTCGGCGAGCCGATGCTTCGAAAAATTAAAGATTGAGGTCGGTATAGGTTCACGGCGCCATTTTACGATTTTATTGACGATGCAACTACTCTGCGTATTCTTGATCCCTGGATTTAAGTTGCGGATCGATATAGATTCTCACCGTTAGGTAGCCTGCCGAACCTCCTCGTTTCTAATAATGCTATCTGTTTAGAATTGAGCTTGCTGTTATGTATTAGCATGATTATGAGGATGATTCGTCAGATCTACCCTCGCCGAAAATTTATCTGACGGCAAAATTCAGCGGGATATATACCCGTTTAATCAAACGCTCGAGGGGTGATGACCGTGTTTGATAGTAGGGTCCAGAGTTTCTGGGCTTCTCTGGTAGAACAATGTGCACGGGTTGGGTAGGTCAGTGATCGAGTGTTAAAGGGGTATACTGTTCCCCGAAATTCTGAACTGCTATGAACCATAGGTTACGATGACAGCGATACGAGCACGCGACCTCGGCCTCGATTTTCGAGGCGAGACTGGCCCTGAAAATGCGATAACGGATGTCCCCGGCGTCCTGGTTGGTTATTCGACGATCATCGAGGGCGAAGGCAAATTGACACAGGGTAAGGGACCGGTGCGCACCGGCGTCACCGCGATATTACCGAGGGGGCACGACCCCGAGCCACGCCCGGTCTGGAGCGGCTTCCATGCTCTGAACGGCAATGGCGAAATGACCGGTACTCACTGGATCGAGGACGGCGGCTATTTTACCAGCCCGATATGCATCACCAACAGCCATAGCGTCGGCATCGTGCACCAAGCGGTGACGCGCTGGATGATCGATCATTATGCGGAGCGCTGGCGCAGCGCGCCGCTGTGGGCAATGCCGGTGGTAGCCGAGACCTACGACGGTATGCTGAACGACATAAACGGTCTGCACGTGACCGAGCGGCATGCCCGGGAAGCCCTCGATAACGCTCGATCCGGACCCGTGGCAGAAGGCAATGTCGGCGGCGGCACCGGCATGGTTTGCTACGAGTTCAAGGGTGGCACGGGCACATCTTCGCGCCGCATCGATGTCGATGGCGACGGCTTTACCATCGCGGCGCTGGCGCAGGCCAACCATGGCCTGAGGCCCTGGCTCAACATCCTGGGCGTACCCGTCGGTAGACACCTGACAGAGGATCGCCTGCAGCAGTCGACTGAAGTCGGTTCCATCATCGTCGCGTTGGCAACCGATGCGCCGATGATGCCGCACCAGTTGCGACGCCTGGCAAAACGCGCCGCGATCGGTATCGGGCGCGGCGGTAGCCCGGGTGGCAATAACTCTGGCGATATTTTCATCGCGTTCAGTACCGCCAACGAGAGGATGATGCCGCAGCTGTCGAATGCGCGTCTGTGCTTCGACTACCTGAACGACGAAGTTTTCGATCCGATTTATTTGGCAGCCGTAGAGGCGGTAGAGGAGTCGGTCGTTAACGCGCTGGTGGCCGCGCAAGACATGACGACGTTACGCCCCTCCGGAATGACCTGCCGCGCTATCGATCACGCGCGGCTGGTAGAGGTCATGCGGCAATACGGTCGCTGTCGTTGACGCTGTTAGTTGGCGTTGCGCAATAGCACAGCCGGCTTGAGGCTAAGCCGGCGCAGCAGGTACCTGGCGCCGAGACTAAGCGATAGCATGCTGACAACGATCGCGGTGATTGCACCGAGCCAGATCAGGTCTGCGGATGGCAGTTTTAGCCTCAGCTGCAGCAGCGGCAAGGCGATCGCTGAGCCCAGCAGAATCGCGAACAGCGATGTGATCAGCGCCAGCAGCAGGTACTCGAGATGCAGGCTGCGTTTGATCAGCGAGAGGCGGGTACCGAGCGCGTTCAATATCGTGGCATCGTAAATCTGGCGGGTGCGCCCCGCGGCCATGACGCTGATTAACACCAGCAGGCTCGCGCCCAGGCTGACGCCGGCGACCACCACGAGTCCGGCGGTCGCCTGCCCCAGCAGATTTCTCGCGGTGGCCAGTAGCGAGGCGGTCGGCACCGATATTACGTTCGGCGCCAGCGCGGCTATGCGGCGTTGCGCGGCGGCGGTCTCGGTATCGTCCATGAAGGCCGCGCCGACATGGCGATGAATAAACGGGTCGAGCACCCCATCGGTCATGATTCCCTCGAACCAGAATCGCGTCTGCAGGCCCTTCTGGCTGTAAATCGCAACGATTTCGGCCGCGATCGACCTGCCTTCCATACTGAAGCTGACGCTATCGCCGATCTCCAGGTCGAGTTGCTTTGCTTCACGGTCTTCGAGCGCCATTTTAGGCGGCCCGGTGTAGTCTGCTGGCCACCAGGAGCCCTCGATCAGGCGGATGTCGTCGATGTTACCGGCACGGTAGCTAAGCTTGTACTGGTCGTTCGCCGAGTCACGAAACTGTTCCTGGTCTGAGGCGAGATGCGCGCTCAGCGGTTTTCCGTTTACCGTTCCGATACGCGCACGCACCAGCGGTGCGGTTAACACCCGAGCGTTTCCCGCTAGCGTCGTGATTGTTTCGACAACCGGTTGCAACTGGTTGCTATTAATGTCGTAAAGCACCAGGGCCGGGGCCTGTTCGGGAATGGTTGCGTTGATGGCACGTAACAGCGATGCAACGACCAGGGTGCAGGCCACCAGCAAGGTCAGCGCCGACCCCAGCGATATCAGTGCAGTGCGCAGCGGGGTGCCGGGGCGATGCAGGTTCGCCATGGCGAGCCGCAATGCAAAATTACCGTTCATCAGACGATGACCGTCGAGCGCGCGGGTCGCGCGGCGAATGCCACGCACAACCAAATCCAGCAGTATGAGTATCAGCCCCATCAGCGCGATAAAACCGAAACCGAATAGCGGATCGGGTAACGCCAGCAACACCAGCACAACGATCAGGGCTGCCCCGCAAAAGGCAGCCAGCCACCACGACGATGGCGTGTCCGATGCGTCCTGATCGCCGTCGCGAAACAGCGTCGCCGGGGATACCGAAAGCGCGCGGCCGAGCGCCGGCAACGCAAAGGTGAACGCGGTAAGCATGCCAAACGACAGCGCAATAAGTCCCGGCAGCAGCAGCCCTTGCAGCGAGGCCTCGACCGGAATCTGGGTAGCGGCGACAGTGGCGCCAAGCAGCGCCATTGCCGCGCCGATGACGCAGCCCGCGAGGCTGGCACCAACGCTGAGAATTCCGACCTGCAACAGGTAAACCGTTGCCAGGCGACGATTGCGCAAGCCTAATGTGCGCAGCGTCGCAATGGTTTTGAGTTTGCCCTGCAGGTAGGACTGGATACTGTTGAAGACGCCGAGACCACCGATGAACAGTGTGCTGAAACCAATAATCAGCAGGCCGGAGGCGATTTGTCCGAGTCGTTCCGAAATTTTTTGGCTGCGGTCTTCGAAGGTTCTGACTTCGTAGGGTTGATCGGGGAAACGTGTATAGAAACGCTCGCGCCACAGGTCCGCCACGATGTCGGTAGCCACGCGATACTCGAAGTCGAGCCGGCTGCCGGGTTGTATTAAGCCGCTTGCCCGCATCGCTTCCCCGGCGAGCAGCACCGGCGGACCGCGCCAGTCCGCGTTCAGGTTCCGGTCGGGTTGCTCCAGCACCAGTGCGCGCACCGCCAGCGCCAGCGAGCCGACATAAATCTTGTCGCCGACGCCGATACCGAGACGATTCGCCAGCGCGGGATCGATCGCCGCCCCCCAATGGCCAGCGCGGAATTCGGTGGCGGATGACAACGCCTGCTCGGGTTCGAGCCGGAGTTTGCCGTACAGCGGGTAGCGCGCATCCATGCTCTGCAATTCGACGCGCAGGAAGTTGCCGTCCTCGGTGCCGAGCATGGTATACATTTCGGTGACCAGCGATACCTCTCCATTGCTGTTCATCCACTGCAACACCGGCTCCGGTAGCGCTTGATTCGTGTCCACTTCGAGATCGCCGCCCATCAGGTTGCGCGTGTCGGCGAGCAGGCCGAGACTGATCAGCCGGTGCAGTCCGCCGGATGCGGACACCAGCGTTACGCCAAGCGCCAGGCAGGCACAAAAAATCCATAGCGATCTGCCGCTCGCGCGCAGATCGCGCCACGCGAGGTCAAGCAGAAAGCGCATGGTCCGGATCTGCGATGAGTTTGCCCTGCTGCAGTCGCAGCACGCGCTGACAGCGTCGGGCGATGACTTCGTCGTGGGTCACCAGCACCAGCGTCGAACCGGTCGCCTGGTTCAGCTCGAACAGGATATCGATTATCAGCGCCCCGGTTTTGAGATCGAGGTTCCCGGTGGGCTCATCGGCCAGCAGCAGGCCGGGTGAGTGCACCAGGGCGCGCGCGATAGCGACCCGCTGTTGCTCGCCGCCTGATAGTTGGCTTGGGTAGTGTCGTTGCCGTTCGGCCAGCCCGACCCGCCGCAGCATTTGTCGTGCGCGTTCGAGCGCATCGTCGTGACCGGCGATTTCGAGCGGTAACGCGACGTTGCCGAGTGCGGTCAGGCTGGGTACCAGGTGAAACGACTGGAACACAATGCCGAGCCTGTCCCGACGTAAATCGGCCAGGGCATCGGCGTCCATCTCCTGCAATGGCAATCCATCCAGGCGGATCGAACCGTCCTGCGGTTGCTCGAGCCCGGCAAGCAGCAGCAATAACGTGGTTTTGCCTGATCCCGAGGGCCCAATGATCGCGACGGTTTCGCCGTCGGCGATGTCGAGATCGACGCCTGACAACACCTCGAGGCGGTCGTGCTCGAGCGCGTAGGACATGGTCAGATTTTGCAGTTGAATCAAGGGCTTGTCTCTAGTCTTGGTGGTGTCGTCAATTGGATAGCGAGGTGAAATGAAAATTTTCGACCTTGAGTGCCGGCATCGCCATCGAGATAAATTCGCCGGTGGCGACGGGTTTACCGCTGGCAACGACGTTTTGCAGCAGCCTGAGCACCGATTCATTCCAGCGCATGTCGACTACCGGATGCGTGACTGCGCCATTCTCGATGCGGTAAGTGCCGTCGCGGGTCATACCGGTAAAGCCGAGGGTCTTGGCGTCGGTCGAGCGAATATACCAGAAACGCGTTACCAGGATGCCATCCTGGGTGTCGGCGATGAGTTGTTCCACCGAGGTGCCATCCCCGGTCATTATAATATTGTTGGGCGTCGGCTTGACCGCGATGCCGTTTTTATCGGCCCAGTAACGACTGGTCATCAATTGCTGTACGTTGCCCTGATCGAGCCAGGTCGTTCTGGCCAGCGGCTGACCATCGTTGTTGAATGAGACCGTCGGAAACGCCGGGTCGGCGGGGTCCGAATAAAACGACAGTCGGCCCAGTGTCTGATCGTAATCGGAGAACGGCGAGCGACCCTCGTCCCTGGCGCGCTGATCGAACCCGTAGAACAGGGCCATCGCCATCAGGTCACCAACCGCTTGCGGTTCGAGAATCACGGTGGTCGGCCGGGGTTCGAAAATCTCGGGATTCTGCGCTTTGGCGCATTTGTCGATAGCGCAGGCGGTCGCCGCTGTGACGTCTTGCTGAGCGATCGAAACTCCCTGGTGTTCGGCCCAGCCGCTGCCGTTATTGCCGGTCGCGGTAACGTGGTAGTCACAGCGATGATAACGTTCGTGAGCGAAGCCGCCCGCGCTATCACCGTAGGCGGTGAACATCTTGCCGACGGCGAGCAGGCCCGCCAAGTCGATAGCGGCCGCCGTGCCCGCCGCGCAGGCCTGCGCGGCCCAGGCGCCGACGGTCTCGATCTCGAGCGCCTCGGATTCTTCGCTGTAAGCATACTCGTGACTGTCCAGCACTTCGCCAATTGCCGGCATCACTTCTTCGTCATCGGGCATGTGACGGCAGGTCTCGAATACCCGCGCGACGCTGCGCCTGATCAGGTCGAGGTCGTCGAGCGCGTTGATCGTGATCGAGGTTTTCTTCTGTTCCAGGCGAGCGCTCAGGGTCAACGTGGCCTGTTGCCTGAGTGCGTTTTGCGAGACCGCGCAGTCGTTGAAACGCGTGCCGAGGCGTTCGACGCCGTCGATCAGCACCTGCAGTTCGCCGTCGTGAGGGAGCTCCAGAATCGACGCGATCAGGTCCTGGGCCTGCTGCCGTTTCACGCGTCGCGTCCCCGGCAGACGCGGATCTTGCGAAAGCGTGTCGGCGCCGCGCCGTGCGTCATTTGCGCGACTTGCATCGGATCGCCTTTGCCGCAGTTGGTTATCCCGTGCGCCCGCCAGTGGCTTGCATCGCAGGTCGCGTCACAGGCGTTCCAGAAGGTTGGGGTGCGGCTCTGGTAAAGCGCCGCCTTCAACATGCCGGCTTTCTTACCGTTCCTGATTTCCCATACGGCGTTGCCGCCGAACTGAAAATTGAGTCGCCACTGGTCGATCGAGAAACTGTCCATACCCTCGAAATAAAGTCCGTGCTTGATGTCGCCAATCAGTTCGTCGGGACTTAGGGCGACCTTGCCCGGCATCAGGAACAGGTTGGGAATACGGACGATCGGTATGCTCGACCAGTGATCAGCGCGGCAGCAACCCCGGCTGCGTTCCTCGCCGATGTAGCGGGCAAACTCCCGCCCGGTGCTATAGGTTTGAAAAATACCGTCCTTGACGATTTCCCAGCGCTGACCCGGCACGCCATCGTCGTCGAAACCCTGGGTGGCGAGCCCGTTTTCGAGCGTATTGTCAGCGACCAGGTTAACCTCGCGGCTGCCGTATCGAAACTCACCCATCTTGTCACGCGATACGAATGACGACCCCGCCATCGAGACTTCGTAACCCATGACCCGATCGAGTTCGGTGGCGTGCCCGACCGATTCGTGAATCGTCAACGACAGGTTTTCCGAATCGGTCACGATATC
>JAACFA010000005.1 GCA_009937625.1 Gammaproteobacteria bacterium | reverse complement strand
ACCGGGCCGGGCGCAGTGACGCTGCCGATATTGATTTATTCGCGCATTCGCCTGGGCTTGCGTCCTGACATCAATGCGCTGGCAACCATCATCATCCTGGTTGTTGCAATCGGCGTACTAATCGCTGCCTGGATTATGTTCCGACAGCAAAAGCAGCGCGAACTCGAGCTAAAGATGAGCGAGGAAGCCTGACCCTCCCACGTAGAAAAAATGGGGGCAGTATCCTAGCCCGGATCGCGGCGCAGCGCCTGGCACATGCAATGCACCCCGCCGCCGCCGGGGGTAATCATCGAGACGTCGGGGTCGAACACCTCGAGGCCGTGGGCTCGAACTTTTTCCTTGAGCACGTAACTCTTCTCCGGCATTAACACCCGGTCGTTGCCGAGCGCGACCACGTTGCAGCCGAGATCGAGCGTATCCTGGAACGGCACCGAAACGATTTCGATGTTTTTCGACCTGAGCCAGGAGACGACCTCGGGATCGGTCGACTCGAGGCAGACCGCGGCCAGCTTCGGCGCCAGCATCACCACCATCAGGTCGATATGCACGTAGAAAGGGTCGAGGTCGGTCAGCATGATCTCCCAGCCTTCGGCTTCGAACCAGCCCTTTAGCTGCAGCGCCGATTGCTCCTGGCTGCGGCCCTCGTCGCCTTCCCAGCCGATCAAAACCGTGCCCGGCTCTATGACGTTAAAATCGCCGCCCTCGAAGGAACCCGCAGTGACACAGTCGTAAATCGGGATTCCGAGACGTTGGTAGGTTTCGATCGCGCGAAAATTTTCACCACGCCGCCACCAGTTCGCCATGCTGGTAATAATAGCGCCGTAAGGCGTCATCACCGACGAGTCGCGTGCAAAAATCTGGTACGGCAAAACCGGATCCGGTTCGTGCAGATGCACCTGCACGTCGGCCGACCGGTAGGCCGATACCATTTCCGCGTGTTGACGCCGCGCGACATCCGCATCGAATTCGTATCCGCGCCGTATGCTTTTCTTGGACACCGAACTGGTTTCCAGCCACTGGTAGTTATCGGCGGGGCCGAGCAGCACGTCACGCAGCACGCCGTACTCGCAGTCGACGCCCCAGTTTTCAAGCACGGGGGTTTGGCCACCCTGCCGCCGAGTTCGTAAACTGAAACTATCTGCCATGATCCCTCCGCCAGTATTATTGGCATCTCAAGTTCCGGCGAGGCTATCCCCGGCCGCCGTCCATGTCAATTCAAGCCGCGCATTAACCCGAATCAGCACTAAAACAGGTTGATTTGACTTTGCTCATTTTTGTGATCACAATTGCTCGGTTGGCAAATTCTCAACTATGCTTGGAGCTACAAAACGGTCCATTTGCGGGCCTTTTTACAGACAATTAGACGGCATCTTATGAAAGACTGGATAGAACAGCACCAGATCACCGAAGTCGAGTGTATCGTCCCCGATCTGGCGGGCGCTGCGCGCGGCAAAATCATGCCCGCCTCCAAGTTCACCGACACCACGACCTTGCGCATGCCGCAGTCGATTTTCATGCAGTCGGTGACCGGGGATTACCCCGCTATCTGGGAAGAACTGAACCCGCTCGATGTCGACATGGTGCTGCAGCCTGACCCCTACACGATCCGGCTGTTACCCTGGGCGCGCGAGCCTTCCGCGCAGGTAATCCACGATTGTTACGACATGCAGGGCAAGCCGATCGAGTTTTCACCGCGCCAGGTGCTGCGCCGCGTGCTCGAATTTTACCGCGCCGAGGGTTGGAAACCGGTGGTTGCTCCCGAGCTCGAATTCTACCTGCTGCAGCCCAACCTCGATCCCAGGAATCCGCTGTTGCCTCCAATCGGACGCACCGGCCGGGCTGAACGCAGCGGTCAGTCCTACAACATCGACTCGGTTAACGACTTCGACCCCATGTTCGACGATATGTACGACTTCTGCGAGGGTCAGGGGCTCGAGATCGATACGCTGATTCACGAGGAAGGCATGGGGCAGATGGAGATCAACCTGCTGCATGGCGACGCGGTGGAACTCGCCGACCAGGCTTTCCTGTTCAAACGCACGGTGCGAGAGTCCGCGCTGCGACATGATCTTTACGCCACTTTCATGGCCAAGCCGATGGAGGCCCAGCCGGGCAGCGCGATGCACATCCATCAGAGCATCGAGGATCTGGAATCGGGCGAGAATATATTATCGACGCCCGAAGGCATGCCCAACGAGTTGCTGTTAAGCCATATCGCCGGCCTGCAGCGTTACCTGCCCGAGGCCATGGCGCTGATGACGCCATACGTTAATTCTTATCGCCGCATCGTGCGCGAAATGGCGGCGCCGATCAATTTTCACTGGGACTTCGATAATCGCACCACCGGTTTCCGAGTCCCCGACAACAATCCGAAATCGATGCGCGTGGAAAACCGGATCGCATCCGCCGACGTCAACCCTTACCTGGCGATCGCGACCTCGCTGGCCTGCGGTTATATCGGCATGAAACAGGGATTGAAACCGACCGAGCCGCTGAACGGCAGCGCCTACGACGAGCCGATGCAGCTCTCGCGCCACTGGTACGACTCGCTGCAGCGACTCAAGGATTGCAAGGAATTGCGTGACATTCTGGGCGAGACCTTCGTCGACGTTTACGTTGCCGTCAAGGAAGTCGAGTTCGATAATTTTCTCAATGTAATCAGTCCCTGGGAACGGGAGCATTTACTGTTAAAAGTCTGAGGTGACACTATGACCCAAGCAACCGCGATGGATATGAGCAATACCGAAAAGTGGCAGGACCTCGATAGCCACCACCTGCACCCGTTTACCAATCCGCACGACCTGCAGGAAAAACCGGCACGTATCATCGAATCGGCCGATGGCGTATACCTGACCGATTCCGACGGCAACGAGTTGCTCGACATGATGGCGGGGCTGTGGTGCGTCAACATGGGTTACGGCCAGAAAGACCTGATCGAGGCGGCGTACCGGCAGATGCAACAGTTGCCCTATTACAACGCTTTTTTCAAGACTACGACGCCCCCGGCGGCCGAGCTGTCGGCGCTACTGGCGGAAGTAACCCCGGGCCACATGAACCACGCGTTTTTCACCAGCTCCGGGTCGGAAGCCAACGACACCGTGCTGCGTCTGGTCTGGCGCTACTGGGACATCCTCGGCAAGCCGGAGAAACGCGTCGTCATTAGTCGCAGGAATGCCTATCACGGCAGCACTATCGCCTCCTCCAGCCTGGGAGGCATGGCGGACATGCACAAACAGGGCGGGATAATACCCGATATCGTCCACGTGGAGCAGCCCAACTGGTTCGAAAAGCGCTGCGCGCTTGGCGTCGACCTCGACCGGGAAGAATTCGGGCGTCAGGCGGCGCAATCGATTGCCGACAAGATCGAGGAACTCGGCGTCGACAAGGTCGCCGCGTTCATCGCCGAGCCGATCCAGGGCGCGGGCGGCGTTATCGTGCCGCCAGATTCTTACTGGCCGGAAGTGAAAAAGATTTGCGAACACTACGGGATACTGCTGGTCGCCGACGAGGTCATCTGCGGCTTCGGTCGCACCGGGGAATGGTTCGGCACCGATTACTACGGTCTCAAACCAGACCTGATGCCGATCGCCAAGGGCCTGTCATCGGGCTACCTGCCAATCGGCGGCGTCATGGTGGCGGACAAGATCATGGACGTGCTGATCAACCAGGGCGGCGAGTTCAACCACGGTTATACCTACTCGGGTCACCCGGTGTGCGCGGCCGTGGCGATCGCCAACATCAAGCTGATGCAGCGTGAAAACATCGTGCAGCAAGTGCGCGCATCGACCGCGCCCTACCTGCAGCGGCGGCTGCGTGAACTCGGCGATCATCCCCTGGTCGGCGAAGTCCGCGGTGTCGGCATGTTCGGCGCGCTGGAGCTAGTCAAGGACAAGGAAAACTACGTCAGGTTCGACAAGGATCTCGGTGTCGGCACCGTTTGCCGGGAATTCTGCTTCAACAACAACCTGGTGATGCGGGCGGTCGGCGACTCGATGATTATTTCGCCGCCGCTGATATTGCAGCCCGAGGACGTCGACGTTTTTGTCGAACGCGCCTGGCAGTGCCTCGACCTGACCCAGAAAGCGGTCGCGTAATCGTGACGCCATGTCTTTGAAGCTGGTTCAGGACCGTAGCGACAGCAACGATTACCCGGAGTCCTACTACCACGCCAGCCGCAATCGCGAACTCGAGCTGAGCGCGCTGGATGGCTCCTGCCGCGCCGATGTCTGTATCATCGGCGGCGGCTATACCGGGCTTTCCTCCGCGCTGCATCTAGCCGAACGCGGCTATGACGTGGTGTTACTCGAGGCGCGCAAGCCCGGCTGGGGCGCCTCCGGGCGCAACGGCGGCCAACTGTGCAGCGGCCAGCGCAAGGACCAGGTCGAGTTAACCGCGATGGTCGGCAGCGAGGCCGCGCGCCAGTTCTGGGAACTGGCGGAGGCCGCCAAGGATACCGCCAGGCAGCTTATCGACAGGCATCGAATCGAGTGCGATCTGAAACCGGGGATCGCACACCCCAATCACAAGCCCGGCTACGCTCGGGAAACCGAGCAATATGTCGAATTTCTTAGGCGCGAGTACGACTACCAGCAAATCGAATACCTCGAACCGGACGCCATGGCCGAACTGGTCGGCAGCGAGTCCTATTACGGCGGCAGCCTCGACATGGGCGCCGGGCACCTGCATCCGCTTAACTACGCGCTCGGGCTTGCCGATGCCGCGCTCGCCGCCGGGGCCAGGATTTACCGCGACACGCCCGTCTACGGCTACCAGGAAGGCAGGCCCAATCGCGTACAAACCGAGCGCGGGGTGGTCGAGGCCGATCACATCGTGCTCGCCTGCAACGGTTACCTCGGCAAGCTGGAAAAAAGGGTCGCCGGCAAGATCATGCCGATCAATAATTTCGTCATCGCCACCGAACCGCTGAGCGCGGCACAGCTTGCAGAAATCAACCCGCGCGACGTCGCGATTGCCGATTCGCGTTTCGTGGTCAACTACTACCGGCTTTCGGCCGACAAGCGAATGCTGTTCGGCGGCGGCGAAAACTACCGGCAGAATTTCCCTGCCGATATCGCGAGTTTCGTACGCAAACCGATGCTGCAGGTCTACCCGCAACTCGCCGCTACCGGCATCGATTACGCCTGGGGCGGCACGCTGGCGGTTACGCTCAATCGCATGCCGCACTTCGGGCGCATCGGCCAGGGTATTTATTTTGCGCAGGGCTACTCGGGACAGGGCGTGGCGCTGGCTACGCTGGCCGGCAAACTGATCGCCGAAGCGCTCTCGGGCGAAGCCGAAAAGTTCGATCTGTTCGGCAAGATTCCGACCCGTAGCTTCCCCGGCGGTGACCTGCTGCGCTGGCCGGGGCTAGTGCTCGGCATGTCTTATTACGCTCTGCGTGATCGGTTCTAGGTGAATGTTCAGGTTGCAGACAGGCCCTATGTGCAAGAATCCGAAAACGATCAATCGACTCAATTTTTAATTGGACAGCTTCTATTAAACGTTTCGAGAGGAAGGTTCTGAATTATCCCGATTCGGGTGTCGTTGAAACGTTTTGAGATCCCCGCCGGGACGCGCAGTCTTGCGCGGGGATGACATTCAGACTTAAGTTCTGTATTCCGTGTCGGACATCGTCGAAGCGTTTTGAGATCCCCGCTTGCGCGGGGATGACATTCAGACTTAAGTTCTGTATGAAAATACAGAACTTAAGTCTGAATGTCAGTTGACGGCCTTGCGGGCGAGCATCTCTTCGATTAGCTCGTCGCCCTGCAGCTGCAGATGATAGCCCTGGGTTTCGAGGTTTTCTATCACTTCCGAGGCGTCTTCCCTGGCGAGCTTGCGTTCCCCGGTCAAATCGAAGCTGAAACTGAACTCGGGCGGCCCGAAGACGCGCAACAGCTCCTGCGGAATAACCGAAAAATCGTCCTTGTCGATCAGGTAAAGGTAGGTGTCGAACTTGAGGTTACTGCGGTAGATATGGCACAACATGGCGTATTAATTTTTTGAATCAGGCGCATGTTAGCACAGAGAAGGCGGGGCCGGCAGTCGCCGGCCCCGTTTTGCCAGGATCAGGTAGTAGCGTTGGTAAACTCGGGGTAGGCTTCCATTCCGCACTCGGAGAGATCGACGCCGTCGTACTCTTCCTCCTCGCTGACGCGAATACCCATGACCGTCTTGATCACGAGCCAGGTCACGAAACTGGCGACGAACACCCAGACGAAAATTGTCAGGGCACCGACAATCTGGCCGGAAAAGCTGGAACCATCATTGGTCAACGGCACCAGCATCAGACCGAGCAGACCGACCACACCGTGCACCGAGATCGCGCCCACCGGGTCGTCGATCTTGAGCTTATCCAGGGTTACGATGCTGAATACGACTAACAAGCCTCCGGCCGCACCGAAGATCGTGGCTAACAGCGGCGTCGGCGTAGACGGCTCGGCGGTAATCGCCACCAGGCCGGCCAACGCACCGTTCAGCGCCATCGTCAGATCGGCCTTGCCGAACATGATCCGCGCGAGAATCATTGACGCGATCAGGCCACCCGCTGCCGCCGCATTGGTGTTCATGAAAACGATAGCGACCGCGTTGGCGCTCTCGACCGACGCGGTAGCCAGTACCGAACCGCCGTTGAAGCCGAACCAGCCCAGCCACAGGATGAAGGTGCCGAGCGTAGCCAACGGCAGGTTGGCGCCCGGGATCGCGTTGATCTGGCCGTTCTTACCGTACTTGCCTTTACGAGCACCGAGCAGAATGACACCCGCTAGCGCGGCCGCCGCACCCGCCATGTGCACGATACCGGAGCCGGCAAAATCGGAGAAGCCGAGATCACCCAGCGTGTACATACCGAAAACCGGCATGCCACCCCAGGTCCAGCTACCCTCCATGGGGTAAATCACGCCGGTCATCACCACTGCGAAAACCAGGAACGCCCACAGCTTCATGCGCTCTGCGACCGCGCCCGAGACGATTGACATCGCGGTCGCGACGAAAACGACCTGGAAGTAGAAGTCCGCCGATGGCGCGTAGGCCGCAGGCTCTTCGGCGCCGGCGACGCCGTCACCCATTATGCCCGACAGGAACATCGTGAAATCACCCCCGCCGTACATGATCGAGTAGCCGCAAACCATGTACATGGTGCAGGCTACGGCGAACAAGGCGACGTTCTTGGTCAGGATCTCAGTCGTATTCTTGGAGCGCACCAGGCCAGCTTCGAGCATCGCAAAGCCCGCCGCCATCCACATGACCAAAGCGCCACAGACGAGAAAATAAAACGTATCGAGTGCGTACTGTAACTGAAAAATCTCGTTTTCCATGGTGATCTCCTAAAGTGCTTCCGGACCAGATTCACCCGTACGAATACGGACAACCTGTTCAAGGGGTGTGATAAAAATCTTGCCATCACCGATCTTGCCGGTGTTGGCGCTGTTCGTAATCGCTTCGACTGCCTGATCGACAAGGTCGTCGTCGATCGCGATCTCGAGCTTCACCTTGGGCAGGAAGTCGACCACGTACTCCGCACCCCGGTATAACTCGGTGTGCCCCTTTTGACGCCCAAAGCCCTTAACTTCCGAAACGGTCAAACCCTGCACTCCAATTTCTCCAAGCGACTGGCGAACGTCATCGAGCTTGAACGGCTTGATTATCGCGGTAATGATTTTCATGGATATCTCTCCGATTAAATTTCGCGGTAAATTTTGGCGACTCTGGGCAAGCAAGCAAATAGTCGTTAATATTGAGCCATTCCAGGCTTTGTTTGCACACTATTAGTGCATATATTGGTATTTTCGCACTATTTTGGGGCTTTTATGATTGACAATCAGACGATCAACCGGTTATCCACCAAGATCAATGAACTACTGCCACCCGGTTTACAGCAGACCAAGGCTGACTTCGACGCGCGCCTGAAAAGCCTGCTGCAGCAGCAGCTTGCCAACTACGAAATGGTGAGTCGAGAAGAGTTCGATATTCAGGCGCGGGTGCTGGCGCGCACCCGGGAGAAACTGGAAGCGATCGAGGCCCGACTGAAGGAACTGGAGCAAACGCCGAAGCAGCAGTCGTAAAGATCGGACTGCTATCCCGGGACCGGGACGTAACGGATTGCCCGGTCGACGGTTCCCATGTTTGGTTTCATGGCTTGCTACCGATGGGGTTTGAACTGGCGCGGTAATATACCGCGCCAGATTTTTACGTCCTAGTTTGCAGGCACTGCTGCCTGGCTTCCAGCTGCAGGCACCGGGGCGAAGTAGCCGCCCATGTTCATCATGTTGAACATCGGTTGCATCGACTGCGGGTTCATCATCCAGTTGATTCGGGGGGTGTACCAGCCGGGATTAGCCAGCGAGGTAATCGGTTGATAGAAGGCCGGATTCATCATCGCATTCATCCAGCGGGTGTAGTAGGCCGGATCGGCCATTTGCATCATCGGCTGATACATGGCGGGGTTCATGGGTGCCATCATCCACTGCATGTACATGTTCGGATTCATGAAGTGGCTCATCGCACGACTCATCTTGTTAAAGTCGGTCATGCCGCTCATCCAGGTATCCCACATGACCGGTTCGGTGGCGCACTTGGTCATGACATGAATGGTGCGTGGGTCGTTGACGACTGTCATCAACTGGGCGAATTTTGCCGGATCGGCCATGGTTTCAGCCATGATTTCCATATCGGTAAACGCCTTGAGTTGAGGCTGGATCGCGTCAAACTGCTCGCTGTCGGTGTCGGTGCACTGACCGTAATACTGCTTGGCCAGCTCAAATTTGTGTTCTGACGGATTCGCCGCTTCTTCGCTGGCAAAAGATACCGAACTGGAAATAGCGACGGTCAACGCCAGCGTGAAAGCCGAAACTGCCGCCAATAATCGTTTAATACTCATATCGTAATCCCCCTGTTAATTCTCGATCTTAGAAACTTGCCGAAACATTATATTAATAAACCCTAATATACTAATATAACTTCGGGGATAGATAAGCTGCGCATTCGGGTAAGTTGCCAGCGAGTTGCCCGGCAAAACGAGCCAAGGGCGCGGGAAACCGGCAAGAAATTCGTGCTAGACTGCTACGCGGAACGCCGGAAGCGTTCGCCTGGCCAGCCTGCTGGCCGGTTTATCTTCAGAAAGGATGCTGCCATGTCACTCACTCAGCTCATTACCCGCGCACAATTGGGCATTAGCGCCCCCGAGGTTTGCGTCGAAGTACACATATCCGGAGGATTGCCCGCCTTCACCGTAGTCGGATTGCCGGAGACCACGGTGCGCGAAGCGCGCGACCGGGTCCGCTCGGCAATCATCAACTCGGGTTTCGAATTTCCCGCGCGGCGTATAACGGTCAACCTGGCTCCCGCCGATTTACCCAAGGAAGGAGGTCGCTACGATTTGTCGATCGCACTCGGAATCCTGGCCGCGTCGAACCAGGTCAACGTCACCACGCTGCGGAATGTCGCCTGTTTCGGAGAACTCGCACTAAGTGGCGAGTGCCGCAAGATCGAAGGCTTGCTGCCGGCGCTCATTGCGAGCAAAAAAGCCGGTCAGGCTGTCACGATACCGGACCAGAACGCACCCGAGGCGATGCTGGTGCGCGCTCTGCCGGTGCAGTTGAGCAGCTCCCTGGCACAGGTTTGCGCCAGCCTGAATGGCGGCGAGCCGCTGCCGTTAGCAGGCTCCAGGCCGGAACCGAAGTTGCCCGGTTACCGCCTCGACCTGGCGGAAGTTCGCGGCCAGTACCAGGCCAAACGCGCTCTCGAGATTGCCGCCGCCGGCGGACATCACATGCTGATGATGGGACCGCCGGGTACCGGGAAGAGCATGCTGGCAAGACGCCTGAACTCGATTTTGCCGCCGATGAGCGAGGAAGAAGCCATGAGCCTCGCCAGCATCCGTTCGATTTCCCAGCAACCGGTCGATCCGCATAGCTGGCTCGAGCGCCCTTTCCAGTCACCCCACCACACGGTCTCGGGGGTCGCGCTGGCGGGCGGCGGCGGTAATCCCAAACCGGGAGAAATATCGCTGGCCCACAACGGCGTGCTGTTCCTCGACGAACTAACCGAGTTCAGGCGGGGCGTCATCGAGGTGCTCAGAGAACCGCTGGAAACCGGTCAAATCCACATCTCGCGAGCCTCCGGCAAAGCCATCTTCCCGGCGAAATTTCAGCTAATTGCAGCACTGAATCCCTGCCCGGGCGGCTGTGATTCGATCAAAACCTGCGACTGCTCACCACAACAGTTGAGCCGTTACCGCAACAAACTGTCGGCACCCCTGCTTGATCGTATCGATATCCAGATCGAGCTGGGGCGATTGCCTCATGACGAAATGCTGGGCGAAACCAAACGGCCAGGAGAAACCAGCGAGCGGGTTCGACAACGAGTTTGCGCCGCGCGTCATCGGCAACTGGCGCGCCAGGGCTGTATCAATGCGAATCTCGACAACCGGCAGTTAATCGAGGCCTGTCGGCTCGACAACAGGCTGGAGCAGATACTGGTGCGGGCAATCGACAAGCTGCGCCTGAGCGCGCGCAGCTACCACAAGTTACTCAAGCTGGCGCGCACGATTGCCGACCTGTCGCAGTCGGATCAGATCACCGAGACGCATCTCGCCGAGGCGATTTCGTATCGGCAACGAGACCGAAAAAGGATGTAGTACGAAATCTTGAGAATCAGGGAAAGCCAGGGAGCGCTTGTCCGGATTACCGGATTACCGGATTACCGGATTACCGGATTACCGGATTACCGGATTACTGATTTAGCGCGCTGGGGACGATATCGCCGGCAGGCGGCGATATCACTTCGATTGATCGAGGATATACTCAACAACCGCTCTGATCTGATCGTCGCTGAACTGCGAACCACCGCGCGGCGGCATGGCGCCAATGCCGTTGATCGCGGAGGTTACCAGGCCGTCCAGGCCCTTCGCCAGGCGCTCGGTCCATTCGGCGGCAAAGCCAATCTTGGGCGCACCCGCGGCGCCGGTTGTATGACAGGCGAGACAGGCGCTCTGGTAAAGTTGGTCGGGCGACTGATCGGCCGCACCGCCAGCGGCGGAAGCTAGCGTCATGTTGCTGCGCATCTCGCCGAGGGTTACTACCGGCTTCAGACGCATCGCAATATCTTCCACGGTGTCGACTACTTCGGCCATCGGTTCCTCATCGCTCTGAGGACCGATAACGACTTCTCCGATGATCAATGCGATAAGCAACAAACCGCCGAGGACGGTTATATTGTGTGTCGAAAAAGTCTGTTCTTCGCTAGCACTCACGTGTTTCTCCAGGCATTGGATGGGTCTGAAACGCAGCGCATTATCGTCGAAAAGCGGTTAATTCGCAAAAAAATATTTGTCGAATCTGCCTAAACCACGGCGCGATAGTTTACAATCACGGCCCTGCCCTGTCGGGCAGCGCGAGGAATTGAAAAGCGCTCGTAGCTCAGTTGGATAGAGTGTTGGCCTCCGAAGCCAAAGGTCGTGGGTTCGACTCCCGCCGAGCGCGCCATTCCCGCCACCGCAATCAACTAAAGAACTGCCTACTATAGCGCCGCAGCTGCAAGCGCAGCAGAGAAAACCTCGCACGGGAAGATATCGATCGGCACGAGGCCAGCAACGTGCCGGAGATTTTTTTGCCTGCAGGCCGTCGCGAGCGCCGCAGCTGCAAGGCGGAATTTGGCGAGATGGCGTGAGCGTACTCTAAAGTACGCGAACGTCTCGAGCCGAATTCCAACGCCGCAGCTGCAAGCGCAGCAGGCCTGCAGGCAAAAAAAAGCCCTCCCGAATTCGGGAGGGCATAATATAAGTCAAAACCTGAGGAGGAGGAGGGGGTTTTAACTTGTTGCCTGGGCAGTCGAACTGCCGCACCGGCAATGATGCAATAATATGGACGAAACTGTTATAATAACAGTTACAATTTTTTCGAAATCACTGCAATACAGTTGGTGGAATACCATGACAGTTACGCGTCCGGAAACCTATAAATACGACCAGGTTTCACGCTATATCAAAGAGCTAATCGAGAAGGGAGACCTCAAGCCCGGCGACAAAGCGCCCTCGCTGCGCAAACTCAGCAAACAGCTCGGGGTCAGTATTGCTACCATTACCCAGTCCTATGTCAATCTCGAAGACCAGGGCATTCTGAGCGCGAAGCCGCAATCCGGATTCTACGTCAATGCGCTGGTCAATCAAATAAACGATATCGGTAAATCGACCGCGACCCCCGGGCAGGCGCGGCGGGTTCGCTTTGGCGATCTGTTCGAGGAAGTTTTTCGCAACGCCAACAACCCGCGTATCGTCCCGTTCGGCACGTCCAATCCATCGATGGAGTTCATGCCGGTCAAGTCCCTGACGCGCGCAACCCGCAGCATCATCAGTCGTTACCCGCAACGCAGCATGGATTACCTGTTTCCACCCGGCGACCGCAAGCTGCGCAAGCAGATTGCCCAGCGATACGCTCAAAACTATACCCGCGTCAGCGCGGACGACATTATCATCACCTCGGGCGCGACCGAGGCCCTGTCGATCAGCCTGCGCACGGTAGCCAAGCGCGGCGACATCATCGCGGTCGAATCTCCCACCTACTTTGCAGTGCTGCGCATGATCGAGCAGATGGGAATGCTGGCGGTCGAAATCGATACCGACCCGGTAACCGGGCTCGACATCGACGCGCTCGAGGAGGCTTTCGACACGATGGATATCAAGGCCGTAATGGCATCGCCCAACACCAGCAATCCGCTGGGCTGCCAGATGCCCGAGGAACGCAAACGCGAGCTCGTCAACCTGCTGGCGGAACGCGATATACCACTGATCGAAGACGACGTGTACGGCAGTGTTTATTTTGGCGACAAACCTCCCCGTCCGGCCAAGTCCTACGACTTGAACAACATCGTCCTGAGCTGCTCGTCCTTCTCCAAGACCCTGGCGCCGGGCCACCGCGTGGGCTGGGTCGTTGCGGGCCGATACCACAAAAAATTTCTACAGTACAAACAGGCCTGGTCGTCGGCTACATCGTCGATCAATCAACTCGCGCTCGCCGAATTCCTTAGCAGCGGCCAGTATGATCGCCACCTGGTGCGCCTGCGCCTGGCCATGCGCGAACAGGTCGAGCGCGGGCGCTTCATGATTGCCAAAAATTTTCCGCAGGGCACCCGCATCTCGCATCCACACGGGGGCAACGTGCTGTGGGTGGAAATGCCAGAAGGATGTGACAGCATCGATATTTTCAATCGCGCGCTGGAACACAATATTGCCATCACTCCGGGCATACTGTTTTCGGCAACCCGTCGTTTCAGGAATCACCTGCGCATCAACTGCGGCTCTCCATGGAACGAGTCGACCGAGACCGCGCTCAAGACTCTCGGGAAAATAGTCTGCGACTGCCACGGCGGCTAGCCAGCCTGTCGCTCCAGCTCCTCGATGGTTTCGCTCAATTGCAGCCAGTTCTCTTCCGCCCGGGTTAGACGCTGCTGGTTTTCGGCCTGTGCAACCAGGGCAGAATTCAGCGTTTCCCGGTTTTGTGCATCGTAGATCGACTGCTCACTCAATTGCTGTTCCAGTTGATCACGCGTCGCGCTGAGCCGGGCGATTTCGCGCTCGATTTTAACCAGCTTCGCGGCATGCGCCTTCAATTCGCGTCGATGGCTCGCGCCATTACCCGCCTTGTTGTGGCCGGCGCTCATCGCCGGCTGACTCGCGCTACCCGCTTTACGCTTTGCCAGCCAGGCAGGATAGGCGTCGAGGTCCTGGTCGAAACGCTGCAGCTGCCCTCGATCGACCAGCCACAGGTCGTCACACACGCTGCGCAACAGATGCCGATCGTGAGACACCAGGATGACGCTGCCTTCGAAACCCTGTAACGCCTGGTTCAGCGCCAGCCGCATTTCCAGGTCCAGGTGATTGGTAGGTTCGTCCAGCAGTAACAGGTTAGGACGTTGCCAGATCAGCAAGGCGAGCACCAGGCGCGCCTTTTGGCCGCCGGAGAAAGTCTTTACCGCCTGCAAAACCTTGTCGCCTCGAAAATTGAAGCCGCCGAGAAAACTGCGAATCTGGCGTTCGCCGAGCCCGGGGTCGAGACGCTGCATGGTCAGCAGTGCACTCGCCTCGAGATCGAGCTGCTCTACCTGGTGCTGGGCAAAATAACCAATACGCAATTCCCTGGCGCGGGTGATCTCACCGCTAACAGCGGTCAGCTCCCCGGCCAGCAGTTTGATGAAAGTCGATTTTCCGGCGCCATTCAAACCGAGCAACCCGATGCGCTCGCCCGGTATCAACGAAAACTCGAGATCCTGCAGCACAATCTTATCGCCGTAGCCGGTCGTTACGTGGTCGAGCTTGAGCAGGGAACTGGGCAAGGCCGCCGGCGCCCGGAATTCGAAGTGAAACGGGGAATCGATATGGGCCGGTGCAATCAGCTGCATTTTTTCGAGCGCCTTGATACGGCTCTGTGCCTGCTTCGCCTTGGTCGCCTTGGCGCGGAAGCGGTCAATGTAACTTTGCATATGCGCTATGCTTTGCTGTTGCTTTTGATGCGCCGCCTGTTGTTGCGCCAGGCGTTCTGCCCGCTGCACTTCGAAGGCCGAATAATTGCCGCGGTAAAGCGTAATGCGCTGGTCCTCGATATGGGCCACGCTATCGACCACCGCATCGAGAAAATCGCGGTCGTGCGAAATCAGCAGCAAGCTGCCCGAATAGCGCCTCAACCACTGCTCCAGCCAGATCACCGCGTCCAGGTCCAGGTGATTGGTGGGCTCGTCGAGCAGCAACAGGTCGGAGCGGCACATCAGGGCCCGGGCCAGGTTAAGGCGCATGATCCAGCCGCCGGAAAAACTGTTCAGCGGCTGATACATTTCCGCATCGGCGAACCCCAAACCCGCCAGCAGGCGTGCAGCCCGGCTTTGCGCCTGGTAACCATCGATTTCCTGCAGCCGCTCGTGACAGCCGGCAATTTGCGTCGAATCATGATCGCGCTCCGCCTGCGCCAGCCGCGCCTCGGTTTGCCTCAGCTCGGTATCGCCATCGATGACATAGTCTAGCGCCTGGCGCGCACTGAGCCCGGTCTCCTGCTCGACCGCGGCCACCGCCCAGTCTTTCGGCATGCTGAATTCGCCCTGGTCCGCCGACAGTTCTCCTTTGATCAGTGCGAACAACGACGACTTGCCGCAACCATTGGCGCCGGTAATACCGAGCTTCTGACCGCCGTATACCTTGAAGCTGGCCGCCTCGAACAGCAGCGTGGTCGAGCGCCGCAAAGCCAGGTCGGAAAAACTAAGCATGCCCTGCCGCCTGCCGACCGAATCCTTGCCCCGATTTACTCACTTTAACTATCGCCTCGGAAAATGAGTTAAGATACCACCCTGGGCCGCTGGAAGTTAACCCGATAATAAAATGAACCTAGAAAAATACTATAACCTGGACGGTTGCAAACTTTCGTTCACGCGGCAACAGGCAAGCGCTTTCGCTAAAACGGTAGCGGGTGACTTCAACCCGATACACGATGTCGACTCGAAGCGATTCTGCGTGCCGGGGGATCTGCTGTTCGCGGTAATCATCCATCACTACGGCCTGCGTCAGACCATGGGGTTCTCGTTTTCCGGGATGGTCAGCGGTGAGGACATCCTGATCCTGCCGGAAGTCAATGCACGTGAAATTTCAATTTACGACGAGAACGACAAGAAATACCTCGATATCTCGAGCAACGGCGAACACAGTAAAGACCAGAAACTGATCGACTCGCTGACGCTCAACTACGTCGAATTTTCCGGGCATACCTTCCCGCACGTGCTGGTGCCGCTGATGAAAAAAAACAACATCATGATCAATACCGAGCGCCCGCTGGTGATTTACGACCATATGCGAATCTCGCTGGATACCCTCGACATCGATTCGGTCGATCTGTCGCTGTCGGAGAGCATCTTCCGGCTCTATAATAAACGCGGTGACGTTGCGCTCAATTACGATCTCCTGTGCAACGGTGAAACCGTTGGCAAGGGTCAGAAAAAGATGGTGCTTAGCGGGCTGCGAGAGTACGACCAGGCCAGGATCGACGAACTGGTCCAGATCTATAACGAACGCAAGAACCAGTATCGCAACGGCGACTAGTAGCGGCGCACGAAACTCAGGTAGCCGCCGCTGCGCCCGCCGGTGACGAATTCGAAGCGGACAAATGCGGTATCCTCGACGAAATAATCGAAGCGAACTCCCTGTGTCAGCGGTTCGTCAGGCTCGAAAACCTCGGTGCCGCCTCCGCTGATGTCGCCGTCGACATCCTGGTATATCGCGTAGGGTGCGATCCGCAATCTCGAGAAACGCAGGTTGAGACCCAGCTCGAAAGAGCTTTGCGTCCAATCGATATCCTTCTCGTCATCCTCCTCGTCAGCACCGCTTTCGGTACCGTTGGCATAACGGATACTGAATAACCCGTGAAACGATACATGTTTACTGATCGGTAACGGCTGACGTATATAAAGGCCAAGGTACTGGCCATCGAATTTAAGGGTTTCTGCCGCGCTGTCACTGTCGGCTATCACGCGCATATCGAAGTAGCCAATAATTGCGCCAAAGGTTAAACCGGTCTCGATTTTCTCTTCGATCTGAAAATTGATCTCGCTGACCTGGGCTTCGCGGATATCGTCTTCGAATTTCCAGTCCGAATCGGTTTCGCCGATTTCGAGCGCAACGCCGGTCCACTCGGCGCTCACCAGGCTCGAGAATAACAACAGGAGCAGTAAACTAAACCGCACCGGCGGTACCGATTTCAGGATTATCGTAAACGAGGCGCGACATGTCCGCTCCGGAAAAGAGACTGGACAGCAATTATAGAATACCCAGCCGTTTTAACTGCGCCCGATCGCTAATTCTGTCGCATTCCGCCAGGATCCAGTTACCGACTTCCTCGATGATCCGTTCCGGCTTCCTGCCCGCTGGATAGATCGGTTTGCCGATAACCACGCGAATGGTGCCAGGCCACTTGATCCAGCTATGACGTGGCCAGTACTCCCCGGCATTATGAGCGATTGGCAGCACCGAGTATCCGGTTTGCTGCGATACGATTGCACCACCCAGTTTGAACGGCTTGATCTGCCCGGGCGGCACGCGCGTGCCTTCGGGAAACAGCATCAGGATTCGCCCCTCGTCCATGCTTCGACGACTTTCCTGAACCAACTGGTTGATGGCCTTGCGCCCGGTACCGCGATTGAGCGCGATGGCGTCCATCGACTTCAGCGCCCATCCGAAAAACGGGATCCAGGTCAATTCACGTTTCACCACCCAGACCATCGGTCGAAAAAAACGCTGGATCACGATTGTTTCCCAGGTCGAGCTATGCTTGCTCATGACGATGAATCCGTGATCGGGAATATTCTCGAGCCCCTCGACTTCGTATTTGAGTCCGCAAAACAGTCGCAGGCAGGCGAGACTGAAACCAATCCACACATGCACGATGCCGACGCGGAAACCCAGCGGCATGAAAAACGCCAGCGACAGCAGGCCGGCCAGAATCAGCGTTGCCGGTAAAAAGAAGATCCAGAAGACCGTCGAGCGCAGAACCAACCAGAATTTATAAAGCGGGTTAACCACTGCTTATACTCTATTTTCGCCGCAGGGTTTCGCGTACGAAATGAGCCAGGTCATCGTACACCGGGACATCCAGGGCTTCCGGAAAATGTTGCATCACGTACTCACCCTTGCCGGTGCGCACCAGCACCGGCTTCGCGTTGGCCATTTTAGCCGCCTGTATGTCGCTGATGTTGTCCCCGACAACCGGCGTTTGCGATAAATCGATTCCGAACTGCTTGGCAATCTTGAACAACAAACCCGGCTTTGGTTTACGACAAATACAGTTGGCCTCGGGGCCATGGGGACAGTAAAAAATCCCGTCGACGCTGGCACCGCGGATCGCCAGCAGTTTTTGCATTTTATCGTTCATCTGCTGCAGGTCCTTTTCGCTGTAATAACCGCGCGCGATACCGGAGTGGTTACTCGCAATCGTCACCAGATAGCCGGCCTTCTTGAGCCGGTTAATGGCTTCGATGCTGCCTGGTATCGGGTCCCATCCATCCACGGTAGTGACGTCGTCATCGGCCTGGTGGTTGATGACGCCATCTCTATCAAGGATTACCATTTTGGGCACTCGGATCTCCCGCCTTGCTTAGGTCCCTCAGGACTGAATCCGTGAAAAATCAGCGACTAGTCGGAAACTTTGCAACAGTTGATCGAGTAGTGCAAGCCGGTTGTTTTTCAGGGCTTCGTCGTCAACCATGACCATAACCTCGTCGAAGAACAGGTCAACCGCAGGACGCAGTTCGGCAAGCCGCTCCAGCCCCTGCAGGTATTCGCCTTGAGCAAACTGCTGCCTGACCGAGTCGGCGCGCTCCAGCAGTTGCTCGTAGAGTTGCGTCTCGGCCGACTCCAGTAACAACGAGCGGTCGACCGTATCGGCAATTTTGTCCTGCTTCTTGAGAATATTGCCGATACGCTTGTTGGCCGCGGCCAGCGCCAGGGCAGCTTCGTGACTTTGAAACTCGAGCAGGGCGCGGATGCGCAAATCGCAATCGTATAACTGGCCGGGACGGCTGTAGGCGACCGCATCGACGATATCGAAACCGATGCCCTGCTCCTGGTAATAGGCCCGCAGACGATCGAACACGTAATCGATCACCTCGTCGATTACCGCCGCCGCGTCGATTTGCTTGTGGTAACCATCGGCGGCAGCCTGGCATAGATCGCGCAGATCGAGCGTTAAACGGTTTTCGACGATAATACGCAATACGCCGAGCGCGGCGCGGCGCAAGGCAAACGGGTCTTTATCACCACCGGGCTTTTCGCCAATACCGAAGATGCCGATCAGGCTATCGAGTCTGTCGGCCAGCGCCAGTGCCTGCGCAATCGGTCCCTGCGGCAGCCGGTCGCCGGCATGCCGCGGCCAATAATGCTGCTCGATGGCATCGCATACCGATTGCTCTTCCTGCTGCAGCTGCGCATAGTAACGACCCATGACGCCCTGCAGTTTGGGGAATTCCCCCACCATGTCACTCATCAGGTCGGCCTTGCACAGATCGGCCGCGCGCCGAACCAGGTCCTGATCGGCACCGCTATGGCTCGCGATATACTTGGCCAGCCGGATAATTCTCGCAGTCTTGTCGCCCAGACTACCCAGCTTTTCCTGAAACACGACCGAATCGAGGCGAAATCGCATCACGTCGAGCCCCTGCTTCTGATCCTGGGCGAAAAAGAAACCGGCATCGGCAAAGCGCGGTCGAATCACCCGCTCGTTGCCGCCGGCAACCACCTCGGGTTTACGGCTGTCGATGTTGGAGATGGCGACGAAATGCGGCAACAGCGCGCCATCATCGTCGAACAGGGCAAAATATTTCTGGTTCTCCTGCATCGTCGTCACCAGCACCTCCACCGGTAACTCGAGAAACTCGGGGTCGAACTGGCCGCATACCGCGACCGGGTACTCCACCAGCCCAGTGACTTCATTCAGCAGGTCGTCTTCGATGTGCGCCGAACCGCCGACGCGCGCGGCCGCCTCTTCGACCAGCTTGCGGATAGCATCGCGCCGCTGCTCGAAGCTCGCGATTACCATCCCCTGCGACAACAGCGTCTCTTCGTATTCTCCCGGCGACGCGATCTCCAGGCTCGTCGGCGCATGAAAACGATGACCGAAACTCCGGTTGCCCGAACGCAATCCGAACAGCTCGGTATCGACGACTTCATTGTCGATCATCAGCAGCAACCACTTGACCGGGCGCACGAATTCGTCACTGCGATCGCCCCAGCGCATGCGTTTGGGAATCGGTAATTCGGCGAGCGCCGTGACCAGCAGCTGCGGCAGCAATTCCTGCAGGCTTTTGCCCGCCTGCGTGCTGCAAAAGTAGAGCCAGCTGCCCTTGTCGGTCTCGCGGCGCTCCAGCTGCCCGACCTCGACCCCGCAGGAGCCGGCGAAGCCCAGCGCGGCGCGCGACGGGTTACCGTCGTCGTCAAACGCGGCCGCCAGCGCGGGTCCCCTTTTTTCGATCACCTGGTCGGGCTGACGCGTCGGCGTGTCTCTGAATAACACCGCCAGTCTGCGCGGGGTAGCAAACACTTCGAGCGCGCCGGGAGCAAGGTCATGCTCGACCAGTGCTCGCTGCATTATCGCGCCGAAGTTCTGCGACAGCGAACGTAACGCCCGCGGCGGCAGTTCCTCGGTTCCAATTTCGATCAGGCAGTCGCTATGCATCGCCGGCCTCCTGCTTGATCAGCGGAAACCCGAGCGCTGCGCGAGATTCGTAGTAGCATTCCGCGACCCCGCGCGACAGCGTGCGAACTCGCAGGATAAAGCGTTGCCGCTCGGTCACCGATATCGCATGGCGCGCATCGAGCAGGTTGAAGGCATGCGACGCCTTCATCACCTGCTCGTAAGCCGGCAGGGGCAATTTATTCTCGAGCAGCAACTGGCATTGCGCTTCGCACATATCGAACCAGTTGAACAGCGCATCGGTATCGGCCAACTCGAAATTATAGGTCGATTGTTCCACCTCGTTCTGATGATAGATATCACCGTAACTGACATTACCCTGCGGGCCGCGAGTCCAGACCAGATCGAAAATGTTGTCGACTCCCTGCAGGTACATCGCGAGGCGCTCGATACCGTAGGTGATTTCGCCCGAAACCGGATGGCATTCGAGCCCCCCCACCTGCTGGAAATAAGTAAACTGCGTCACCTCCATGCCGTTCAGCCAGACTTCCCAGCCCAGGCCCCAGGCGCCGAGCGTGGGCGATTCCCAGTTATCCTCGACGAACCTGATATCGTGCACCAGTAAGTCGAGTCCCAGGGCCTCGAGCGAACCCAGGTAAAGCTCCTGGAAATCGTCGGGCGAGGGTTTGAGCAAAACCTGGAACTGAAAGTAATGCTGCAACCGGTTCGGGTTCTCGCCGTAACGGCCGTCGGTCGGCCGCCGGCTCGGCTGCACGTAGGCGGCGCGCCAGGGCTCCGGCCCGATAGCCCGGATGAAAGTCGCCGGATGGAACGTACCGGCGCCAACCTCCATGTCCAGCGGCTGCATGATCACGCAGCCATGCCCGGACCAATAGTTTTGCAGGGTCTGGATCAGGCCCTGAAAGCTATGCAAATCGCTGGCTGTTTGTTCTTTCATTTATTCCACGGGTCAAAAGCCGGTGATTATAACCAACTGGCATTTTTTCCACATTCATTTTCCTCGAGCATGCAACCGGCTATCATGTCGCGATGCAAAATATCATCGGCCAATGGCTCGTCAGCCTCAGGCAATACGTCTCCCTCAGCCTGTTCCTGTCGAGCCCGGAGCGCTTGCCTTATAACCCGTTGTGCACCGCGCTAACGATATTCACCTACTATATGCTGTGCCTCGGACTGGTGGACGAGGAGCGCAGCTTTGGCGAGCTGAGCGCCCACCTGACCCTCGAACTCAGTCTGCTGGCGTTGTTCGTCTATGGCGGGCTGCGCTGGAAAAACTCGATCGCCCGGTTCCAGCAGACGTTTTCGGCGCTGGTCGGCATTAACATGGTCATCACGCTGGCCTCGATCCTGGTTTATCGAATCGATACCGGGCAGGATAACCTGTTCGAAAATCCGCTATTCTACCTGCTGTTGATCTGGAACCTGGCCGCCATGTCGCTGATATTCAAACGCGCACTCGAAATACCGGTTCATCTTTCGGCTATGATAGCGTTCAATTACTACGTGTTTTATCAATTCATCCTGGTCTGGTTCTACTGGTGAAAATTTATATTCTCGGAATCTGCGGCACCTTCATGGCCGGCATTGCGCTGATCGCGCGCGAACTCGGCTACCAGGTCGAGGGTTCGGATGCGAACGTGTACCCGCCGATGAGCACTCAACTCGAACGGGCCGGAATCAAGCTCCACGACGGCTATGATGCGGCCACGCTACCCGATGACTTCGACATGTTCGTCGTGGGCAACGCGATTACCCGGGGTAATCCACAGTTCGAGGAAATTCTGGAGCGCGGTCTGCGGTATTGTTCGGGGCCGCAATGGCTTTACGAGGCGGTGCTGCATAAGCGCTGGGTACTGGCGGTTGCAGGTACCCACGGAAAAACCACGACCAGCAGCATGCTGGCCTGGGTACTCGAGGACGCCGGGCTCGAGCCCGGCTACCTGATCGGCGGCATCAGCCAGAATTTTTCGGGTTCCGCCAGGCTCGGCAAGGATCCTTTCTTCGTGATCGAGGCGGACGAATACGACTCGGCGCTGTTCGACAAGCGTTCCAAGTTCATCCACTACCATCCGCGCACGCTGGTCCTGAACAATCTCGAATTCGATCATGCGGATATATTCGACGACCTCAACGCGATCAAACGCCAGTTCCATCACCTCGTGCGAACCCTGCCCGCGAGCGCGCAGATAGTGGTCAATCAGGATGACGAAAATCTGCGCAGCGTGCTGCAAATGGGCTGCTGGAGCGAAATCGTGAACCTTTCGAAACAGGACCCGAGCGCCGATTATTATCTCGATGAGCAGCAGGTTCTGCATCAGCGTGAACCCGGCGCCGCCTTCCCGCTCCTGCTGTCGCAACCCGGGCAGTTCAACGCGTTTAACGCCTGCAGCGCGCTCCTCGCCGCTCGCCACGCGGGGGTTCCGATCGAATCCTCGCTCAGGTCGCTGGCGAGCTTCGACGGCGTCAGGCGGCGCCAGGAAATCATCGCCGAGATCGACGGCGTGCGAATCGTCGATGACTTCGCGCACCATCCGACCGCGATCGCGTTGACCCTGAAAGCCTTGAAGGGAGCCACCGACGGTCGACTGATCGGAGTGCTGGATATCCGCTCGAATACGATGAAAATGGGCGCCCACGCCGGCCAGCTTGGCGCGTCGCTGGCCGCCGCCGACCTGGTTCTGGTTTGCGAAAATCCCGGTTTACAGTGGGATCTCGGGCAAATGGCCGAATCTGCGCCTACAATAGTAGAAATAAAATCCGATTCACAACAAATTATCGATTACTTGTTGCAAAATTGTCGGTCGGGAGATCAAGTCGTTATTATGAGTAATGGCGGCTTCGATAACATACATCAACGCCTCATAGACGCGATGCAAAACTAGACTTCGAGTATGTCTGAGAAATCACAGAGACCTACCAAAATAGCCAAGTACGAAATCAAGCGCCGTATCGGCCGCGGCGCGATGGGGGTCGTCTACGAGGCCTTCGATCCCTTCGTCCAGCGCACGGTTGCGATCAAGGTGGCGCATTCTGCTCATGACATGGATCCAGCCACCAAGCAAAAGCTGCGCGAAGGCTTTTTTTCCGAGGTTTACAGCGCCGGGCGCATGCATCACCCGTCGGTGGTCAGCGTTTACGATGCCGGCCAGGAAGACGACCTCAACTACATCGTCATGGAGTTCGTCGACGGCGTCACGCTGCAGGAATACGTGACCGGCGGCAAGACGCTAACCCCGAACCAGGTCGTCGACGTTATCTACCAGTGTGCCAAGGGTCTCGACTACGTGCATCGCGAAGGGATTATTCACCGCGACTTGAAACCCGGCAACATCATGCTCAGCAACGACGGCGAAGTAAAGATCATGGACTTCAGCATCGCCCACGTCGACGTCGGTTTCGAGGGTCACGAGACCGAGGTGCAGGGGTCGCCGATGTACATGCCGCCCGAGCAATTGTCCGAAGAGAAACGCCTCGTCGCGCAGTCGGATATCTACTCGCTGGGCGCGGTCATGTACGCCCTGCTGGCGCGCAAAACACCCTACAAAGCGGGCAGCCTGGAATCACTGATCTACAAGATCAGCAATCTCGACCCCGACCCGATCATGGAAGTCAATCCCGAGGTCCCGGACCACATCGCCGCCATCGTCGAAAAGGCGATGCAGAAGATCATCTACGATCGCTACGAGTCGGCTTACCTGCTCGCGCGCGACTTGAGTAACTCCTTTGGGCGACTGCGCAGCGTCGGTGAGCGCATCGACATGCAGGAAAAATGGAAAACCTTGCGCTACCTGGCCTTCTTCAAAGATTTCAGTGACGAACAGATTACCGAGGTCGTCAACGCCAGCGAATGGAAGGAATTCGGCAAGGGCGAGGTCATCGTTACCGAGGGCGAACAGGAAACCGCTTTTTACATTATCGCCAAGGGCGGCGTCGAGGTGGTCAAGAACGACCGGGTCGTGGGCTTGATGAAACAGGGCGATTGCTTCGGTGAAATCGCGTTTTTGACGCGCCAGCCGCGTAATGCCACCATCGTCGCACGCACCGAGGTTTCGCTGATGTGCGTCAGCACCTCGCTGATGGAACAGGCATCGACCGAGACCCAGTTGCGCTACTACCGAATCTTCCTGGAAAATCTAATCGCGCGCCTGTCGCAGGCTACCGACAAACTGGTGGAAGCCGAAATAGCCATTTCCGATCCATGAAACCACGCACCATAACTTTAGCGATGACCGGGGCCTCCGGCGCTGAGTACATGCTGCGTCTGTTCGAATGCTGCCTGCAGAGCAATATCCGGGTGCAATTCATCACGTCGCAGCCGGGACAGATCGTGATGGGCATGGAAACCGAGCTCAAATTGTCCGGCCCCCCGCAAAAAATGCGGCAGCAATTCGCCGACTATTTCGATGCCGACCCGGACCTGATCAGCGTTTACTCGAGGGATCAGTGGACCGCACCGCCGGCCAGCGGCTCGTCGGTGGCGGACGCGATGGTGGTGTGCCCCTGCAGCATGGGTAGCCTGGCTTCGATTGCCGTTGGCAGCAGCGACAACCTGATTCACCGCGCCGCCGACGTCGTCATTAAGGAGCGCAAGACGCTGATCCTGGTGCCCCGGGAAACACCGTTCTCCAGCATACACCTGGAGAATATGCTCAAGCTGTCGCGCCTCGGGGTCGTTATACTGCCGCCTAACCCGGGTTTCTACCACGGCGTAACCGAGGTGGCCGAACTGGTTGATTTCATCGTGGCACGCATACTCGATCAACTCGATATCGAAAACAGCTTGTCGCCGCGCTGGGGGCACCAGGCAAATTCATAGCGACTCGAGCATGGTAGAGATTCCGTTATTTCCGTTAAAGACCGTGCTGCTGCCGGGCAACACGCTGGGGCTGAAAGTTTTCGAGCCGCGCTACCTCGACATGGTTGCCGACTGCATGCGCGAAAACAGCGTTTTCGGAGTCGTGCTGATTCACAAGGGCGAAGAAACCGCCATCGATGCAGACATCTACTCGGTCGGCACCAGGGTCGCGATAAATGACTGGGAACATCGCGCCGACGGACTGCTGGGCATCACCGTGCTCGGCCTGGATCGTTTCGAAATCCTGTCTACTCGAACCCGCCCTGGCGGACTGACGTTTGCCGAGGCCAGGATTCTCGAGGAAAGAAACACCCTGGAAATACCCGAGCAGTTCCATTACATGCTCGAGCTGCTCGATCATATCAGCGCCCAGGAGGGCCGTATCCGGAAGGCGGACCAGTCGTTTTCGGAAATTCTTTACCAGCTGATTTTCCTGCTGCCGCTGGAGGCGGCGCTGAAGCAGCGCCTGCTCGAAATTCCGGAATGCAGCGACCGCGCGGTCATCTTGCATGCCGAGCTGATCCGCCTCGGCGTTATCCAGTACATCAAACCGAAAGCAGCCAACGAATCGACCCCGGGATAATACCGGGCCGCAGATCGCGGGGGTTCCAATTGTACCCGGGCGGACTTACACTGGCCCAAGGTCGGTCTCCCGGAGAATACGGCAATGAAAAAAATACTACTCGCGACATGTCTCGGCCTGTGGGGTGCACTCGCCATGGCGGCCGAGCTGTCGGGTATTTTTATCGACGACGAAATCAAGATGCCGGGTGGCCAGACACTGCTGCTCAACGGCGCCGGCCTGCGCGAAAAGTTCTGGGTGGACGTGTATGTCGGGTCGTTGTACCTGCCGAGCAAATCGAGCGATGTCGCCGAAATACTGTCGCGTCACGGCCCCTGGCGAGTGCAGCTGGATTTCGTTTACAAGGAAGTCGACCGCGAGAAACTGATAACAGCCTGGCGCGAAGGTTTCGAAAAAAATCAAAGCGCGGAAACCCTGCAACAGCTGCAGCCGAGAATCGAACAATTCTACCAGTACTTCGATAGCAACGTGGTCGCCAAGGAGCAGTACGCCTTCGATTACATCCCAGACCAGGGAGTGCGCATCACCCGCAACGACAAGGTACTGGGCATGATCGCCGGCAAGGACTTCAAAAACGCCCTGCTCGAAATCTGGCTCGGCAATCGCCCGGCCGACAAGAAACTGAAAAAGGGCATGCTCGGCCTTTGATCCGCCCCGGCCGAGTCATTCCGGCGAAGGTCCGCGCGGCCCGAGCGGAATGACGATACGCCTGATATCGATTAGTTAAAATTCTGCAAAAGTGGCCGCGGCGGCCTCCACGGTTTGCTCGATTTCGGCAGCACCGTGCATCGCGCTGACAAAACCGGCCTCGTAGGCCGAAGGCGCCAGATTGACACCGCGTTGCAACATCCCGTGGAAGAATTTCTTGAAGCGTTCCACGTCGCAGGCACTGACCTGGCTGAAGCTGGTCACCTCTGGCTGATCCGTAAAAAACAGGCCGAACATGGCCCCGACCTGGTTAGTGCGCATCGGGATATCGTTTGCTTCCGCCGCTGCGCTCAAGCCTTCGAGCAACTGGGTAGTACGCTGGGTTAACTCCTCGAAGAATCCAGGGCGTGAAATAATCTCCAGGTTCTTCAATCCCGCCGCCATTGCCACCGGGTTGCCCGACAGCGTGCCCGCCTGGTAAACCGGGCCAAGCGGTGCGATGTGATTCATTATTTCGCGTTTACCCCCGAAGGCGCCGACCGGCATACCGCCGCCGATAACCTTACCGAGACAAGTCAGGTCCGGCACGATACCGTAACGCTCCTGCGCGCCCCCGAGCCCGACGCGAAATCCGGTCATGACCTCGTCGAACAGCAGTGCGCTGCCGGACTCGTCGCAACAGTCGCGCAGGGTTTGCAGAAACCCCTCCACCGGCGGCACGCAGTTCATGTTACCCGCCACCGGCTCGACCGCAATACAGGCAACCTCGGAGCCGATTTCAGCCATGACTTCGCGCACCTGGGCACTGTTATTGTATTCGAGTGTCACGGTGTAATCGGCCAGCGCCGCCGGCACCCCGGGGGAACTCGGCACGCCCAGCGTCAGCGCGCCGGAACCGGCCTTGACCAGCAGCGAATCGGCGTGGCCGTGATAACAGCCCTCGAACTTGATGATCTTGTCGCGCCCGGTAAACCCTCGCGCCAGGCGAATCGCGCTCATCGCCGCCTCCGTGCCCGAGCAGGTCATACGCACCAGCTCGATGTTCGGCATCGTATCGCAAATGCGCTGCGCCAGTTCGACTTCGAGCTCGCAGGGTGCGCCGAAACTTAGTCCTTTCTGCACCACCCTGGTAACCTCGGCGATGATTTCGGGGTGCGCGTGACCGGTTATCATCGGCCCCCAGGAACCCACATAGTCGATGTAACGATTGCCGTCGACGTCGATCAGGTAGGCACCCTCGGCCCGATCGATAAAAAGCGGTGTCCCGCCGACTCCGTTAAAAGCCCGCACCGGTGAATTGACTCCACCCGGGATCACCGCTGTGGCCTGCTTGAAAAGTTGCTCTGATTTACTCATGGTGTTTCAATCGAATACTTGTAATCTGCACATGATACAACAAAATTCAGGAATCACGGCGATCCTGAATCTCGATCTTTCGCGCCGCCACCATGATAAGCAACAGCACCGGCACACCAAGGATTGCCGTCAGTAAGAAAAACGCGGGATAGCCCATGGCGTCGACCATCGATCCAGAGTATCCGCCGAGCAATTTCGGGATCAGGGTCATCAACGAACTGAAAATCGCGTACTGCATCGCGGTAAACGACACGTTGGTCAGGCTCGAAAGGAAGGCAACGAACGCTGCGCTGGCAATGCCGGCCGACAGGTTATCCGCCGAGATCACCACGTAGAGCCAGAACATGTTGTAACCGATATCGGCGAGCAGCATAAAAAGTAGATTGGTTGCCGCGGCGAGTATGGCTCCCAGCAGTAAGATTCGAATCACGCCGAATCGCAACGCCAGCAGACCGCCGACGAAGCCGCCGGCAATCGTCATCAGTAGCCCAAAGGTTTTTACCACGCTGGCAATCTCGGATTTGCTGAAGCCAAGATCCTGGTAGAACACGTTTGAAATAACCCCCAGCACGATGTCGGCAATACGATACATCCCGATTAGCGCAAGTAGTATCCAGGCCAGCGACCATCCATAACGCTCGAAGAAATCCCGTATCGGCAGCAGATAGGTACGTTCGACCATCGAGTAATCGACGATGCCCGACTTGACCAGCAGCAATGCCAGCAGCCATGCGCTGAACAAGGCCAGCACCAGTCGCAGGCTTTCCGTGATAAAAGCCGCCAGAAACGGGTTACCCAGCAGTGCTGCCAAACTCGCCTTGGCTTCACCCGCGCTCTCGCTGGAGACGAAAAACACGCTCACGAAGCCGCCTATCGCAATCACGAACAACAACAGAAATCGTACCGTGTCGTGGTTACTAATCGGCTCGTTTGCCGCCTGCGGCACGCGCGGCTCCCTGATAATCAGGGTCGTGGTCACGCCCACCAGCATCGCCAGCGCCATCGCGGAGTAGGTCCATTGCCAGGCCTGGTAGTTATAGATTTCGCTACTGCTGCCGAACCAGTCGGCGAGAAACAGCGAGCCGGCGCCCGCCACCAGCATGCCGATGCGATAACCGGCGATATAAGTCGCGGACATCATCGCCTGCAGCTCGGGTTCGGCCGATTCGATGCGGTAAGCGTCGATGACAATATCCTGCGTCGCCGACGAGAATCCGAGCATAACTGCAGCTAATGCCATCAGCGTCAGGCTGGAGCGGGTCGAGGACGGATCGATCATTGCCATCGACAAGATCGACATGATGATGATGACCTGTGCTACCAGCATCCAGGCGCGGCGGCGGCCGAGACGAGCAGTTAATCCGGGTACCGACAGCTGATCGACCAGCGGCGCCCAGACAAATTTGAACGAGTAACCGAGCGCGGCCCAGCTAAAGTAGGTTACCGCCGCACGTTCGGCACCGGCTTCGCGCAACCACAGGCTCAGCGACGAAAATATCAGCAACAGGGGAATACCGGCGGAAAAACCGAGAAACAGCATGGTTACCACGCGCCGATCGAAAAATAGCTCGATCGGCGACGGCGGCCGCGGTTCGGGATCTGCCACTAGGTCAGCAGCTCCAGATCGTAGTCCATGATCAGCGGCGCATGGTCGGAGAATCGCTGATCGCGATAAATGCGGGCCTTCCGAATCCGGTCTCTCAGCCCCGGCGTAACGATTTGGTAATCTATCCGCCAACCCACGTTCTTGTCCCAGGACTGACCCCGATTCGACCACCAGGTGTACTGCTCGGCGCGTGAGTCGACGACCCGAAACGCGTCGACTAAGCCGACACGATCGAACAGGTCGGTTAACCAGGCGCGTTCCTCGGGTAAAAACCCGGAATTCTTCTGATTCGAGCGCCAGTTTTTCAAATCGATGTTCTGATGCGCAATATTCCAGTCACCGCAGATAATGAACTCGCGGCGCTTGCGCCGCAGCGCCTGCAAATGCAGCACGA